>NZ_JBFIIG010000054.1:0-23278 GCF_041601375.1 Pseudomonas sp. | reverse complement strand
TCATCGTCCCCGCCGAAAACGTGGCGCTGGCCTGATCGGCCGCTGGGGTGCGATCTGTAGCCCGGATGCAATCCGGGGGGCTGCATATGCCGGCATCTATTCGCGGATTTCATCCGGGCTAAAGGGCTGCTCTCATCAAACAACCCATATCTCATTGATTTTATTGATTATTGATTTTTTGTAGGAGCGGCCGGGCGGCGTTCCGCTTTAGCCGCGAATTCTTCGCGGCACAGCACAGCTTCGCGGCTGAAGCCGCTCCTACAGGTACCCGCAAGCCGACAGACACGATTGCCCCCAGTTTGCTGCGCGACAGCGCGGCGTCTGGACGACGGGTGATCTCTCATCAAACAATCCGTATATCATTGATTTTATGGATTATTTAGTTCATGTAGGAGCGGCTTTAGCCGCGAATTCTTCGCGGCACAGCACGGCTTCGCGGCTGAAGCGGAACGCCGCCCGGCCACTCCTACAGGTGCTAGCGTCTCCTATGGCAGCGGACTTGTCCGCGAAAGGCTCCAGCGCAGCTCCGGGCTGATCTGTTCTGCGTCCTATTGGCCTCTCTGTACCTTGTTCCCATAGCTGGGGCGCCTTAGCATCGGGGTTTTCGTCACCTCAAGGAAAACTGTCCATGGCCGTCATCGACCTGCGCAGCGACACCGTTACCCAGCCAACCCCGGGCATGCGCGAGGCCATGCTGGCGGCCGAGTTGGGCGATGACGTCTACGGCGAGGATCCCACGGTCAATCGCCTGGAGCAGTACCTGGCGGCCGAGCTGGGTTTTGCCCGCGCGCTGTTCGTGCCGACCGGCACCATGAGCAACCTGCTCGGCCTGATGGCCCATTGCGAGCGCGGCGACGAATACATCGTCGGCCAGCAGGCGCACACCTATAAATATGAAGGCGGCGGCGCCGCGGTGCTGGGGTCGATCCAGCCGCAGCCGATCGAGGGCGAAGCCGATGGCTCGCTCGACCTGGCCAAGGTCGAGGCGGCCATCAAGCAGGACGACTTCCACTTCGCCCGCACCCGCCTGCTGGCGCTGGAAAACACCATGCAGGGCAAGGTCCTGCCGCTGAGTTATCTGGCCGCGGCCCGCGAGTTGACCCACAGGCATGGCCTGGCCCTGCACCTGGACGGCGCGCGGCTGTACAACGCGGCGGTCAAGCAGGGCGTGGCGGCCAGGGACATCACCCGGCACTTCGATTCGGTCTCGGTCTGTTTGTCCAAGGGCCTGGGCGCGCCGGTGGGGTCGGTGCTCTGTGGCAGCGACGAGCTGATCGGCAAGGCGCGGCGTTGGCGCAAGGTGGTTGGCGGCGGCATGCGCCAGGCCGGCGTCTTGGCTGCCGCCGGGCTCTATGCCCTGGAGCACCAGGTGGCGCGCCTGGCCGAGGATCACGCCCATGCCGAACGCCTGGCCGACGGCCTGCGCGGCTTGGGCTACGCGGTCGAGCCGGTGCAGAGCAATATGGTCTATGCCCAGCTCGGCGAGCAGGCCGGCGCCCTCAAGGCCTTCTGCGCCGAGCGCGGGATCCGGCTGATCGCCGCGCCGCGTCTGCGCATGGTCACCCATCTGGATGTCAGTGCCGCGGACATCGATCAGGTGCTCGAGGCGTTTTCCGCCTTCGCGCGCACCTGAGGCGGATCCTCAGGCCGTTGGCGACAATGCCCGGCATTTTTCCTGCCTTCGCCATCCTCGCAATATTGCCCGTCGGCGTCGTGTCAATCCTGAAATGTCGAGATACAAGGGTGGGTGGGGCCGCCTCGGTCGGGCCGCGCAGGTTAGCGGCGCGGATCAGGCACCGCCATCCTGGCGCGCCGCGCAACCCACCAGGCGCTCTCCCTGCGTTGCGCCAATGGTGGGTTGCGGCGCAACGGATCTTGCTGGTTCGTCACTATAGGCAGCGTGCGCCTAAGCCACCCTACAGGGGGGCGCGGTACATGGGTAAGGCCGCGATTAACCGACATTTCAACGGTGTCATTACACTAACGCAGCATCTGCTCGATGATGCGCTGGTCTTCCAGCAGCTCGCGTTGCCGCGCGTCGATGCGTGAGGCGAGCTGGAAGTTGTTGGTCGAGCGGCGTTTGGCGAAGTCGAGTTGCTCGATGGCCTGATCGTAGTCGCCGACCAGGGCGAAGAACTCCGCGCGCGCCTGGTGCAGGCCGATGGTGTTGCCGTTGAGGCCGCGCACTTCGGCGACCTGGTACCAGATATCCGGATCCTTGCTGCGCCGCTTCAGCAGCTCATCGAGGGCGCGCTCGGCATCCTGGGGGCGGCCCTGCTT
Source organism: Pseudomonas sp. (assembly GCF_041601375.1). GTDB lineage: Bacteria > Pseudomonadota > Gammaproteobacteria > Pseudomonadales > Pseudomonadaceae > Aquipseudomonas. Next base: position 20,998 of record NZ_JBFIIG010000054.1, on the reverse strand, counting down.
CATCAGCAGGTCGATGCGGGCCTGGTTCAACGGGTAATTGTTCGGGTAGTTGTGCATGAGCCGTTCGACGTGGCTCTGTGCTTCCGCGAGGCGACCGGAGGCGATGTCCAGTTCGACCTGGGCCAGGTTGTAGGTGATGTCGTCGGGTGCCGCCTGCAGCAGCGGTTGCAGGCTCTCGCGGGCCTGCTGGTGCTGGCCGCGCTTGATCTGCGCCAGGGCCAGGCCGTAGCGGGCGGCTTGCAGCTCGGGCTGCTCATCGAGCATGGCGCGAAAACGCTTGGCGGCCAGGCCTGGGGTGTCCTCGTAGATCAGTTGCACGCGGGCGCGCATCAGCTGATAACGCACGCTGTCGGTTACGCCGCCCGCCTTGGCTTGTTCGGCGCGGTTGCGGGTGTCGGCGATGCGCGATTCGGACACCGGGTGGGTCAGGAGGAATTCCGGCGGCTTGCGGTCGTAGCGATACTGGCGCATCAGGCGCTCGAACATGCTTGGCATGGCCCGCGGGTCGTAGCCGGCTTTCTCCAGATTGACCAGACCGATGCGATCGGCCTCCTGCTCGTTCTGCCGGGAGAAGCGCCGCTGCTCCTGGATGGCCGCCGCCTGGGTCGAGGCAATGGCGGCCATGCCGACATCGCCGGCACCGGCTGCCGCGGCAACGATCCCGGCGAGCATGGCGGCCATCAGCGGCAGTTGCATGCGCTGCTGGGCCTCCAGGCCGCGGGCAAAGTGGCGTTGCGACAGGTGGGCGAGCTCGTGGGCCATTACCGAGGCGTATTCGGCCTCGGTCTGGGCATAGAGGAACAGGCCGCCGTTGACCCCGATGATCCCGCCGGGCGCGGCGAAGGCGTTGATCTGCGGGCTGTCGAGCAGGACGAATTCCAGGCGCCGATCCTGCAGTTCGCTGGTTTCGCCCAGGCGATAGACACTGTTCTCGACGAAATCCTTGAGCTGAGGGTCCGCCAGCTGGCGGATCTGGCCGCGTAGCAGGCTCAGCCAGGCGCGGCCCAGTTGATGTTCCTGCTGCGGCGAGACGATCGCCGAGCTGGCGTCGCCGAGTGACGGTAGATCGCTGGCCAAGCCGGGCTGGGCGACCAGGCAGGCGAGCGTCAACAGGATGGGGCGCAGAACATTCATGCACAAAGCTCTTGGCGAACAAAGTCGCTACTGTAGCCGGGCAAGCGCTTGCCTGGCCAGGGGGGCTCGGACTTGGGTATCCTTGGCGCTGTTCGGGGCTGCGCCCGCCGTCTTCGCTGCCATGCTGTCGCGCCGCGAGTCGGGGCGCTCGGAGCAGCCGCAGAATGGGCGGGCCGCGCAGCTGATGACCCATCCATCGCCGCGACAGGGTTTCACCTGGGCGGTTCGCCATCCTCCTGTCAGGTCCTGGGCTGTCTTGGTAAGCCATTGAAAAATATAGGCTTATATTTTTATTGATGAGAGGGTTCGAATGAACGATGTACCTGAGTGGGCTGGCGGCTGCGATGCCGAGCTGGATGCCAGTGGCTTGAATTGCCCGCTGCCGCTGCTCAAGGCCAAGCTGGAGTTGAATCGCCTGGCAAGCGGGGCGGTGCTCAAGGTCATCGCCACGGATGCCGGCTCGCAACGGGATTTTCGGGCCTTCGCCAGTCTCGCCGGCCATAGTTTGTTGCGTGAAGAGGAGGAGGCGGGTGTTTACCGCTATTGGTTGCGTAAAGCCTGATCGCGTCCTGCGCGGGCTGTTTCGATCTAAGGAATGTTGATGATTAAGGTGTTGCGCGACTGGATGCACCGCTATTTTTCCGATGAGCAGGCGGTGGTCCTGGCGGTGTTGTTGGTGCTCGGTTTCGCCAGCGTTCTGACGCTCGGCGGCATGCTTGCGCCGGTGCTGACCGGGTTGGTGCTGGCGTTTCTGATGCAAGGGCTGGTCAATGCCCTGGAGCGTATGCGCCTGCCGCGGATAGCGGCGGTGTTGCTGGTGTTCCTGTTGTTCATGAGTGCACTCGCGTTGTTCCTGCTGGTACTGCTGCCGCTGCTCTGGCGCCAGCTGATCACGCTGTTCAACGAGCTGCCGCGCATGCTGGGTGAGTGGCAGGCGTTGCTCCTGCTGTTGCCGGAGCGTTACCCGAACCTGATCAGCGATGCCCAGGTGATACAGCTGACCGAGGGGATCAGCGGCGAGGCCGGCAAGTTCGGCCAGTGGGCGCTGTCGTTCTCGTTGTCCAGCCTGCCGGTGCTGGTCAGCATCATGATCTACCTGGTGCTGGTGCCGATCCTGGTGTTTTTCTTCCTCAAGGACAGCGCGGTGATCGGCGCCTGGTTTCGCGGCTACCTGCCGCGCGAGCGCGCCCTGATCACCCAGGTGGCCCAGGAGATGAACCAGCAGATCGCCAACTACATTCGCGGCAAGTTCATCGAGATCATCATCTGCGGCGTGGTCAGTTACATCGCCTTCGCCGTGCTGGGGCTCAACTATGCGGCGTTGCTGGCGTTGCTGGTGGGGCTGTCGGTGGTGGTGCCCTATATCGGCGCGGTGGTGGTGACGGTGCCGGTGGCGCTGATCGGGCTGTTCCAGTGGGGCTTCGGCGATCAGTTTCTCTATCTGATGATTGTCTATGGGGTGATCCAGGCGCTGGACGGCAACGTGCTGGTGCCGCTGCTGTTCTCCGAGGCGGTCAACCTGCACCCGGTGGCGATCATCTGCGCGGTATTGCTGTTCGGCGGGCTGTGGGGCTTCTGGGGGGTGTTCTTCGCCATCCCCCTGGCGACCCTGTTCAAGGCCGTGCTCAATGCCTGGCCGAGCAAGGAGCTGGCGTTGCAGGGCGATTGAGGGCAAGTTGTCCGGATAGGTGCCGTCGGGCGATAAGCGGTTCAGGCCCAAACGAAAAAGGCCGCTTGCGGGAATTCCCGGCAAGCGGCCTTTTTTGTCGGTACGGCTTCAGGCGTTGTTCAGCTCCTGGGCTGCGGCCAGCACGGCCTCGACATGGCCCGGCACTTTCACTCCGCGCCATTCCCGGCGCAGCACGCCGTGCGTGTCGAGCAGGAAGGTGCTGCGGTCGACACCCAGGTATTCCTTGCCGTAGAGCTTCTTCAGCTTGATCACGTCGAACAGCTGACAGAGCGCCTCGTCCTTGTCCGAGATCAGCTCGAAGGGGAAGGCCTGCTTGCACTTGAAGTTCTCGTGGGACTTGAGGCTGTCCCGCGATACGCCGAACACCAGGGTGTTGGCGGCCTGGAAGGCCGGGTAGTGATCGCGAAAGCCCTGGCCTTCGGTGGTGCAGCCAGGGGTGCTGTCCTTCGGATAGAAATAGATCACCACCTGCTGGCCTTGCAGTGCCGACAGCTGAATCTGCTGACCGCTGGTGGCCGGTGCCTGGAAATCTTCAACCGGGGTGTCGAGTGCTACGGCCATGACAGCTTCCTTATGGATTTTGTGGGCGCCAGGGTTCGATCAGGGCGTCCAGATTCAAGGCGTCGGAGAAGTCGAGGAACTGATCGCGCAACCAGCTGATCTGGGTGCCGGCCGGCAGCGTCACGGTCAGGGTCGCATTGAGCATGGTGCCGCCGGTCTGCGGAGCCAGGTAGGTGTCGCAGGTCAGGCTCTCCAGTTCGACGTTGTGGTCGATGAAGAACTGGCACAGCTCGTTGAGGATGTCCGGACGGTAGGCCGAGCTGACGTAGGCCACGTAGGGCAGGGCCTGGGGGCGATTTTCCGCCGCCGCGCTGCGCGTCACGTTGACCGTGAAACCGTGCTTCTTGGCCAGGGCCGGCAGGCTCGACTCCAGGCGCGCCAGGGCGTCCCAACTGCCGGAGATCTGCAGCACCAGGGCGCTGAACTCGCCATGACGGCTCAGGCGGGTACTGATCACGGCGCAGCGATTTTCATTGCTGGTGCGGCACAGCACATTGGTCAGCTCCATGGCGTTGGGGCCGAGTGCGCTGATGACGAGGAATTGTTCGCGAACTGGGGGGGTGGACATGCAGCATTCCTAGAGCGATGAACGCTCGGCCCACTATGAGTACCGAGCAAAGCCGGAAGGGTAGCGAAAAGCGTGGCTCAGGGGAATGCTCGTCTGAAAGGAATGCCGGGGCGCTCGGACAGTCACGGCGCTTGCGATCGGCCTTTTCCTTCGCTTGTGCAAGGTGGGTGGCGCCAGTACCATTACCGCTCTCTTTTTTCCGGCAGGAGTGGTTGCATGATTGCGGGCAGTATGGTGGCACTGGTCACGCCCATGGATGCACAAGGTGGTCTCGATTGGGACAGCCTGAGCAAACTGGTGGATTTCCACCTGCAAGAGGGCACCAACGCCATCGCCGCGGTCGGGACCACCGGCGAGTCGGCCACGTTGGAGGTGTCCGAACACATCGAAGTGATCCGACGGGTGGTCGATCAGGTCGCCGGCCGCATCCCGGTGATCGCCGGCACGGGGGGCAACTCCACGCGTGAATCGGTCGAACTGACGCGCGCCGCCAAAGAGGTGGGCGCCGATGCCTGCCTGTTGGTCACGCCCTATTACAACAAGCCGACCCAGGAAGGCCTGTATCTGCACTTTCGGCATATCGCCGAAGCCGTGGCCATCCCGCAGATTCTCTACAACGTGCCGGGTCGCACCGTGTGCGACATGCTGCCGGAAACGGTCGAGCGCCTGTCGAAGATCGCCAACATCATCGGCATCAAGGAAGCCACCGGCGACCTGCAGCGCGGCCAGGAAGTCCTGGATCGGGTGAGCAAGGATTTCCTGGTGTATTCCGGCGACGACGCCACCGCCGTCGAGCTGATGCTGATGGGCGGCAAGGGCAATATCTCGGTGACCGCCAACGTCGCGCCGCGCGCCATGAGCGAGCTGTGCGCCGCCGCCATGGCTGGCGACGCCGTTACCGCGCGGGCCATCAATGATCGTCTGATGCCGCTGCACAAGGCCTTGTTTATCGAATCCAATCCGATTCCGGTGAAGTTCGCCCTGCATGAAATGGGCATGATGCCGGACGGTATCCGCTTGCCGCTGACCTGGCTCAGCCCGCGTTGTCATGAAGCGCTGCGTCAGGCCCTGCGCCAGACCGGCGTATTGGTTTAATTGAGGAAATACTACGCATGAAGCGACTGGGCGGACTCTCCGCACTTGCTCTGATCATCTCCAGCGCCAGCGGTTGTGGCTGGATCTATGGTGAAGATGGCTATTTCCGCGATCGCGGCAGCGATTACCTCGAGGCGCGGCAAACCGCGCCCATGCAACTGCCGGCCAACGTCGAGGCCAAACGCCTCGACCCTTTGTTGCCGGTGCCGCCGCAAGTTGCCAGCAGCACGGCCGAAGGGGAGTTCGAGGTTCCGCGTCCGCAGGCGCTGGCCGTGCGGGCCGATGCCAGCGAGTTCAGCCTGCAGAAAAGCGGCGGGTCGCGTTGGCTGGTCGCTCAGCGCGTGCCGGCCGAAGTCTGGCCGCTTGCCCGTCAGTTCTTCGAAGACAACGGCTTTCGGATCGCCGCCGAGCGGCCGCAGACCGGTGAGTTCGTCACCGAGTGGCAGCGCATCGATCAGCTTTCCTCGGCCATGGCGCAGCGCCTGAGCAGTCGTGTGTCGGGCGTGGCGACGGATGCCGAAACCCGCGTGCGGGTGCGCATCGAGCCGGGCGTGCAGCGCAATACCAGCGAAATATTCGTGCTCAGTGCCGAGCGTCCAGCCGGCAGCAGCGCCGAGGTGGCCTTCGCCAGCGGCAGCGGCAATGCCAGCCTGGAAGCCGCGTTGCTCGACGACATGCTGGTGAGCATGGCGCGCAGTGCCGAGCAGGGCGGTTCCGTATCGCTGCTGGCCGCACGCGACTTCGATGCACCGAGACGGGTCAGCCTGTCGGAAGACGGTAGCGGCAACCCGGTGTTGAACCTCGGCGCCGATTTCGATCGCGCCTGGTCCGGCGTCGGTCGCTCCCTGGAGATGGCCGATGTGCGCATCGACGACCTCAACCGCAGCCTCGGTGTGTACTACATCAACCTGGCCGAAGGGGCGCAGAAGAAAGGCGAAGAGCCGGGTTTCTTCGGCAAGCTGTTCGGCGGCGCGCCGGACAAGGAAGAAATCGATGCGCGTGCCGAGCGCTATCAGGTACGCCTGACGCCGGTGGGCGACAGCGTCCAGGTCAGCGTGGAGAAAGACCTGAACACCGTGGCTCCGGCCGACGTGGCACGTCGCATCCTCGGCCTGATCCAGGAACATCTCGGCTAGCAGGTAACTGCTGCACCGGTAATACCGATAGGCGAAACCCGGTGGGTTTCGCCTGTTTCGTTTGCTAAAGGCGGAAATCCCGATATGACCACAGCCTCCACCCTCAGCCTGAAGAAAATCTACTCGGGCAAAGTCCGCGACCTCTACGAAATCGACGACAAGCGCATGCTGATGGTCGCCACCGACCGCCTCTCGGCCTTCGACGTGATCCTCGCCGAGCCGATTCCGGACAAGGGCAAGATCCTCACCGCGATTTCCAACTTCTGGTTCGACAAGCTGGCGCACCTGGTGCCCAACCACTTCACCGGCGACAAGGTCGAAGACGTGGTGCCGGCCGCCGAGTTGCCGCTGGTCGAGGGTCGTGCGGTCGTCGCCAAGCGCCTCAAGCCGGTTGCGGTGGAAGCCATCGTGCGCGGCTACATCGTCGGTTCCGGCTGGAAGGAATACCAGAACAGCGGAACCGTCTGCGGCATCCAGCTGCCAGCCGGGCTGCAGGAAGCCTCCAAGCTGCCGCAACCGATCTTCACCCCCTCGACCAAGGCCGCCGTTGGCGACCACGACGAGAACATCTCCTTCGAGCAGTGCGCCGCGATCATCGGTGCCGAGCTGGCCGCCCAGGTGCGTGACACCGCCATCGCCCTGTACAGCGCCGCCGTCGAGTACGCCACCACCCGCGGCATCATCATCGCCGACACCAAGTTCGAGTTCGGCCTGGACGAAAACGGCACCCTGACCCTGATGGACGAAGTGCTGACCCCCGACTCCAGCCGCTTCTGGCCCGCCGAAAGCTACGTCGAAGGCAAGAACCCGCCGAGCTTCGACAAGCAGTTCGTGCGCGATTGGCTGGAATCCACCGGCTGGAACAAGGAGCCACCGGCCCCCGCCGTGCCGGCCGAGGTCGCGCAGAAGACCGCCGACAAATACCGCGAGGCGCTGACCCGGCTGACCACCTGATCGGCGGCTGCGTTACACAGAAGAGGCGCTCAGGCGCCTCTTCTGGTTGCTGGGCGCTGCACTACGGCAGGGGTAGGAGCTGCTTCAGCCGCGAAACTCCTGCTCCTCGATAGCGCGCGGGGCGCTACCAGCGCATGTGCACATCAAGGCGCCAGCGCAAGCATCTGAAAGCATGCGAAAAAATCTACCGATTGGGTTTTGCCAAACGCGCTTGTGCTGCTATGATGCGCGCCGCCACGGGAAGATGCCGGAGTGGCCGAACGGGACGGATTCGAAATCCGTTGTGTTAGCGATAGCACCTAGGGTTCAAATCCCTATCTTCCCGCCATATTGAAAACCCCTGAAGTGCAAGCTTCAGGGGTTTTTGCTTTTCGGGGTTTGCTCCAGGCTGACTCGTCGCGCTAGCCGGTTGACCGGTGCGGCTGGTTCCGCCTGTAGGTGCGCTGCTCCCTGGCGGAAGCGCATCGCTACAGCAGTCCGCTATTCGGAGCGCCAAAACAGGAAAACCGGCGAATGCCGGTTTTCTGGAGTTGAGGATACTGCGGTCGATTCAAGCGAATCTCAGCAGTTACCCTTTTTTCCTTGGCCAGGTGGGCAGTGGGAGGAGCCGCCACCACCATCGTGGCCGCCAACATCGATGCCGATGCCGGGTAGGCGCAGGCTACAGCCTGAGATCAGCAGGCTCGCAAGAACAACAGCCATGATGCGTACTAACATTTAGCAATTCCTTTTTATACGATGCCCGGGGTGGGCAGAGGTGGCCGCCATCACGGCCGCCACCAGGATTTTCAGCAGTACAACGCCTGCATGTGTCGTGCGCACCTGAACGCCTCGCACTAGGGCGAGCCCAATCAAGGTTGGATTTCTCATGGGGCATACGCCGCACGTCACTAGGGTCAAGCGGGCGTAATGGGTCTGGCGGGATAGTTCAGACGTAACCTTACACGAAGTAAGACAATGTGCATCGCCACTCGTTCAGTAGTGGTCGAATAACGCTGATGAATAGCTGGTGAATATATGGGGGGATCGTTATGACAACCTGGATCTGTTCGGGGAATATCCTCGCCATATCGAAAAACCCCTGAGGCGCTGGTCTCAGGGGTTGTGGTTTTGCGGTGCAGGCTTTTCCGTTTAGCTACTTGCGCCGCCACTGCCCTTGCCACTGGATGTACTGGCCGGGTGGGGTCTTTTCGATGGCTTTCTTGCCGGCGATGGCTTCCACGTCGCTGAGCTGAATGTCGTTCTGGGTCGCCAGTTTCTGGTATTCGGCGCGGCGGGCCTGGTTGATCAGGCGGGCGATTTCGTCCACCTCGGGGCCGGGTTTGACCACGCCGAGGTAGCCGTTGGGCATTTCGCCGAGCTGGCCGCTGGCCTTGGCGTCGCCGAGGGCGGACATGGCTTCGTTGAGGTTCAGGGCCAAGGCCGGCAGGCTCAGGCTGAGCAGCAGGAGCAGGCTGGCGATGCGTTTTGACAGGCTCATGGTGTGGCTCCTTAGAACAGTCCGCTGGACTCGTTGAACATGCTGTCCAGCGCCTTATCCACCTTGATGTAGATTTCGTGCTCGATCTTCACGTTGAGATTGATGTTGATCGGCTCGTTGGGCATCGCCAGCTGTACCGTCGGGGTACAGGCTACGCTCAGCAGGCCCATCAGCAGGGCGGCGAAACAACTACGCAGGCGCATGGCGCTTCTCCTTGATTAAGGCTCCGTCGGGGATGCTGCATTGCGCTCCAGCATACGCTGCTGCACCCGTTGCTGGATGATCTCGTTGACCTTGTCGGTCAATTGCAGGCTGGCCAACAGGGTCGGAATATCTTCCTCCAGGTTGATGTTGAAGTGGATCGGCCGGCCCCGTTCGATGGCCGGGTTGCGACCCTCCAGGCGCATGGCCAGGAGCAATTTGCCTTGCCGATCATAGTCGACCTGACTGGTCAGTGTCGTGTAGTGAAAGTCTTCCAGTGATTGCGTCACCAGTTGCATGGTCGGGTTGCTGCGGCCCAGTGCCCTGATTCGTTCCGAATGAAACGCCAGCTGCCCGCCCGGCGCGCGCGCGCGCAGTTGGCCCTGTTCGATCTCGATGCCGGCGGGGCCGATGCTCAACGGCAGCTGGCCGTCGATGAGGCCGCTGCCCGCCAGACCCTCGGCCGGGTAGAGGGTGAAGAACCGATTGAGGTCGAGGCCTTGCAGGTGCAGGGGAAACAGCAGCGTGCCCTGCTGCAGGTCCCACTGGCCCGGATCGAGCCGGAGCATGCCGCCCATGACCGCGGCCTGGGCCTGTTGCAACTCGAGCAGGCCCTGGGCCGGTTGGGCACGTGCTGCCTGGTAGCTGCCGCGTAGCAGCGCCGGGCCGATGGGCATGCCCGGGTCGAGCTGCTCCAGGCGCAGCTCGCTCAGCTCGAGCCGGAGCTGGCGCTGATCGAGGCGCAGCTGCAAGCGCGCATCCAGGCCGCTGAGTTCGCTGCGGTCATAGATGCCGGCCAGGCCTTTGCCGCTGAGTTCGAGGCGTAGCTCGGGCAACTCGTGGCCCGGGGCGAGGCTGAGGCTGGCGTTGCCGTTCAGGCGGCCGTTGCTGAGGTCGAGCAGTGCCGGCCAGTCGGCCAGGGTTTGGCTCAGGGGGTTGCCGGCACGCAGAAACAGTTCGCTAAGCTGCGCCTGCAGCTGCAGGCCCTGGCTGCTGTCGTGCTGCAGCTGCATGGCCAGTTGCAGATCGCTGTCCGCCACGACTTGGCCGTTGAGCTCGAGCCGCTGTTCGCTGGCCGCTAGCGTGCCGTGCCAGTGCCAGCCTTGCGGTTTGAGGGCTGGCTGTTCGAGGCGCTGGGTGGCCAGCATGGCGGGCCCCCGCAGGCGCCACGTCGACACGCTGCCGGCCTGGTGCTGCGCATGCAGCTGCAGGTCCTGGGTGGTGGCTCTGAGCTGTGCCAGGCGCAGCTCCGCACCGCTCAGCTGGCCCAACTCGAGCTGCGAGCCTTTGCTCAGGTTGAGGCGCAGTTGCTCGCTGTCCAGGTAGCCGTTGAAGTGCAGCGTTGCTGTCAGGTCGCGCAGTTGCCAGGCGTCGACCGTCAAGCCCGGGCTGCTGAGCTCGAGCCGCGCCTCGCTCAGCTGTGCGGCCCAGGGCGCTGCGTTGGCCAGGGCCAGATTGGCCTGCAGGTCGAACGGGCTGGCGCCGCTACCGGTCAGGCCGATCGCCAGTGGCAGCGAGCGTTCGACCAGGTTGCCGGGCAGCGCTGCGAGTGGGCTGGTGGGTTGAATCCGCAGGTGCAGCGAGTCGGGGTGCAAGGCGGCCGGCAGCGCGCTCAGCCACTGGGCCGGCACGCGATCGAGCTGCAGGTCGGCGGCCAGGTGTTCGGCGAACCATTGGCCGCCGACGCCGCGGGCGGCGACGTCGAAGGTGCCTTGCACCCGGCCCGCGCCCGGGATGGGCCAGGGTTCAGGCAGGCTGGCGCTGGCGTCGACTCGGCCACTGGCGCTGCGCAGTTGTTCCAGGCTCAGGGCGCCGGAGGCCAGCTGGAGTCGCCAGGTCGCCGAGAGTTGCGCGGCGCTCGGGGCGCTGGGCAGTCGAGCGTCGGCGGCCAGCGCCCACTGGCTGAGCCAGTCTTGCAAGGCCACGGCCTGGCTGAGGTCGGGGGCGCTCAGCTGGCCGCTCCATACCGGTCCGGCAGGGCTGCTGCGCAGGCTGCTGCGCAGGCTCAGTTGGGGTTGTGTGTCGACTGCCAGGCTTAGTTGCAGATCCGCCGCCTGGGCGTCGCCCTGCAGTTGGGCGTGCCATGCCAGCTGTTGCTCGCGGTGTTGCAGGTTGAGTCGCAGTTCCAGGGTCCGCGGGGTATCTCGGGTCTGCTTCAGTTGCAGGTCGCCGTGCAGTCTGCAGCGCCCGCTGGCGCAGGGCAGTTCGGCCGCGAGCTGCTCGATGTGCAGGCTGAGCGGCAGCCAGGCCAGCGCCGCCGCCAGTTGCTGCAGATCGGGCGCAGCGCTGGACTCCTGCTGGTTATTCTGTGCGGCGGGTTGCCAGGCCACGTCAAGGCGTTCGAGGCGAATATGCTGCCAGAAGGGCGGTGTCAGGCCGAACTGCGGCCAGCCCAGGTGCAGATCTTGCGCGGTGAGTCGGGCACTGCCGGCGCTGTCGCGCTGCACCAGGTCGAGGCGAGCCAGGCCGATGCCGGTGCGCGACAGGCTTGCACCCTGCCAGTCGAGCTGTCGAATCCCGTGGCGCTCGAGCTGGCGCTGCCAACTGAAGTAGCTGTAACCGCCAAGCAGCACCAGCAGCATGAGTACGCTGATGATTCGCAGCCCGGAACGCCGGCTGATCATGAGTACATTTCCATTGGGCTAGGGGCTGAGAGGTGGTGAAAAAAACTCTCGCCTACTGCGACCGCCTCCAGGCGTCCACGGCTGGCGTTGCGCTACGGCGCTCGATATTTCCACAACCTCTGAGTGCTGCCAGGACGTTAACCCATGTGCCCGGGGCTGCCAATCAACTGTGGCGAGTCGGGGGTAACTGCTGTACCGGTCGTCGGCCAGGCGGTGGCCCATGGCTATTGCTGTTGGTGGCGCTCCGCGACGATCAGTCGCAGCTCGATGGACTGACCGGCAGGGCGAGGGATGACAGGGCATGTTGCAGGGTTGCACCAATGGCCGGCGATACCCGGTTGTTTGGCGGCCATATGCCTGAAAATAGCTGGTATTTGCCTGTAACTTGCTTGAGCGGTGCCGTCAGGCGTGGCTATGGCGGGGCGGTGGTGGTCGATGTTTTCCGCTGCTGAGGCTTCTGGCGATGGGCGCTCCAGGATGTGGCGTTGATTATGGCGGCAAGACCGCTTGAGGGCTGCGTCTTGGGCCGGTATTGCCCCTGAACAGGGCGCTCTGGCTGCGTCATGCAAAAACTTGTGCACAATTGCGATGCGCCTTGTCAAGGCTGAATTTGTGATTGGCGTAAATCCTTGATTCTGCATGATGATTTTTTAAGTCAATGAAAAATATAGTTTTTTTGTGTTGGTGAAAAAATCATCAGTTTGACTTCAACCCGCATGGGGTAGGCGATCAGGCGCCTTGCTCCCATGTTATCCACTGAGTTATCCACAGCTTCTGTGGATTGTTACAGGCATTGGTTTTGGCTTGTCGCAGAGTCGCTTTATCGGGGCTTTACCTCGGCGAAAAAAGGAGTAGAGTGCCCGCCTTTCCCGCTACAGCTGCTTCTTATGTCACGCGCATTGCCCGGTGTATCCGCTGCATCCTCCTCCGTCAGTTCACGCTTGCCGATGCGCGTTGCGCTCTGGCTGCTCGACAGCTCGCGTTTCGGCCAGGCACCCAGCGTCAAGCGTTTCGCCGGTCAGTTGCTCAAGCAGCCGGCGCGCCAGGGTGTGGTGTTGGCCCAGAGCCGGCTGGGGCAATTGCTCTGCCGCGACTGTGGCAATCCCCGCGACCAGCGTATCGGCCTCGGATTACTGCGCCAGGCCGCGCGCTCCGGCGATAGCCGGGCCCAGCTGGAGCTTGGCCGGCTGTACAGTCAGCCGCACAGCAATGAAGCATTGCAGGCGCGCCACTGGTTGGAACTGGCGGCGGCACAGGGGTCGGCAGAAGCCAGGCAGCTGCTGAACGGCTGAGAAAAAATCGCTTGCCTGCTGCGACCGTCGCCGGGCGAGCGAAGCGAGTCAAAACTTCAGTCATTTGGCTCGCAGAACGCCCTCGATTTCACGTAGCGCGCCTTGTTGCCCTCGCCCGACGGCGCTCTCGCGACGGCCTTTGATATTTTTCCTGCCTCTGAGCGGCCTCTGATCCGCGTCTGAGCGTTCTGCGTGGGGGCGGGCTGGGTATACTGCCCGGCAATCTTGCGCGGAGTCGCTTATGCCAATCGATCTACCTTCCCAGCTACCTGTGCTGCTGCTCGGCCTGGCCGTCGCCGGCCTGCCGTTGCTGGCGCTGGCCTGGTCGCTGCAACGGAGCGCGGCCGGTGCGCGACTCGAATCCAGCCTGCTGCAGGAGCGTCTGGGCAGTGCCCAGTTGGCCCAGGCCGGCTTGAGTGCGCAGCTCGATGAATGCCGCCAGGAGATCGCCGAGATCAGCGAGATCAAGGCCGACCAGCAAGCCGAGTTGGCAGCCAAACGGCGCGAGACCGAACTGCTCCAGCATGAGCGGCAGATCGCTCGCGAGGCCGCCCATGCCTGGCACACCCAGCGCGAGCAGCAGGAAGCCGAACTGCGCCGCCTGAGCGCCGAGCGGGCGGCCTTGAGTGCCGAGTTGCGTGAGCAGCAGGGTAGCCACCAGCAGCGCCTGGACGACTTGCAGGGCTCGCGCGACGAGCTGCGGGCACAGTTCGCCGAGTTGGCCGGGAAGATCTTCGACGAGCGCGAGCAGCGCTTTGCCGAGACCAGCCAGCAGCGCCTGGGCCAGTTGCTCGACCCGCTCAAGGAGCGCATCCAGTCCTTCGAGAAACGCGTCGAGGAGAGCTACCAGCAGGAGGCCCGCGAGCGCTTCTCGCTGGGCAAGGAGCTTGAGCGTCTGCAGCAGCTCAATCAGCGTCTGGGCGATGAAGCGACCAACCTGACCCGTGCCCTGCAAGGCCAGAAGACCCAGGGCAACTGGGGCGAGCTGGTGCTCGAGCGGGTGTTGGAGCATGCAGGGCTGGAGAAGGGCCGCGAGTACCAGACTCAGGTCAGCCTGAAGAGCCCGGACGGTCAGCGTTTCCAGCCCGATGTGCTGATCCAGCTGCCCGGCGACAGGCAGGTGGTGGTGGATGCCAAGGTCAGCCTGACGGCCTACCAGCAATACATTGCCGGCGAAGACGAGCCAACCCGGCAGCAGGCCCTGAAACAGCATGTGCTGTCATTGCGCGGTCATTTGAAGGGCTTGTCGCTGAAGGATTACCAGCGCCTGGAAGGGCTGCACAGCCTGGATTTCGTGCTGTTGTTCGTGCCGATCGAGGCGGCCTTCGCCGCGGCACTGCAGGCCGATGCCGGCTTGTTCCAGGAGGCCTTCGAGCAGCACATCGTGATCGTCAGTCCGACCACCCTGCTGGCGACCCTGCGGGTGATCGACAGCCTCTGGCGCCAGGAGCGGCAGGGCCAGAACGCGCGCGAGATCGCCGAGCGCGCCGGGGCGCTGTACGACAAGTTTGTCGCCTTCATCCAGGACCTGGACGAAGTCGGTGCGCGCCTGCAACAGCTGGACAAGGCCTATGCCGCGGCGCGCAACAAGCTGTGCGACGGTCGCGGCAATATCATCAGCCGGGTGGAGAATCTCAAACTGCTCGGCGCCCGCGCGAGCAAGAGCCTGCCAGCCGAGTTGCTCGCGCAGGCGGCCGGCGTGGCGGTGCTGGATGAGGCGGCGGAATAGGGCGCAGCGCTGCCACCCGGTGTTTGCCCAGGAAGCCCGGGCGCGCTCAAACCAGCAGCAACACCAGCGCACCCGCCAGCAGGCCGGCGGCCATCACCGGCAGGGTGCGCAGGGCCAACTGACGGCCGCCGATCAGGGCGATCAGCAAGCCCTTGACCAGGCTGTTGCTCAGGACCGCGAGGAAGATGCCGTGCACCGCGACCTCGGGGGCCAGCTCGGTCTTGGCGCTACGTGCCAGGGACAGGGTGATGGGGTCGACATCGGCAAGCCCGGAGAGCAGCGCCACCAGGTACACGCCAACATCGCCGAACCAGCGCCGCGCGCCTTCCACCAGAAACAGGATCAGCACCAGCAGCGCGGCGAAGCGCAGGGCTGGGCCCAGCTCGAAGGGGTTCTTCAGCGGCGGTTCGGCACTTTCCTCCAGCGGCTTGCCGGCCAGGCGGAAATACACCAGCGCGCCCGCCGCATAGACCAGAGCCGCCACGCCCAGCGGCCAGCTCAGGCGCGGCAGCAGCTGGGCGTTGACCAGGCCGACTTCCAGCAGCACACGGGGGAACATCAGTGCCGAGGTCGCCAGCAACCCGCAGGCCAGCATGGCGTGCAGGCCGCGCTCCTGGGTCAGGCGGGCGAGGGTGACGGTCATCGCGGTGGAGGAGACGATGCCGCCCAGCAGTGCGGTGATCAGCAGGCCATGGCGGGTGCCGACCAGGCGAATGGCCACATAGGCGGCGAAACCCAGGCCGGCGATCAATACCACCATCCACCAGGTGATATAGGGATTGAATACCTGCCAGGGACCATAAGCCTGATTGGGCAGGGCAGGCAGTATGACCAGGGAGATGAACAGCAGTTGGAGCGCACCGGACAGTTCGAGCTCGCTCAGTTGCTGTAGCGAGTAGTGCATGACTCGCTTCAGGCTCAGCAGCAGAGCCACCGCCACGGCGCCGGAGGCGGCCAGAGGCGTATACCCGGCCACCGCCAGGCTGCCGAGCAGAAAGGTGATCAGTTGCGCCACCTTGCTGGTCATGCCCAGGTCGCTGTGCTGTTCCGTTTCGATCACGTACGAGGTGATTACCAGGGCGGCGAAGCCGACGAAGATGACGGCCCAGGCCGCCTCACCGAAGTGCGCACCAAGCAGTTGGGCGAAGCCGCCAAGCAGGCCGCTGAGGGCAAAGGTGCGGATGCCGGCGACACGGCCGCCTTCCTCTACTTTGCGCTGGTGCCAGCCACGCTCGGCGCCAATCAACAGGCCGATGGCCAGCGCGCTGGCGAGGTTCAGCAGGGTGTCGAGTGCCTCGGGCATGCGGCGTCCTTGAGCGGGGCTTGATGCTGGCAGTCTAGTCAGTCACCGGGGCGACGTATTGCGGCAGGTCAGGGTTGTGGATGCGCGCGGATGCTGGGCCGGCCATTGGCTGTCGGCCTGCGTAGGACGGGTGAAACCCGCCACGGCGGTATTATTGGCGGGCTTCAGCCATCCTGGCGGGTCATTCGGCTCAACCACGCAACGTCAGGTGGCGGCTGAGCAGGGCGCGCAGGGCGGCGGGTTTGACTGGCTTGGCCAGGTAATCGAGGCCGGCGGCGTGAACCGCGGCGATCAGCTCGGGGCGGCCGTCGGCGCTGATCACCACGCCGGGCACCGGCTCGCCCAGACGGGTGCGCAGCCAGGCCATCAGCTCGGTGCCGGTCTCGCCTTCGTCGAGGTGGTAGTCGACCAGGGCCAGGTGCGGGCGCACGTCTTCGCTGAGCAGGTGTTCGCATTCCAGGCGGTTGCGTGCGGTCCATACCTGGCAGCCCCAGCGTGACAGCAGGCTGTGCATGCCGGTGAGGATGCTGTCCTCGTTGTCGATGCACAGCACCTGGCTGCCGGTCAGCAGCTGGCCATTGAGCTCCTGTTTGACGCGCTGAGGCGCCGGCGCCGGGCTGCGGGCCAGCGGCACGCTGACGCTGAACACGCTGCCCTTGCCCGGCCAGGAGCGCACCTCCAGCTGGTGCTCGAGCACCCGGCACAGGCCGTCGGCAATCGCCAGGCCGAGACCGAGGCCTTTTTCGGCACGGGTCTGGTGGCTGTCCAGGCGCTTGAATTCCTCGAAGATGACCTTGCGTTTGTCTTCCGGGATGCCCGGGCCGCGATCCCACACTTCCAGGCGCAGCTGCCCGCCCGAGCGGCGCACGCCGAGCAGCACGCGGCCCTTGGCATAGCGGAAGGCGTTGGTGAGGAAGTTCTGCAACACCCGGCGCAGCAGCTTGCTGTCGCTGTCCACGCGCAGGCGGCTGCCGCGCAGGCGGAAGTCGATGCCGCATTCGGCGGCCAGTACCTTGAATTCGGCGCCCAGGGTATCGAACAGGCTGTTGAGCACGAAGGCATTGCGCTCCGGGGTGATGCGGCCATTCTCCAGGCGTGAGATGTCCAGCAGGTCGCTGATCAGGTCTTCGGCCGAGCGCAGCGAGCTGTCCAGGTGGCGCACCAGTTCCTTGGCCTCGCGCGGCAGCGCGTCCTCCTGGTGGGAGAGTGCGGCGGAGAACAGCCGCGCGGCGTTCAGCGGCTGCATCAGGTCGTGGCTGACCGCGGCGAGGAAACGGGTTTTCGACTGGTTGGCCGCCTCGGCCACGCCCTTGGCCTCGGTCAGTGCCTGGTTCAGTTGCGACAGTTCATGGGTGCGTTCGGCGACCCGCTGTTCCAGGCCTTCGTTGGCGTCCTTGAGCGCACGCTCGGCCTCGCGGAACTCGGTGATGTCGGTGAAGCTCATGACGAAGCCACCGCCGGGCATCGGGTTGCCGATCAGTTCGATCACCCGTCCATTGGGGAAGGTGCGCTCATAAGTGTGCGCGGTGCCCTGGCGCATCCAGTGCAGGCGTCTGGCGATGCTTTCCTCGACATTGCCGTCGCCGAGCATGCCGCGTTCGGCGTTGAAGCGGATGATCTCGGCAATCGGTCGGCCGACATAGATCAGGCCGTCCGGGTAGTCGAACAGCTCGACGTACCTATGGTTCCAGGCCACCAGGCGCAGCGCCTGGTCGACCACGCTGATGCCCTGGGTGATGTTCTCGATGGCCCCCTGCAGCAGGGCGCGGTTGAACTGCAGCACCTCGCTGGCTTCGTCGACGATGCGCACCACATCCTCGACCTGCATCTCGCGCCCTTCGATGGCCGCCTTGACCACCGCGCGGGTCGAGGAGGCGCCGAGCACGCCGGCGAGCAGGCGTTCGGTGTGGGCGATCCACTCGCTGTTGGCCGGCAGGTTGGGGTTGAAGCTCTGGCCCTGGCGGTAGGCGCAGCGCATGAAGCTCTGTCGGGCGCGCTCCTCGCCGACGAAGCGGCTGGCGAGTATCAGCAAGTCGTTGACCTGGACCGCCAGCAGGCTGCGATTGCTCGGCTTGGTGCCGAAATCGTGGCCGATGAAGCGGCCGGCCTGCCAGTGTTCGGAAACCCGCGTGCGGGAGAAGTAGGACACCCAGACGAACAGCAGGAAATTGCCGGCCAGCGACAGCGCCATGCCGCGGGTCAGGGCATCGACCTGGAAGCCGATCGGCGCATAGAGCAGGCCTTGCAGGCCGGGCAAGCTGTCCAGCGACCAACCCAGGCTGCGTGCCACCAGGGGCATGATCAGGGTGTAGAACCAGATCAGCGAGCCGAAGATCATCCCGGCGAACACGCCGCGGCGGTTGGCCTGCTTCCACACCAGGGCACCGAACATGGCCGGGGCCAACTGGCCGATGGCGGCGAACGACACCTGGCCAATGGTCGCCAGGCTGGCGTTGGAACCGAGCAGGCGGTAGCAGACATAGGCCAGCAGCAGGATCAGCACGATGCTCACCCGCCGCGCCGTGAGCATCCAGTAGCGGAAGGCCTCGAAGGGCCGCTCGGTGTTCTGCCGGCGCAACAGCCAGGGCAGTAGCATGTCGTTGGAGATCATGGTCGACAGCGCCACCGAGGCGACGATGACCATGCCGGTGGCGGCCGAGGCGCCGCCGATAAAGGCCAGCACGGCGAGAGCCGGGTGCGCCTGGGCCAGCGGCAGGCTGATGACGAAGGAGTCCGGGCTCACCCCGGCCGGCAGCAGCATCTGCCCGGCCAGGGCGATGGGCACGACGAACAGCGCGGCGAGCACCAGGTAGGCCGGGAACACCCAACGGGCCAGGAGCAGGTCCCTGGGCTCGATGTTCTCCACCACGGTCACATGAAACTGCCGCGGCAGGCAGATGATGGCGATCATCGACATGCCGGTCAGCGTCATCATCGCCGGCCAGTTCACCGCCTCGGCCCAGAACGCGTCGAGTTCTGGGGTGTTGCGGGCCTGGTCGAGCAGGTCGGCGAAACCGTTGTACAGGCCGTAGGTGACGAAGGCGCCGACGGCGAGGAAGGCCAGCAGCTTGACCAGCGACTCGAAGGCGATCGCCAGGACCATGCCGCGGTGGTGTTCGGTGACGTCCAGGTTGCGCGTGCCGAACAGGATGGTGAACAGCGCCAGGACCAGCGATACGATCAGCGCGGTGTCCTGGGCGCGGGTGCCCACGGAGTCGGCGCCGGCACCGATCAGCAGGTTGACCCCGAGGACGATACCCTTGAGTTGCAGGGCGATGTAGGGCAGCACGCCGACCAGGCAGATCAGCGCCACCACCACCGCCAGCGATTGCGACTTGCCGTAGCGCGCGGCGATGAAGTCGGCGATCGAGGTGATGTTCTCCTCTTTGCTGATCATCACCATCTTGCGCAGCACCCAGGGCGCGAACAGCATGAGGATGATCGGCCCCAGGTAGATGGGCAGGAACGACCAGAGCTGCTCGGCGGCCTGGCCGACCGCGCCGAAGAAGGTCCAGCTGGTGCAGTAGACCGCCAGCGACAGGCTGTAGACCCAGGCGCGCATGCGCGGCGGCAAGGGCGTGCGGCGACGGTCGCCATAGAAGGCGATGGCGAAGAGGATGGCCATATAGGTCAAGGCGACCGCTGCGATCAGCCCGCTGGACAGCAACATGGGTACTCCGACGGCAAACTATATGGGACTTGTCTGGTCTTAAGTCAGGTGCTGATCACAGCCCCCTGCCAAGACGAGACAATACTTCAAATGAACCCTCAGCAGTGTCGCAGCAAAGTGCCGTGCCGTCAGGCACGACCAAGGTCGCAGGCCGGCCGGCCGCCACCTTTTGGTAATTATTGTGGTCGGGCGTCTGCCCTGTTAGCGTGGCGCGCTTGCGCCTAGTTGGAGGAGGGACCCCATGTTCAAGCCGCAATTGATTACCCTGCAGCGCGGTGCGCTACGCATCGAACCGATGCTCGATAGCGATATTCCGGCGCTGGTTGCCCTGGCCGAAGCCAACCGCCAGGAGCTGATCCACATGAGTGGCACCCAGCGCCTGGACTGGTACCGCCAGGGCCTGCTCGAGCAGCGTGAAGGCCAGGCGTTGCCCTTCGTCATCCGCCTCGGCGAGCAACTGGTGGGCACCACCCGCTTCGGCGACTTCATGCCGGCGCTGCCCGCCGCCGAGATCGGCTGGACCTGGCTCGATCACAACCAGCACGGCACCGGCCTGAACACCATGGTCAAGTACCTGATGCTGCGCCACGCCTTCGAGAACTGGCGCATGGTCCGGGTGCAGTTGAAAACCGCCGCCAGCAACCTGCGTTCGCAGCGCGCCATCGAAAAACTCGGCGCGCAGCGCGAAGGCGTGCTGCGCAATCATCGCAGGCTGGCCGATGGACGGCTGGACGACAGCGTGCTGTACAGCATCACCGACCAGCAGTGGCCGGCGCTCAAGCAACAGCTGGAGGCGCTTTTCAGCGGTTGAGCGATGCCAGCAGCCGAGGTCGAGCGGACACGCTTCTGGACCCCGCACGAGTTGCGCGGGGTCGAACTGCTGCATGCCCACTACATCGAGCAGCGCTTCGTCCCGCATGTGCATGAGGGGTTCGTCTTCACCGTGATCGAGCAGGGCGCGCAGTCGTTTCGCCATCGCGGCGGCGTCCACCTGGCGCCGGCCGGCAGCATGGTGCTGATCAACCCGGACGAACTGCACACCGGTTCCAGGGCCCACGAGCAGGGCTGGCGCTACCGCGGTTTCTACCCCGATAACCGCCTGGTCTTCGGGGTGTTGGCCGAGCTGGGACTGGACGCGGACGGCCTGCCGTCGTTTGCCGACAGCGTATTGCATGACCCGCAGCTGTACCGCATGTTCGCCGAGTTGCATCGCTTGCTGGACAGCCGGGCCAGTGCCTTGCAGCAACAGACCGCCTGGCGCGAGGCGATCCTGGCGTTGTTCCAGCGGCATGCGCAGGTTCCCGCTGGCCGCGCGCCAGGCCTCGAGCCCCAGGCCGTGGCGCGGGCCAAGGAGTTGCTCAGCAGCCAGCTGGCCGAGCCGCCGTCGCTGGCCGCGCTGGCCCAGGCGGTCAACCTCTCGCCTTTTCATTTTGCCCGGGTGTTCCGCCGGGCCACCGGCTTGCCGCCGCATGCCTGGTTGATGCAGCGCCGCCTGGAGCGGGCGCGTGGCCTGCTGAAAACCGGCTGCGCGCCGCTGAGCGTGGCCATGCAACTGGGCTTC
>NZ_JBFIIG010000053.1:0-23554 GCF_041601375.1 Pseudomonas sp. | reverse complement strand
TGGCTGGCCTGGTAGACCGCCCACTTCTGCGCCAGCAGCCGGCGTTGACTTTCATCCAGCTCGTGCCCCTCGAGCAGGCCGATGGCGATCAGGTGGCGCTCCAGCACCGCGCCGATCTCGGCTACCAGCGACGGCATGTAGACGCCGCCGCGCTTGAGGTAGCCGCCGCGCGGATCGAACACCGCCTTCAGCTCCTCGACCAGGAAGGTGCAGTCGCCCCCCTTGCGGAACACCGCCGACATGATTCGGGTCAGCGCCACTATCCACTGGAAATGCTCCATGCCCTTGGAGTTGATGAAGATCTCGAACGGCCGGCGCTGCTCGTGGGGCGTACCGGCGTTAAGGACTATGTCGTTGATGGTGACGTAGAGCGCATGCTCGAACAGCGGCGACTTGATCTTGTAGGTGACACCGAACAGGCTCTCCGGACGCTGCAGGGTCTCGTCCATCTGCACCGGCGCGGGCGTTTCGACGGCAGCCGCGCGCTGCATCGCCTCGACCTCGTCGACCACCTGGAAGCCCTTGATGCGCTGTTCGATCTTCACCACCATGACCCGCTCCCATGCGCGTGGCCGGCCGCCGCTGAAGCGGCGCGGCAACTCCGCTCAATACTTGCCGTAATAACCTTCCTTGAGGGCCTCGAACAGATTGGCGGCGCTGTGCACTTCGCCGTCGTACTCGACCTCCTCGTTGCCCGCCAACTCCACCAGGCTGCCGTCCTCCAGCTCGAAGCGATAGCGGGTGCGCGCCAGATCCGCCTCCTTGACCAGTACGCCCTGGAAGGCCGCCGGGTTGAAGCGAAAGGTGGTGCAGCCCTTGAGGCCCTGGCGCCAGGCGTACCGGTAGATGTCCTTGAACGCCGCGAAGGGGTAATCGGCGGGCACATTGGCGGTCTTGGAGATCGACGAGTCGACCCATTTCTGCGCCGCGGCCTGGATGTCCACGTGCTCGTTGGGGCTGATGTCCTCGCTGCTGACGAAGTAGTCCGGCAGCCGCTCGGCCAGGTCGTCCGCGCCGGGCCGCGCACGCGGGTTGACCAGCGTGCGGTAGGCCAGCAACTCGTAACTGAGCACCTCGACCCGGTCCTTGGCCTTGCGCCCGGCACGGATCAGGTTGCGTGAATAGCACTGGGCGAAGCTCGGTTCGATGCCGTTGGAGGCGTTGTTGGCCAGGCTCAGGCTGATGGTGCCGGCCGGTGCGATAGAGCTGTGGTGGGTGAAGCGCGCGCCACGCTCGGCCAGCGCCGCCACCAGTTGCGGTGCCTGCTCGGCCAGCTGCTGCATGTAGCGCGAATACTTGGCGTGCAGCACCCGACCCGGCAGGCGGTCGCCGACCTTATGGCCGTCGGCGACCATCTCCGGGCGCTTGCGCAGCATCGCCGCGGTCACCTCGAACTCTTCGGCCAGCAGCGGTGCCGGGCCTTTCTCCTCGGCCAGCTCCAGGCCCACCTGCCAGCCGGTCAGGGCCATCTCGCGCGCCACCTCCTCGGTGAACACGCAGGCCTGCGGGCTGCCATAGCGCAGCTTGAGCAGCGCCAGTGCCGAACCCAGGCCGAGAAACCCCATGCCATGCCGGCGCTTGGCGAAAATCTCGGCACGCTGCTCCGCCAGCGGCAGGCCGTTGATCTCCACCACGTTGTCCAGCAGGCGGGTGAAGATGCGCACCACGCGGCGGAACCTGTCCCAATCGAAGCGCGCGTCGGCGGCGAACGGCGCCTCGACGAACGCGGTCAGGTTGAGCGAACCGAGCAGGCAGGCGCCGTAGGGCGGCAAGGGCTGTTCGCCGCAGGGATTGCTCGCGCGGATGTCCTCGCACCACCAGTTGTTGTTCTGCTGGTTGACCCGGTCGATCAGGATGAAGCCCGGCTCGCCGTAATCGTAGGTGGCCGCCATCAGCGAGTCCCACAGTTCACGGGCGCGCAGCGTGGCGTAGACCTTGCAGGCCACCAGGCCGTCTTCGCGCACACAATAGCCGTCGTGCAACGGCCAGTCGCGCCAGCGCACCTGGGCCGGATCGTCGAGGTCCAGCGCTGCGCGCTCCTTGGCATGCAGCGGGAACAGTAGCGGCCAGTCGGCGTCGGTCTCCACCGCCTGCATGAAGTCGTCGCCGACCAGCAGGCTCAGGTTGAACTGGCGCAGACGGCCATCCTCGCGCTTGGCGTCGATGAACGCGCGCACATCCGGGTGGGCGATATCGAAGGTGGCCATCTGCGCACCCCGGCGGCCGCCGGCCGAGCTGATGGTGAAACACATCTTGTCGAAGATATCCATGAACGACAGCGGCCCGCTGGTCTGCGCCCCGGCGCCGGACACCAGGGCGCCACGCGGGCGCAGGGTGGAGAACTCGTAGCCGATGCCGCAGCCGGCCTTGAGCGTCAGCCCGGCCTCGACCAGCTTGCCGAGGATGTCCTCCATGGAATCGGCGATGGTGCCGGAGACCGTGCAATTGATGGTCGAGGTCGCCGGTTTGTAGGCCTCGGCGCCGGCATTGGCGACGATCCGCCCGGCCGGAATAGCGCCATTGCGCAGCGCCCAGAGAAACTCCGCATACCAATGCTCGCGCACCGGCGGCGCCTCCACCTCGGCCAGGGCCCGGGCGATACGCTGCCAGGTGCCATCGACATCGGCATCCAGTGGCTGGCCGTCACGGTCATGCAGGCAATACTTCTGCGCCCAGATATCCAGCGCCGCCGCCTGCAGGGCAATCCCCGCGGCCGCCGCCGAACTGCCCGCCGCACGCCTGGCCATCTACCTTCCTCCTGCCGCCGAGGTGATAAGAGCGAATCCTGCCTTTCACCTTAGCAGGCACGTCGAACGTAGCGCCGGCCGGTTGTCGTGGGGCATGGCTTGTGTGGGGAGGGGATGGTTGGCTAGAGGAGAAATGGCGGCAAGCCGGTTGTTGCCTGTCACGACCGGCAGCTTTGGGTCGTTTTCACCCGTTCGACCCAAGCCAGTGCAACTACATTGCTTGCCCCCTGGATAGGGGCTCTCTCCACCCACGGGGCTTGCAACCCTTAGCCGCCGGCTACCCACGCTCAGCAACTCCACCCGCGTTCAGGGCGCCCTGAAATTGCAGGTCAGGTAGCGATTGCTGAAGCCGTAGCGCAGCATCGAGCGCAGGCGCAGCAGCAGGTACGCGGGGTGCTTGCGGTAGTACTGCAGCACGGCGTTGCCCACCCCTTCGGAGCGGTGCTGCTTGATCGGGCGTTTGACGAACAAGCCCTTGAATTGCCACCACTGGATCTGCTCGAAAGACTGCCCCGGGCGCAAACCATGGGTGCGGAACAGGGCGAGGAACGAGGCTTTGCTGAAGTCGTGCAGGTGGTGCGGGTTGCCGTCCAGGGTCGGGGTGATGGGCACCGAGGCGATCACCTGGCCGTGCTCGGCCAGCAGCGCGGCATAGTTGGCGACCAGTTGCCGCGGGTTTGGCAGGTGCTCGATGGTTTCCAGGCTGACGATGCTGTCGAAGCGCTGCGCGGCGCTGAAACTCTGGGCATCGGCGCAGCGGTAGCTGAGGTTGGGCAGGCGGTAGTGCTCCTCGGCATAGGCGATGGCGGCCGGGTCGATGTCCACCCCCAGCACAATCTTGTCCGGGTGCAATTCGGCCAGCAAGGCGGTGCCGTAGCCGCAACCACAGGCCATGTCGAGGATGCGCTCGCCGCTCAGGCAGGCAGCGGCGAAACGATAACGCTGCAGATGGATGCGCAGGGTGTTCTGGTCGTCGGCATTGTTCTGGTCGAGTTGCTTGGGGTAGATGCGTTCGATGGTCAGCATGCGGGCCTTCCCTGGTGAACCGACGGTGGCGTCGATAACGCCGGACTATAGCAGGCCATTTTTAAAGCCGGATCGGCCACGCAGGTGGTTTTTCAACAGCCTGAGAGGGCAGGCCCCCGTGACAATGCGCCGATAAAAAACGCTATTACCGCGCACTGCCTGAATAACCCGCATACTCGCGCTGCCAGCAAGGCGCCCCCCCTGTGGTGCTCTGTGTTTCTGGCCCAACAATCGGAGTGACCATGGCGAAGTGGTACCAGCACGACCCTCTTTCCGCCCTGCAGGCCAAGGAAGAAGCGCAGCGCCTGGCCTTTGCGCCAATCGCGTTTCAAACCGCATTGAGCTTGCGCGACCTGGGTATTCTCGAGGTGCTCGACCAGGCCGGCGATGGCGGGTTGCCTGCGGGGCTGATCGCCGAGCGTAGCGGCGTCAGCGAGTACGGGGTCAAGGTACTGTTGGACATGGCCCTCAGTGCGCGCATCGTCACCGAGGACGGCCGCAATTATCGCCTGGCGCGCCTGGGCCATTTCCTTCTGCATGACGGCATGACCCGCGCCAATATGGATTTCACCGCCGACGTCTGTTACCGCGCCATGAGCCACCTGAGCGAGGCGATCCGCACGGGCCAGCCGGCCGGCCTGAAGGAGTTCGGCGACTGGCAGACCCTCTACCAGGGGCTCTCGAGCATCCCGGAAAAAGCCCGGCAAAGCTGGCTGAACTTCGATCACTACTACAGCGACCGGGCCTTCCCCGAGCTGTTGCAGCGAGTGCTGGCCGAACGCCCGCAGCGCCTGGTGGACATCGGCGGCAACACCGGCAAGTGGGCCTTGCAATGCTGCAAGCACGACCCCGAGGTGCAGATCACCCTGGTCGACCTGCCGGGGCAACTGGACATGGCCCTGAGCAACGTCCATGCCGCCGGCTTTGCCGGGCGCGTGCAGGGCCACCCGATGAACATCCTCGACCCCGAGCAGCGCCTGCCCGAGGACGCCGATATCTGGTGGATGAGCCAGTTCCTCGACTGCTTCGCGCCCATGGAAATCCTCGCCATCCTGCGGCGGGTGCGCGCCGCCATGCGCGCCGACGCCAAGGTCTACATCCTGGAAATGTTCTGCGACCGGCAGCAGTTCGAGGCCGCCACCTACAGCCTGAATGCCACCTCGCTGTATTTCACCTGCCTGGCCAATGGCAACAGCCGCTTCTACCGCAGCGATGACTTTATCGCCATCGTGCGCGAAGCCGGCTTTGTGGTGGCCGAGGATATCGACGATATCGGCCTCGGCCATACCCTGCTGCGTTTGCAGGCCGGTTGAGGCGGCGGCGAGGCAGTACGCCGCAGAAAGCGCGGGCGGCTGCCTAGAAGCCGGTCCGGGAATACGGATTTTTGTAGGTTGGGCCGGGCCGCGTAGGCTGAGCTCCGCGAAGCCTGCGCGGCCCGACCCAACAAATTGGTTTTGTTGGGCTTCGTAGCTCAGCACCAACCTACGATTTGAAGTCGATTGCCATTCTCGGACTGGCTCCTGGCGCCTAGAGCCCTTCCAGGCACCCCGCCAACTCGCCTGCCAGATTCTCCAACAGGCTTTCATAGCCGTGGGCATCCACTGGCAGCGCGCCGCCCATGGTGTCCAGTTCGGCCAGGGTCACCGGCAGGCCGGCGGTCAGGGTTTCGGCCAGGCGTGGGCGCATCGGCGGCTCGCTGAATACGCAGGCCGGGCCGGCCTGTTCCAGGCGGGCGCGCATGGCGGCGACATGCCGCGCGCCGGGCTGCACTTCGCTGGCCACGCTGAACACCCCGGCATGTTCGAGGCCGTAGGCGGCTTCGAAGTAGTCGTAGGCCTCGTGGAAGACGAAGTAGGGCTTGCCGGCCCGGCCGCTGAGACCGCTCAGGCGGGCTTGCAGACGCTGGTCGAGGGCCTCCAGGCGTGCGCCGAAAGCTTTGGCATTGGCCTGATAGCGCGGAGCGTTGGCCGGGTCGGCGCGGCTCAGGTCGGCGGCCATCTTCGCGGCTATTACCCGGGCGTTGGCCGGCAGCAACCATAAATGTGCATCCAGGCTGCCGGGGCGATGCGCGTGATCGTGCTGGTCGGCGGACTCTTGCTCATGTTCGTCGTACTCGTCATGGGCCTGATCATCGTGACCATCGTCCTCGGCATGGCTGTCGCCGAAGTGGCGCAGGTGCATGCCGGGCAGGTCCTGCACGGCGACGCTGGGTTTGCTGCGAGCGGCCAGCACCCGGGGCAGGAAGCTTTCCAGGTCGGAGCCGACCCAGTACAGCAGCGTTACCTCGCGCACCCGCCGCACATCGGAGGGGCGCAGCGCGTAGTGGTGCGGCGAGGCGCCGAGCGGCAGCAGCACTTCGGGGCTGCCGACACCGTCCTGCACGGCCGCGGCAATCAGCTGCAACGGCTTGATGCTGGTCAGCACGCGCACCTCGGCGAGGGCGGCGGGGCTGGTGAGAAAAACGGCGCAGAGCAGACTGATGGCAGAAAAAAGACGTAACACGGAGGGCACTCGAGCTGGAAGGAACGGGTAATATAATAACGTCTCCAGTCTCTGCCGTCCCAGCCCATGACTCAGCCACCGCTCGCCTCACGTCCCCACGACCATTCCCACTGCGTCAGCCATGCCCTGGCCGAGGCCGAAGGCATCTGCACACAGCAGGGTCTGCGCCTGACCGCCCTGCGCAAGCGCGTGCTGGAGCTGGTCTGGCAGAGCCACAAACCGCTCGGCGCCTACGACATCCTCGCCGTGTTGAGCGAGCAGGATGGCCGCCGCGCCGCGCCGCCGACCGTGTACCGGGCGCTGGATTTTCTCCTGGAAAACGGCCTGGTGCACCGCATCGCCTCGCTCAACGCCTTCGTCGGCTGCAGTCACCCGACGCATACCCATCAGGGCCAGTTCCTGATCTGCCGCAGTTGTCATGCGGCCATCGAACTGGAGCAGGCGGCGATCAGCGAAGCGATCGTCAGTGGCGCGCAGAGCGTCGGTTTCGTGGTCGAAGGCCAGACCGTTGAAGTGGTTGGCCTCTGTGCGGGCTGCCAGGAGGCCGCATGAGCGATGCCCTGATTCGTCTCACCGGGATTGGCGTCAGCTTCCGCGGCCAGAACGTGCTGCAGGATGTGCAACTGAGCGTCAAACCCGGCGAGATCGTCACCCTGATCGGCCCCAACGGCGCCGGCAAGACCACCCTGGTGCGTGCCGTGCTCGGCCTGCTCAAGCCCGATAGCGGCAGCGTCTGGCGCAAGCCGAAGCTGCGCATCGGCTATATGCCGCAGAAACTGCATGTCGATGTCACCCTGCCGCTCAGCGTGCTGCGCTTTCTGCGCCTGGTGCCCGGCGTCGATCGCGCCCGCGCCCAGGCGGCGCTGGCCGAAGTCGGCGCCGGCCAGGTGATCGACAGCCCCTTGCAGAGCATTTCCGGCGGCGAACTGCAGCGCGTGCTGCTGGCCCGCGCCCTGCTGCGCGAACCTGAGCTGCTGGTGCTCGACGAGCCGGTGCAGGGCGTCGACGTCAGCGGCCAGGCCGAGCTGTACCGCCTGATCACCCAGTTGCGCGACCGCCATGGTTGCGGCGTGCTGATGGTCTCGCACGACCTGCACCTGGTGATGAGCACCACCGATCAGGTGGTCTGCCTGAATCGGCATGTCTGCTGTTCCGGCCACCCCGAGCAGGTCAGCGGCGACCCGGCGTTCGTCGAGCTGTTCGGCCAGGACGCCAAGAGCCTGGCGATCTATCACCACCGCCACGACCACGAGCATGACCTGCACGGTGCGGTGGTCAACGAAGCGAGCGCCGGCCTGAGCATCAAGGGTCCGGTCCAACCACACGTACACGGAGATGGCTGCAAGCATGGCTGATTTTCTGCTCAACGCCCTGCTCGCCGGCCTGGCCCTGGCCCTGGTCGCCGGCCCCCTCGGCTCCTTCGTGGTCTGGCGGCGCATGGCCTATTTCGGCGACACCCTGTCGCATGCCGCGCTGCTCGGCGTGGCCCTCGGCCTGATGCTCGACGTCAGCCCGACCCTGGCGGTGACGGTCGGCTGCGTGCTGCTGGCGGTGCTGCTGGTGACCCTGCAGACCCGCCAGCCGCTGGCCTCGGACACCCTGCTGGGGATCCTCGCCCACAGCACCCTGTCGCTCGGGCTGGTGGTGCTGAGTTTCATGCAGGACGTGCGCATCGACCTGATGGGCTACCTGTTCGGCGACCTGCTGGCCGTCGGCCCGGCCGACCTGGCCTGGATCGTCGGCGGCAGCGCCCTGGTCCTGGTCGTGCTGGCCGTGCTCTGGCGACCGTTGCTGGCGATCACCGTGCACGAGGAGCTGGCCCGGGTCGAAGGCCTGCCGGTGGCGGCAATCCGCCTGAGCCTGATGCTGCTGATCGCCGTGGTAATCGCCGTGGCAATGAAGATCGTCGGCGTGCTGCTGATCACCTCCCTGCTGATCATTCCCGCGGCGGCGGCCCAGCGCCACGCGCGCACCCCGGAGCAGATGGCCCTGGGCGCCAGCCTGCTGGGCATAGTCGCCGTTTGCGGCGGCCTCAGCCTGTCGTGGTTCCAGGACACCCCGGCCGGCCCCTCGATCGTGGTATCGGCGGCCAGCCTGTTCCTGCTCAGTTTCGCCTGGCCACGGCGCACGGCCTGAGACTCAGGCTACGCTGTCGCAGGCCTTGGGCATGAACATGGGATCGCCCGGGCACGCGCAGCAAGGTTTGGTGGCGCCCGGCTCGGCGGTGTAGAATTGCACGTTTTTTGCCCGACATGAGACTCGCAGAAATGATCTCGTTCGCCTCACGTTGTCTTTCCATCCTCGCTATTTCGCTGCTCCTGGTTGCGTGCCAGAGCACGCTTCAAGGGCCGGGCCAGAACACCGACGAGCTGCTCGGTGACTTTCGCCTGCTCGAACAGAGCCTGGCCAGCGGCCAGTTGAGCGAGGCCGAAAGCCGGCTCAACGCCCTGCAGTTGCGCGCCAGCGGCGACGCCCGCCTGGAGCGCTATCAGCGCCAGCTGGCCGAGGCCTACCTGCAGCAAGGACAGACGGCCCTGCAGACCGGCGACCTGGACCGTGCGGCCAAGGCCCTTGGCCAGGCGCGCCAGTTGATGCCGCAGGCGCCCGCGCTGACCACCGGGCTGGGAGGCGCGATTGCCCTGGTCCGGCAAACCGAGCTGGATGCGGCGGACCTTGCAAGCAACGCCGCCGAACAGGCTGCCGCCCAGGCCCAGGCCGCACGCGGCGAACAGGCGCGCCAGTTGCGCCAGGCCGCCGAGCGTCAGGCAGCTGCGCTCAGGGCGATCCAGTTGCCCGATGAGGCGCCTGAGCCGCACGCCCAACTGATCGACCCCGCCGCACCCAGCAGCATCGTTGCCCTGCCGATGCTGGACAGCCGCGACAACCTGGGTCTCTACCGCCTGCTCGATGCGGTCGCCGCGGATGTGGTCAAGTTCCGCTGCACAGTGGCTATCCAGGTCCGCCAGGCCGGCGACTATCTGTGGCTCGCCCCGCTGCTCAAGGCCCGGATCGAGCGTCTCGACGCGGACTTCAGCCCGACCATGAGTCAGCTACTCGAGCCCGAGCAGACCCCGCAACTGCTGCTCAGCCCGCAGCGCTAGCCCTGGCAGCGGTCTGTCGCCAGGCCATGCGCAAGCGCTTGGCCCTGTGCATGTACATGCGATCTGGCTATAACCATAGGCCTACAAAGATTTTTACGGCCTAAAGAGTGCCGGGTAGACTAGGCGCCTTTATGCCTACCCGGCGGCTCGACAAACCCAAAAGGTTTAACGCGTGATCAACTTTCACCAGGTCCGCAAGGCGTATCGCGTCAACGGCCAAGATATCCCTGCCCTGCAGCCGAGCGACCTGCAGATCGCCCGTGGCGAAGTGTTCGGCATCATCGGCCATTCCGGCGCCGGCAAGAGCACCCTGCTGCGCCTGATCAACCGCCTGGAAGAGCCCTCCGGCGGGCGCATCGAGATCGACGGCGAAGACGTCACCGCGCTGGATGCCAATGGCCTGCGGCGCTTCCGCCAGCGGGTCGGGATGATCTTTCAGCATTTCAACCTGCTCTCGTCGAAGACCGTCGCCGCCAACGTCGCCCTGCCGCTGAAGCTGGCCGGGGTGCTGTCGCGCAGCGCCATGGCGGCGCGGGTGGCCGAACTGCTGGCGCGGGTCGGCCTCAGCGAGCACGCCAACAAATACCCGGCGCAGCTGTCGGGCGGGCAGAAACAGCGGGTCGGCATCGCCCGCGCCCTGGCCACCGAGCCGAAGATCCTGCTGTGCGACGAGGCCACCAGCGCCCTCGATCCGCAGACCACCGCCTCGGTGTTGCAACTGCTGGCGCAGATCAACCGCGAGCTGAACCTGACCATCGTCCTGATCACCCACGAGATGGACGTGATCCGCCGGGTCTGCGACCGCGTGGCGGTGATGGACGCCGGGGTGATCGTCGAGATGGGCTCGGTGGCCGATGTCTTTCTGCATCCGCAGCACGCCACCACCAAACGCTTCGTCCAGGAAGCGGAACAGGTCGACGAAGACGAACTGCACGACGACTTCGCCCATGTGACCGGACGCATCCTGCGCCTGACCTTCCAGGGCCAGGCCACCTATGCGCCGCTGCTCGGCAGGGTGGCGCGCGAGACCGGGGTGGATTACAGCATCCTCGCCGGACGCATCGACCACATCAAGGACACCCCCTACGGCCAACTGACCCTGGCCCTGACCGGCGGCGACCTGGACGCCGCGCTGGCGCGCCTCAAAGCTGCCGACGTGCACTTGGAGGTGCTGCGCTGATGGAGGCTCTACTGACCCGCCTGCTACCAAATGTCGATTGGGCGGAAATCGGCTACGCCAGTCTCGACACCCTGAGCATGCTCGGCGGCTCGCTGCTGTTCACCGTGCTGCTCGGCCTGCCGCTGGGCGTGCTGCTGTTCCTCACCGGCCCGCGGCAGATGTTCGAGCAGAAGGCGCTGTACGGCGTGCTGTCGCTGCTGGTGAATATCCTGCGTTCGGTGCCCTTCGTCATCCTGCTGATCGTAATGATTCCCTTCACCGTGCTGGTCACCGGCACCTCGCTGGGCGTGGCCGGGGCCATCCCGCCGCTGGTGGTGGGCGCCACGCCGTTCTTCGCCCGGCTGGTGGAAACCGCGTTGCGCGAAGTCGATCGCGGCATCATCGAGGCGACCCAGGCCATGGGCGCGAGCACCCGCCAGATCGTGCTCAACGCCCTGCTGCCCGAGGCGCTGCCGGGCATCTTTGCCGCGGTGACGGTGACTGCCATCACCCTGGTGTCCTACACCGCCATGTCCGGCCTGATCGGCGGCGGCGGCCTGGGCGACCTGGCGGTGCGCTACGGCTACCAGCGCTACCAGCCCGACGTGATGCTGGTCACCGTGGTCCTGCTGCTGGTGCTGGTGCAGATTCTGCAAACCGTCGGCGACAAGCTGGTGGTGCACTTCTCCAGAAAATAAACAGCACCCGCAAATAATTGCGCTTTATTGAATCGCGGCTATCCGCCGAACCCGCATCTATCCCACAAGGAGCTTCATGATGAAAAAATTGCTGAGCGCCATCGCCGTCGTCGCCGCGTTTTCCAGCGCGGCCCAGGCCGAAACCCTGAACGTGGCGGCCACCGCCGTACCCCACGCGGAAATCCTCGAGTTCGTCAAACCGGCCCTGGCCAAGGATGGCGTCGAGCTGAACGTCAAGGTCTTCACCGACTACGTGCAGCCCAACGTGCAGGTCGCCGAGAAGCGCCTGGACGCCAACTTCTTCCAGCACCAGCCGTACCTCGACGAGTTCAACAAGAGCCGCGGCACCGAGCTGACCAGCGTCGCCGGCGTGCATGTCGAGCCCTTCGGTGCCTACTCGAGCAAGATCAAGGACCTCAAGGACCTGCCGCAGGGGGCCAATGTGGTCATCCCCAACGACGCCACCAACGGCGGCCGCGCCCTGTTGCTGCTGCAGAAGGCAGGGATCATCACCCTCAAGGACGCCAGCAACATCCTCGCCACGCCGAAAGACATCGCCGAGAACCCGAAAGCGATCAAGCTGCGGGCACTGGAAGCCGCGACCCTGCCGCGCGTACTGACCCAGGTCGACCTGGCGCTGATCAACACCAACTACGCCCTGGAAGCCAAGCTCAACCCGACCGAGGATGCGCTGATCATCGAAGGCAGCGACTCGCCCTACGTCAACATCCTGGTCGCCCGCCCGGACAACCAAGACAGCGCCGCCATGCAGAAACTGGCCAAGGCGCTGAACAGCCCCGAAGTCAAAGCCTTCATCCTGGAGAAATACAAGGGTGCGGTGGTACCGGCGTTCTAAGCTGTCGCTTCCCCGCTAGTCATATGAGCCCGCTCCCGCAGCGGGCTTTTTCTTGCCGGCAAGTTCGTTCTGGTGTGCACGCCTAGGTCGTGCGCACCAGCTATGTAGGGTGGATGACGCCTTTTTCATCCACCATCGCGATTTGGTGGATGGATAAAGCGTCATCCACCCTACGAGATCGCAGGCCGTGCAGATATAGGATCTACTTCGCCGTTTCGCGCAGGCACTCCAGCAGACAGTCCAGCGCCGGCTGGCGCTGCGCACGGCGCAGCACCGCGATCAGTTCGCGGTGGAAGGTCAGTGCGCCCAGCTCGAGCACCCGCAGCTGGGTCGGGCGCTGCAGCCACAAGCCGGCGCGCGGGATCAGCGATACGCCGAGGCCGCACTCGACCATGCGCACGATGGCCTCCAGTTCGTCCAGTTCCAGTGCCTCGTGCACGCTCAGGCGCTGTTCGCGAAGGAACTGGCTGACCCGGCGGCCACCGAAGGAGCGCCGGTCGTAACGCACGAACGGCTGCTCGGCGAGGATCTGCAGCGGGTCGTCGCCGGTAACGCTCACGGGCGTGATCAGGACGAAGGGCTCGCGTGCCAGGCTGATTTGCAGCAGTTCCTTGGGCAACTCGAACGGCGGCTGGATCAGCAGCGCCAGATCCAGTTCGCCGGCATCCACCTGGCTGAGCAGATTGAGCGACACGCCGGGCACCAGCTTCAGTTCGACCCGTGGCGCCAGCGCCCGAAAGCGCGGCAGGGCGTCGGGCAGCAAGCCGGTCTGCACACTGGCGATGGCGCCGACTTTCAGCTCGCCCTGCCACTCGGCCGCCGACGTCGGCAGGGCCATCTGCGCATACAGGGCGAGCATCTGCTCGGCCAATGGCAGGGCATGCCGACCGGCGGCGTTGAGCAACGCGGCGCGGCCGCTGCGATCGAACAGGCGCACACCCAGGCCCCGTTCCAGTACCCGCATCTGCGCGCTGACCGCCGACTGGGTCAGGCCAACCTGCTGGCCGGCGGCGGCGAAGGTGCCATGCCGGGCGACCATCACGAAGGTTCTCAACTCGCGCAACATCGCCGCCTCGACTGACCAATTTTGTTTGTGCTTGCGAACAAGGATATTCGCTTTCAATCAGTATTGCTGTTGCTGAGAATCAACGGACAGTCACCACAAGGAAGCACAGCATGGCACTCGCCCCCTTTCACCTGGCCATTCCCGTCCACGACCTGGCTGCGGCCCGGCACTTCTACGGCGAGCTATTCGGCTGCACCGAAGGCCGCAGCAGCGCGCACTGGGTGGACTTCGATTTCTTCGGCCACCAACTGGTGATCCACCAGGCGCCGCAGATGGACTACCAAAAAGCCGCGCACAGCAACCCGGTGGACGGCCACGAGGTGCCGGTGCCGCATTTCGGTGTGGTGCTGGACTGGGAAGATTGGCAGCAACTGGCCGAGCGCCTGCAGGCCCGAGGCACGCGCTTCGTCATCGAACCTTACGTGCGCTTCGCGGGCCAGGTCGGCGAACAGGCCACCCTGTTCCTCCTCGACCCCTGCGGCAATGCCCTGGAGTTCAAGGCGTTCAAGGATAGGTCCCAGCTGTTCGCCCAATAGCTTCTTGATGGGTTGTCACTCATCAATCACTTCACCGGATTGATCAACCCCGGCAACTGCGCCGCCAGTTTTGCGTTGTTCAGCGGCGCACGGATGAAGCCGCGCTGGGTGCCGTCCGGGCCGATGATCACCAGGTTGCCGCTGTGGTCGACGGTGTAGTTTTCCTGGCTGGTATCGGCCGGGATATAGGGAATGCTCACCGCATTGGCGAACTTCTGCAGGGTGGCTTCCTCACCGGTCAGGCCGATGAAGCCGGCATCGAAGTAGGCCAGGTATTTCTTCAACTGCTCCGGGGTGTCGCGGTTGGGGTCGACGCTGACCAGCACCACCCGCAGCTTGGCGCGGGTTTGCTCCGGTAGCTGGCCTTGCAGCTGGCGCAGTTGGGCGAGGGTGGCGGGGCAGATATCCGGGCAGAAGGTGTAGCCGAAAAACAGCAGGCTCCATTGCTCCTTGAGCTGGTCGACCGCCACCGTCTGGCCGTCCTGATCGATCAGGCTCAGCTCGGGCAGCGTGCGGCTTTGCGGCAGCAGCACGATGCCCGCATCGAGCAGCGCGGTCGGGTCGCTCTGCCCTTGGCTGTTGAGCACTTTGTTGACGGTCAAGCCGAGCACCAGCGCGACTATGGCTACGAGAACGAAAACGGTGATCTGGGTACGGGTCATGACACCAACGATTACAGGTTGAGCAGCAGGGCTCAGATCATTTAGAAGCGTCACGAGCGACGGCTAGGCAAGGCGAAATCAGCCGAAGAAGCGCAGTGTACGAGTTGTACATGAGCATTCTGAGGCTGGTTTCAACGCTGCATAGCCTAGCGCAGTAGCTTCTAGATGAACTGATAGTGGTCGACCAGCAGGGCGATAAACAGCAGGAACAGGTACCAGATACTGTACTTGAAGGTGTTGATCGCCGCGTGCGGTTGGCTGTCACGGTACAGCACCCAGGCCCAGTGCAGAAAGCGCGCGCCCAGGCCGATGGCGCAGACCAGGTAGAGCAGGCCGCTCATGTGGATGGCGTAAGGCAACAGGCTGACGGCGAACAGCGCGCCGGTGTAGAGCAGGATATGCACCTTGGTGTAGTGCTCGCCGTGGGTCACCGGCAGCATCGGGATATTGGCCTTGGCGTATTCGGCCTTGCGGTGAATGGCCAGGGCCCAGAAGTGCGGCGGGGTCCAGGCGAAGATGATCAGCACCAGCAGCAGCGGCTCGGCGGTCAGCTCTCCGGTGACCGCGACCCAGCCGAGCAGCGGCGGAGCGGCGCCAGCCAAGCCGCCGATGACGATGTTCTGCGGCGTGGCGCGCTTGAGAAAGCCGGTGTAGATCACCGCATAACCGAGCAGCGAGGCGAGGGTCAGCCAGGCGGCCAGTTCGTTGGTGAAGACCAGCAGCAGGCTGAGGCCAGTCACCGCCAGCAGCAGGGCGAAGCTCAGCGCCGCCAGCGGGGTGACCCGGCCTTCGGCCAGCGGGCGCTTGTGGGTGCGCGCCATGATCGAGTCGATGCGCCTGTCCACCACGTGGTTGACTGCCGCCGCCCCTCCGGCGCACAGGCCGATGCCCAGGTTGCCGAAAATCAATACCGTCCAGGGCACGCCAGCGCGGGTAGCGAGGAACATGCCGACCAAGGATGTGATCAGCATCAGCACCACCACCTTGGGCTTGGTCAGCTCCAGGTAGTCGCGCCAGCTGGCGTGAGCCTGTTGTTCGCGCAGTAGAGTAGCCATGGGGGTCTCTCCTTTTTGTTATTTCGTAGCCGGGGTAAGCCAAAGGCCGTAACCCAGCGTTCAATTCGATCTCAGGTGGATCAAGCCGCGGTGCGGCTAACCCTCCTTGCGGAACTCTTCATGGCTCAGAGCCGTAGCAGCGGTGCGGGCGCCTAGCCCATGTCCGCGATATTCCGCGGCTTCCGTTTCGCGGGCATGGCTAGGCGCCCGCGCCGCTCCTACAGAAGATGCCCGCAGCCGGTAGTTGACCAGCACCAGGGTCAGCAGCAATAGCGCTCCGCCAGCGTTGTGCGCCACCGCCAGCGCCAGGGGCAGATGGAAAACCACGTTGCCGATGCCCAGGCTGATCTGCACGCCGAGCGCCAGCAGGAGCAGGCCGGCCAGGCGCGCCAAGCCGGCGCGCCGCAGTTGCCAGGCCAGCAACAGCAGCACCAGGGTCAGCGCCAGCGCGCCCAGGCGATGGCTCATGTGGATGGCCGTGCGCGCGTCGCTGTCGAGCTGGCCGCCGAGGTAATTCGGGCCGATGTGCTGGGTCAGGTGAAAGCCGTTGGCGAAATCCATCGCCGGCCACCATTCGCCATGACAGGTCGGCAGGTCCACGCAGGCGACCGCCGCGTAGTTGCTGCTGACCCAGCCGCCGAGGGCGATCTGGCCGATCACCAGCAGCAGGCCGAGCGCAGCCAGGCTGCGCAGGCGCGCGGACAGCCTGGGCAGCGGCGCGGCTGCGCCGGACAGGCGCAGGCACAGGAGGAACAGCAGGCTGAGGGTGGCGAAGCCGCCGAGCAAATGGCCGGTCACCACTTGCGGCCAGAGTTTCAGGGTCACCGTCCACATGCCGAAGGCCCCTTGCAGGATCACCAGCCCGAGCAGCAACAGCGGCAGTTTCAACGGTTGCCCCGGCTCGCCGCGACGGCGCAGCGCCTGCACCGCCAGCGCCAGGATCACCAGGCCGAGGCTAGCGGCAAAATAGCGGTGGATCATCTCGTACCAGCCCTTGGCCACCTCCACCGGCGCCTCGGGGAAGCGCACCCCGGCCAGCGCCTGCTGGTGCTCGCTCATGGGCACGCCGAGAAAGCCGTAGCAGCCCGGCCAATCGGGGCAACCCAGCCCCGCGTGGGTGAGCCGGGTGTAGGCACCGAGCAGCACCACCACCACGGCCAGCAGGGTGGCGAACAAGGCCAGGCGGTAACCGGGTTTGCCCATCATGAAGCTCCTTGTTGCGGCGCAGGCTGGCAGCATCCCATCCTCCGCGTCAGCCAATCTGGGAAATCTTCAGCAAATGCCGCAGGTCGTTGAGAATCGCCTTGCCCTTGCTGCGGCTGTCGTAGCGCAGCACCAAGTTGCCGTGCGGATCGACTATCCAGAGTTGCGCCCCTTCGACCTTGCCGGCGGTTTCGGCATAGGCCTGAGGCTCCAGTCGATAGCGGGTCAACTGCGGAAACTCACGGTGCAGCAGCGCGTCATAGTCATCGGCCAGGGGCTGGGTGCTGGCCAGGGCATGGGAAGCCCGTGCGGTATCACGATTGAGGCCGATATGAATCTGCCGAGCGAGAAACACCAGTTGCTTGCAATCCGCATCGCAGAGGCCCGGCACTGTCACCAGCAACTGCCAGCGCACCTCCTGCGCGCCGCTCACGCCGAGATCCGCACGGGTCTGGCCGTTGCCGATCAGCTCGCCGTGGTAGCTGCGAGTCTCCGGGACCCAGAAGCGCCACTGGTACATGGCGCTGGCCAGGATCATCGGGCCGATAACCACGGCGAGAATCATGATCAGCTGCAGGCGCCCGCGGCGACGGCGGCTGGCTGACGCTTCAGGCAGAGTGATGGCTGGGTTCATGGCGAGTCTCCCGCGCGTTATGTAAACCTAAATAGATGAACAGGCCGAGCAAGGCCGTTGCCAGAGCGAACCATTGAACAGCATAGCCCAGGTGCTTATCCGGGCTCATGGCGACCACCGGCCAGTCGACCCGCAAAGACCCGGGGCCGGGCTCCAGGCGCAGCTCATGGGGCAGACCCGTGCGTCCCAACTGCTGCCAGAGCTCGTCCGGCTTGACCGCGCTAATCAAGCGCGGCCAGGTACCGCTCTGCGGTCCCTGCTGCAGTTGCAGGCCATCGCCCAGGGACACGTACACCGTGGCCTGCAGCCGAAGCGGCGTATCGGGGGTGGCGAAAGTCGGGGTTATGCGGCGATCCGGCCAGGGCAGCCAGCCGCGATTGAGCAACAGCCAGAGACCGCTGGCCTGGTCATGGAAGGGCTGCAGGATTTCGACGCCCGCCTGGCCATCACGGGTGCGGTTATCCAGCAGAAAACTGTGCCGCGCATCGAAGTAGCCCTGCAGCTGGACGCGCACATAGGCAGGATTCGCCAGGTTCGCGAGCTCGGCGATGGCGACAGGTTCGGCGAGCTGCCGGGCCTGATGGGCCGCCAGCAATTCACGCTTTTCTTCGGCGCGAGCCAGCTGCCAGAAGCCCAGGCCGATCAGCGCGGGAAACAGCATCAGCACCAGCAGACTGGGCAGCCAGCCGGGGCGAAAGGCGTTCATCGCGCACGCGCCGAAGCGCGGGCCAAGCTGGTTATACTGCTACTGCAGGACATTCCTCTCCCCCCGGAGTTACGCATGCTCAAGATCGCAATCGTCCTCTTGTTACTGGCCACAGTGGTCAGTTTGTTCAGCGGTCTGTTCTTCCTGGTCAAGGACGAGGGTCGCTCCTCCCGTGTGGTCAACTCCCTGACCGTTCGGGTCACGCTCACTGCCCTGACTGTAGCCCTGATCGCCTGGGGCTTCTATAGCGGCCAACTGGTGCCTCAAGTGACGTGGTAGCGATGAGCTTCAAGCCATAAGCGCTTTTACTTGCAGCTTGCGGCTTTCAGCGCCCGTCTCACAGCACATAAACGAAGGTGAACAGGCCGATCCACACCACATCGACGAAGTGCCAATACCAGGCGGCCGCCTCGAAGCCGAAATGATGCTCGGGGCTGAAGTGGCCACGCATGACGCGAACCAGCATCACCGTCAGCATGATCGCCCCCAGGGTGACGTGGGCGCCGTGAAAGCCGGTGAGCATGAAGAAGGTCGCGCCATAGATACCCGAGCCGAGGGTCAGGCCCAGTTCGGTGTAGGCATGGATGTACTCCTCGGCCTGGAACACCAGGAACGCCGCGCCGAGGATCAGGGTCAGCGCCAGCCAGAGGGTCAGCGGCTTGCGCTGGTTCTTGCGCAGGGCGTGGTGGGCGAAGGTCAGGGTGAAGCTGGAACTCACCAGCAGCACGGTGTTGAGCAAGGGCAAGCCCCAGGCGCTGATGATCCCGCTGGGGGCCGGATAGAGCTTGGGATCCGGAGTATTGAGCAGCGGCCAGCTGTACTCGAAGCCCGGCCAGAGCATGTTGGCGATACCCTTGTCGCCTTCGCCGCCCAGCCAGGGCCCGGCCCAGGTGCGCACGTAGAACAGCACGCCGAAGAAGGCGGCGAAGAACATCACCTCGGAGAAGATGAACCAGCTCATGCCCCAGCGGAACGAGAGATCCATCTGCGGGCTGTACAGGCCGGAGCGGCCTTCCTTGATCACGGTGCCGAACCAGCCGAACAGCATGTAGGCGAGGAACAGGCCGCCGACGAAGAAGATCAGCGGGCCGTTGGAGTCGGCCCGTTCGGCCTTGAGGTCGTTGAACCAGGTGCCGAGCCCGACGACCGTGATCAGCAAGCCGAGGGTGGCGATAATCGGCCACTTGCTCTGGGCGGGAACGTAGTACTGCTCATGAGCTGCCATCTTTGTTCTCCTTATTGGCCCACCTGGGCTACAGGCGGTTTACTCGCAGTGATATCGAACAGGGTGTAGGCCAGGGTCAGGTGGCGTACATCTGCCGGTAGATCGCGATCGACGATAAAACGCACCGGCATTTCGATACGTTCGCCGGGCTGCAGAACCTGCTGGGTAAAGCAGAAACACTCGGTCTTGTGGAAATACGCCGCCGCCTTGGAGGGGGCAACGCTGGGAATCGCCTGAGCGGTCATCGGCTTATCGGTTGGGTTATAGGCGATAAATATCATCTCGTTGCTCGCCCCCGGATTCACTTTTAGCTCGTCGGCCTGGGCACGGAACTCCCAAACCATATCCGCCGAGTTGGTGGCGAGAAATTGCACGCGCACCTGGCGCGATGCATCCACGCCTTGTGCCCCGGCCTCATAGGCACCGGCGGTCTTGCCGTTGATGCCGAAGGCCTGGCACATCACGTCGTAGATCGGCACCAGGGCGAAACCGAAGCCGAACATCGCCACCACCACCAATGACAGGCGGATAACCAGGCGGCGGGTGCTCAGGCTTTCGCTCATGCCAGCACATCCCCGCAGGAACGAACCTGCCCGCGAAGGGGACGCCGGATCGCGAGCGAGCTCGTTGCTACAAAAGCGCACATCACTTCACTTCCGGCGGGGTCTGGAAGGTGTGGTATGGCGCCGGCGACGGGATCGTCCACTCCAGCCCCTCGGCACCGTCCCAAGGCTTGGCCGCGGCCGGCTGGCCGCCACGGATGCACTTGATGACGATGAACAGGAACAGCAACTGGGTGGCGCCGAACATGAAGGCGCCGATGCTCGAGACCATGTTGAAGTTGGCGAACATCATGTTGTAGTCCGGGATGCGCCGCGGCATGCCGGCCAGGCCGACGAAGTGCATGGGGAAGAACGCCAGGTTCATGCCGACGAAGCTCATCCAGAAATGCAGCTTGCCGAGGGTCTCGTCGTACATGTGCCCGGTCCACTTCGGCAGCCAGTAGTAAGCCGAGGCGAAGATGCCGAAGATCGCCCCCGGCACCAGCACGTAGTGGAAGTGCGCCACCACGAAGTAGGTGTCGTGGTACTGGAAGTCCGCCGGGGCGATGGCCAGCATCAGACCGGAGAAACCACCGATGGTGAACAGGATGACGAAGGCCACCGAGAACAGCATCGGCGTCTCGAAGGTCATCGAGCCGCGCCACATGGTGCTGGCCCAGTTGAACACCTTCACCCCGGTCGGCACGGCGATCAGCATGGTCGCGTACATGAAGAACAGCTCGCCGGTCAGCGGGATGCCGACGGTGAACATGTGGTGTGCCCAGACGATGAACGAGAGGAAGGCGATCGAGGCCGTGGCGTAGACCATCGAGGTGTAGCCGAACAGCGGCTTGCGCGCGAAGGCCGGGATGATCGCACTGACCGCGCCGAAGGCCGGCAGGATCATGATGTACACCTCGGGGTGGCCGAAGAACCAGAACACGTGCTGGAACAGCACCGGGTCGCCGCCGCCGGCCGCACTGAAGAAACTGGTGCCGAAGTGGATGTCCATCAGCATCATGGTCACGCAGCCGGCCAGTACCGGCATCACCGCGATCAGCAGGAAGGCGGTGATCAGCCAGGTCCAGACGAACAGCGGCATCTTCATCAGGGTCATGCCGGGGGCGCGCAGGTTGAGGATGGTGGCGACCACGTTGATCGCGCCCATGATCGAACTGATGCCCATCAGGTGCACAGCGAAGATGAAGAAGGTCACGCTTTCCGGCGCGTAGGTGGTGGACAGCGGGGCGTAGAAGGTCCAGCCGAAGTTGGGACCGCCGCCTTCCATGAACAGGGTGCTGACCAGCATGCTGAACGCCGCCGGCAGCAGCCAGAAGCTGAAGTTGTTCATCCGCGGCAGGGCCATGTCCGGCGCGCCGACCATCAGCGGAATCATCCAGTTGGCCAGGCCGACGAAGGCCGGCATCACCGCGCCGAAGACCATGATCAGGCCGT
Source organism: Pseudomonas sp. (assembly GCF_041601375.1). Classification (GTDB taxonomy): domain Bacteria; phylum Pseudomonadota; class Gammaproteobacteria; order Pseudomonadales; family Pseudomonadaceae; genus Aquipseudomonas. Next base: position 2,381 of record NZ_JBFIIG010000053.1, on the reverse strand, counting down.
GCATGGTGGTCATCTGGTTGAAGAACTCCGGCTGCACGATCTGCAGGCCCGGCTGGAACAGCTCGGCGCGAATCACCATGGCCATGGTGCCGCCGAGGAGGAACATGGCGAAGCTGAACCACAGGTACATGGTGCCGATGTCTTTGTGGTTGGTGGTCAGCACCCAGCGCATCAAGCCCTTGGCCGGGCCGTGGTGATGGTCGTGTCCGGCATGACCATGCGTGTCGATCACTGCACTCATGTCCTTACTCCTGAGCCTGTTTGAACGCGAGAACGTCTTGTGGCGTGACCATGTCACCCACCTTGTTGCCCCAGGCGTTGCGTTCGTAGGTGATGATCGCGGCGATATCGACTTCCGACAGTTGCTTGCCGAAGGCGGCCATGGAGGTGCCCGGTTTGCCGTTGACCACGATATTCATATGGCCTGCTGCCGGGCCGGTGGCGATGGCCGAGCCCTTGAGCGCCGGGAACATCGGCGGCAGCCCCTCGCCATTGGCTTGGTGGCAAGCGGCGCAGGCGGTCTGATAAGACTTCTCGCCGCGCGCCAGCAGCTCGTCCAGGGTCCATTCCTTGCTGGTCAGCTCCTTCTCGGCGGCCGCGAGCTGTTTGCGTTCGGCCAGCCAGGTGGCGTAATCCTCCTTGGATTTCGCCTCCACGACGATCGGCATGAAGGCATGATCCCGACCGCACAGCTCGGTGCACTGACCGCGGAAGATGCCGGGCTCGTCGATACGGGTCCAGGACTCGTTGATGAAGCCGGGAATGGCATCCTTCTTCACCGCCAGGGCCGGCACCCACCAGGAGTGGATCACATCGGCGGCGGTGATGAGGAAGCGCACCTTGGTGCCCACCGGCACCACCAGCGGCTCGTCGACCTCCAGCAGGTAGTGCTCGCCCTTGACGGCGCGGTTGTTGATCTGGTCTTGCGGCGTGGTCAGGTTGCTGAAGAACTCGACGTCCTGCCCCAGGTATTTGTAGTGCCATTTCCACTGGTAGCCGGTGACCTGGATATCCAGTTCGGATTCCGTGTTGTCATAGATCTCGATCAGGGTCTTGGTCGCGGGGATGGCCATGCCCACCAGGATCAACAGCGGCACCACGGTCCAGAGGATCTCCACCGTGGTGCTTTCGTGAAAGTGCGCAGGCTGCTGCCCGGTCGAGCGGCGATGGACCAGCATCGACCAGAACATCGCGCCGAACACCACCACGCCGATCACGACGCAGATCCAGAAAATGGTCATGTGCAGGTCAAACACCGAGCGACTGACCTCAGTAGCTCCGGGCGCCATGTTGATCCCCCAGCCGGCGTGCGCCGAGCCGAATGCCAAGCACAGCAGGAGGCTCATCCAAACGCGTGGATGTCGCATCATTGCGGGTTCCCCTTATCATTCTTGTTATCCCGCCGGCGGAGCATGCAGCAAAAGGATCGACGGCCATGACAACTGTCGAAACCTCTCCGTGCCGAAGCCCGTCCGGTGTTATCAGGTACTGTCTTGCGAACTCGAGTATAGACGGCGACTTCGACCTGGCAACGTCAAAACGTAAATCGCCAACGCCGCGCAAGCCTTGCGCTAAACAGCGCGGTGGGTGTGGGCCAGCTAGAATCAGGGGTAGCACCTTATAGCGCTCTCGCATAAGTATGAAAAAATTATGACAATCGCGTCTGAGCACTCGCCTCCAGCCAGCTAAGGTTCATCTCCATGTCCTCATTTCAGGAGCAGTCATGAATACCCTCGCATTACGCGAACTGATCCAGCGCGCTCACCAGCACGAAGCCAGCAGCAAGCAACTCTCTGCGCAACTGGGTACGCAACTGGAGCGCCTGCATCCCTCCATCCGCCTGCCCGACACCGACACCCTGGGGGTGCTCACGCGCTTCGTCAGCGCCTATATCGAACAGGTACCCGATGTATTGGAAGCGGCCGATGAGGTCGCCCGCGAAGCCGGCATCGAGATGCAGGTCAAGCCGGTGCTGAAAGTCGCCGAAGAGTTCTTTCTCCAGCCGCCCGCGCTGATAGCCGGACATGATGGCCTCGACGGCCTGCTCGACGAAGCCTACCTGGCCCATCGCCTGGTCGAGGAGGTCAACGACCGCTACATCAAGCATCTTGGCCGGCCATTGATTCCCCTGGACACCACGGTGGCCAACCTGATCGCCCACCAACTGATCGGCGAGTCCTTCGCCAATCAGCTGGACCAAGCCGTGCATCACGCGGTGGATGGCATGCTCGACGAGGCCAGCTTCGACCAGGCCTCGGTGCGCGCCTATCGCGAGCGCTTGAGCGACCCGCACACCGAAGCCGCGTGGAAACGCTGGCCCTGCCTGTCGGGCCAACTGGGGGTAGAGCTGCAGCTGGATGAGTCGCGCGCGGCGGGTTGAG
>NZ_JBFIIG010000052.1:0-24161 GCF_041601375.1 Pseudomonas sp. | reverse complement strand
GCTGCCGCCGGTGACCCTGAACCTGTACTGGTCGCAGCAGGCGGAGAATGAGCCGGCCAACCGCTGGCTGCGCGAACAGTTGCTGGCACTGGCACGGAGCGCCTTGCTCGGGTGATGGCTGTATCCGCTTCAGGTAGGCGTTCGCTCGCCCTCTTCGACGCAGCGCTGTCGCGTAGCAAACGGGGGACAATCGTGTCTGTCGGCTTGTGGGTACCTGTAGGAGCGGCCGGGCGGCGTTCCGCTTCAGCCGCGAAGCTTTGCTGTGCCGCGAAGAATTCGCGGCTAAAGCCGCTCCTACCGCGTTTAGCTCGACAGTACTGCTAGTGCTGGCGTTCGACGATATAGCGGGCCAGCTCGCGTAGCGGTTCGGCGGCGTGGTCGAAGGGGCGCAGGGCGTGCAGTGCCTGGTCGCGCAGTTCCAGGGCGTAGGCCTTGGCGGCATCGAGGCCGAGCAGCGCCGGGTAGGTCGGCTTGTGGTGGGCCTGGTCCTTGCCTTGGGTCTTGCCCAGGGTGGCGGTGTCGCTTTCCACGTCGAGGATGTCGTCCTGCACCTGGAAGGCCAGGCCGATGGCGTGAGCATAGTTGTGCAGGGCTTGCAGCGTGCGCTCGTCGGCACGGCCGCTGGCCAGGGCGCCGAGGCGCACGCTGGCTTCGATCAGGGCGCCGGTCTTGTGCCGGTGCATGAGTTCCAGTGCCGCCTGATCGAGCTTCTGGCCGACCGAACCGAGGTCGATGGCCTGGCCGCCGACCATCCCGGCGGGGCCGGCGGCGCGGGCCAGGCTGGCAATCATCGCCAGACGCAGCTCGGCCTCATGCGGATTGCGCCTGGCATCGGCGAGCACCTCGAAGGCCAGGCTCTGCAGGCCATCGCCAGCGAGAATGGCGAGGGCCTCGTCGAAGGCCTTGTGGGTGGTGGGCTGGCCGCGACGCAGGTCGTCGTCGTCCATCGCCGGCAGATCGTCGTGCACCAGCGAGTAGGCATGGATCAGCTCGACCGCGCAGGCCGCGCCATCGGCGCGTTCCGCTTCGCCGCCGAGGGCTTCGCAGGCGGCATAGACCAGCAACGGGCGCACGCGCTTGCCGCCGTTGACCACGCTGTAACGCATGGCCTGGTAAAATCGCTGCAATTCGTTATGCGGGGCCTGGAACAGGCTTTCCAGCGCCGCATCGACGCGGCCTTGGCACTGCGCCTGGTAGGCCGCGATCATGCCTGGCGATCCGCGTCGAAGGGGGCTTCCTCCAGTTCGCCATCGCGCTCCATGAGGATTTGCACTTTCTGCTCGGCCTGAGCCAAGGCGGCCTGGCAGTCGCGGGTCAGGCGGATGCCCTGCTCGAAGGCGGTCAGCGAGTCTTCCAGCGACAGCTCGCCGTTCTCCAGGCGCTCGACCAGGTTCTGCAAGTCGGTGAGGGACTGCTCGAAGTCGAGCGAGGCTTTTTTACGGGCCATGGCGGGCATTCTCTGGCGGGGGTTCGGGCAGGCGTTGTAACCGGCGCGACACTAGCAGAGCCGCGCCGCGCGGGCAAATCAACGGAGACGCAGGCTCCTCGGGTGGACTGAGCTGCACGAAGCCCAACAAATGCGCAGCCCCGTGCATCGGCTCATCCGGCGAAATAGGTCGTCCAGAAATAATAGAGGGTCATGCTGGCTCCCACCAGAATGACCCAGGCGCGCAGCAGCGCCGGCGGCAAGTGCTGGCCCAGGGCGCCGCCGGTATAGCCGCCGAGCGTCGCGCCGACCAGCAGTATCGCCAGCTCGTACCAACTGACCCGGCCGGCGATCACGAAGGTGAGGGTGGCGATGCTGTAGATCACCGCCGAAATCAGGTTCTTCAGGGCGTTGGCGCGACCCAGCGGGTGGCCTTCGATGGAGAATGCCGCCAGCTGCAGGATGCCCATGCCGGCGCCGAAATAGCCGCCGTAGATCGACACGCCGATATGCGCGGCGAGCGACAGCTTGCTGTGCGGCGGTTGCGCGGCTTCGGCGCGGCGTGCCGCCAGCCAGCGACTGAGCCAGGGGCTGGCGGCGAACAGCGCGGTGGCGGCCAGCAGCAGCCAGGGGATCAGGTTGGCAAACACATCGTCGCCGCTGGCCAGGAGCAACAGGCCGCCTGCCAGGCCGCCGCATAAACCGGCCAGCAGCAAGGGCAGCAGATAGCGACCGAGCGGGCGCAGCGCTGCCCGCGCGGCCCAGGCCCCAGCCAGACTGGCGGGCCACAGCGCCACGGCATTGGTGGCGTTGGCCGTCACCGGCGGCAGACCGGCGGCGAGCAGGGCCGGAAAGGAGAAGAAGGTACCGCCGCCGGCCAGGGCATTCATGCCACCGGCGGCGAAACCGGCAAGTGCCAGCAGGAGGATGTCTGAATAGGGCATGGACCGTGCTCGCGACAAAAGGCTGGAGAGTAAGGCCTGACCATAGAGTCAGCCAAGCACGAACGGCAGACATAAAAAATGGCCGGGAGCCATTTTTAACGTCGCGTAGCGACGGCCCGAAGGGTGACTGCCATGGATGGCAGGCATAAAAAAACCGGCTTGTGGCCGGTTTCAGGGGGTGGTGTCGGCTTATTTTTGGTAAGCCGCCACTGCCTTGATGATTTCGGCGCGGGCTGCGTCGGCGTTGCCCCAGCCTTCTACCTTGACCCACTTGCCTTTCTCGAGATCCTTGTAGTTCTCGAAGAAGTGCTTGATCTGCTCGAGCAGCAGGGCCGGCAGGTCGGTGTATTCCTTCACGTCCACATACAGCTGGCTGAGCTTGTCGTGGGGCACGGCGATCAGCTTGGCGTCGCCGCCGGCTTCGTCGGTCATGTGCAGCACGCCAACCGGACGCGCGCGGATCACCGAGCCGGGGGCTACCGGATACGGGGTCACGACCAGCACGTCGAGGGCGTCGCCATCGTCGGCCAGGGTGTTGGGGATGTAGCCGTAGTTGGCCGGGTAGAACATCGGCGTGGCCATGAAGCGGTCGACGAACAGGCAATCGCTGTCCTTGTCGATTTCATATTTGATTGGCGCGTGGTTGGCCGGGATTTCGATGGCGACGTAGATGTCGTTCGGCAGGTCGAGACCGGCTGGAATCTTGCTGTAGCTCATGGAGTGGCTCCCGGGGATGGGCTAAAAAAAGTGGCCGGATTATAGGCATATTCTCCGGCCGTTGCTATGCCGGGATGCCTAGCCATTGGTCGTGTGGCGGCTGTCTTTGGGTGTAGTGCGATAGTCCGGGTGCTCGGCCTGCAGGCGCTGCAGGCGCGCCAGCGGGTCCTGACGGTAGAACAGCGCGAGCTGTGCATAGACCGCGGGAAAGGCTTCGACCAGCAGGTCCGGGGCGCTGAAGAAGTATTCGCTGGTAACCGCGAAGAATTCCGCCGGATTTTCCGCGGCGTAGGCGTCGATGGCGGTTGCGCTGTGCGGGTCGGCGTCGAGCTGGGCGTTCATGGCGTCGTAGGCGCTTTGCATGGCGCTGGCCCAGTCTTTGATGCGCATGCTGCGGTGCAAGGGCGGCAGGCCGTTGGCATCGCCATTGAGCATGTCCAGCTTGTGCGCCAGTTCGTGAATCACCAGGTTGTAGGCGTCCCAGCCGCCGCTGCTCTGCACCCCGGGCCAGGCGAGGATCACCGGGCCCTGCTGCCAGGCTTCGCCGCTGTGCTCGCCCTCCCACTCGTGGACCACGCCGCTGGCGTCGCGGTGGCGTTGCGGGCTGACGAAGTCGTCGGGGTAGAGAACGATCTCGTGGAAGCCCTGGTACCAGTCGAGTTCGGCCAGGTGCAGCAGCGGCAGCTCGGCCTGCGCCGCCAGGGTCAGGCGGTCGATGGCGTCCAGTTCGACGCCGGGCAGGGCACTCAGGTGTTTGTCGTGGAGGAACAGCACGGCGCGTTCGCGCAGGCGCTGCTCTTCGCTGTCGCTCAGGCCGTCGAGCAGCGGCAGGCGCCGACGCACCTCGGCCCAGGTTGTCGGGGATATTGGCTGGCGGGCAAGGATGCGCTTGCGGCGCCAGGCGCGGAACGACCACATGGGACAGGCTCGGGTTGCACGGTTGTTCACCATAAGCGGCGCCTGTGTGTGCGGCAAGCTGCAGCGAGTCGGCATAAAGGCTGCAACGCTATCGGCAGTACTGTCCGGGGGGGCTGCCGATGTCGATAGAACGCATGGATCATCCTGCCGTCAGTCTGCTGCTGGGCGGCGGCATCGACCTGCCGGCCCAGGCGGCACGGGCGCGGGCGATGTGGCTGGCGGGTCGGCAGGGGCGGCCACCGCTGTTGTTGGTGGCTTTGTTGTGGGCGCGCGAGTGCCCCGATGTGGTGCAGCAGCTGCAGGGTTATCTGGATGCGCTGTTCGCCGACTATCGCTGCACGCCCGCGGGCTGGAGCGAGGCGCAGGCGGCGCGGCAGGTGCTGGCGGCGCTCAATCAGCAACTGTTCCACCGCCGGCAGGCAGGGCGCGGGGTGCCGCGTCTGGATGCCGGGCTGCTGTTGCTGCAGGGGGGCGCTGCGCAGTTCCTGCAGGCCGGTGCGGTGGGGCTGCTGCGCCACCAGGGCGGCGGCCTGCGGTGCCTGGCGGGGCGTGAGGACATGCAGCTGGGCATGCAGGCCGAGCTGGCGCTGGTGCAGCACAGTCTGCCGTTGAGCGAGGGGGAGGCACTGTTGCTGGCGCCGCAGCCATTGCTCGACGTGGCCGATCTGGACGCCTTCGGCGCCGGCTGCCAGACGCTTGCCGTGGAGAGCATGCCGGCGCTGCTGGCGCCCTGGCTCAAGGCGCCCGGCGCCGCCGCGTTGCTGTTGCCGGGAGCGGCCGCAAGCCTGGCGCCGACTGCGCCGCCGGAGCAGTGGCCGGCGCTGGCCGAGGCCGCGACCGGCATGCAGGTGGATGGCTGGACGCTGCTCGACGAGTGCCCGTTCGGCCCGCCCGGCCGGCTGTTCCGGGCGCGCGACGAAAGCGCCCGCGAGGCCTTGCTGTGGTTCGCCGAGCAGGCCGCCGACGAGGTGTTCTGGCAGCGTGAATGGGCCTTGCGGCGCAGTCCGGTGGCCAGCTTGCCGCGGGTCTTGTCGTCGCACCGGCCGCGTCGGCATGCCTTCCTGCTGTTCGAACCGCCTGCACCGGGGCTGCGCAGCCTGGCCGATTGGGCCGCGGCCCATGGCCCTGTGCAGGGAACGACCCTGCTGGCTCTGCTCGATCAGGCGATCGCGGCCGTGCGCGCCCTGCAGCGCCGCGGTATGCAGGGGCTGTGGCTGAGCCCGCGGAACATCCTGATCAGTGCGGGCGGGCGGCTGTTGCTGTTGCCGGAGCACGCCGCGCTCTTGCCGGGCGTGCCGCGTCAGCCGCTGCCCGCCGAGGCGATCCCGCTGGCGCCGGAGTTGCGCGGCGAACAGCGGGTGGATGGCCGCGCCGATCAGTTCGCCCTGGCGGCCCTGGCCTATTGGTTGATCTGTGGCCGGTGGCCGGAAATAGCGTGTCCGGAACCGGAAGGCGGGTCGCCGAGCCGCTATGTGCCGCTGTCCAGCTTCACCGCACACTTGCCGGCCGGTTGGGACGGCGTGCTGGCTCGGGCCCTGGCGCCCCAGCCGGCCGCGCGGTTCGAGGCCTTGTCGGAGTTTCGCCAGGCGTTGCAGGAACCGCTGGCGCATCCGCCGATCCCGGCTCGGGTCAACCTGCGGGCACAGCCCTGGCGGCTGGCCTTGCTCGGCGCCTTGGTGATTCAGCTGGGGTTCGGCTTGTGGCTGAGCCTGCTGGGCTAGGCGAACCAGCGCGGCTGGCGCAGGCTCCGATCTGGCCGCCGGGTTGGACCGGCGGCGCCCCGCTCAATCGAGGTTGATGGGCAGCACGTAGTTCTTGAACTGCTCGTCTTCGACGAAACCGATCGACTCGTAAACCTTCTGCGCCACCTCGTTATCCCGGCTGGTGGCGACGCGCATGCGCACGGCGTTGGTTTCCTTGGCCATTTTCTTGGCGGTCTGTAGCAGGCGATCGGCAACCAGCTGCCGCCGCGCGTCTTTGGCGACATAGATGTCGTTGAGGATCCACACGCGTTTGAGCGACAGCGAGGAGTAGCTGGGGTAGAGCTGGCAGAAGCCGAGCAGCTTGTCCTCGTCGTCGGCCAGGGCCAGGTAAATCACCGATTCCTTGCGCTGCAGACGGGTAGCCAGGAACTTGCGCGAGGAGTCGGGGAAAGGCAGTTCGCCGTAGAACTCGCGGTATTCGACGAACAGCGGGGTCAGCAGGTCCAGGTGCTCCAGGGTAGCTGGAATGATACGCATGGCGTGCCTCGGCATTAATGATTGGCTGGGCTGGCATTGCATCAGCTATGCCAGCGGACGAGCCGATGCTGCCTAAAGCTTTTGGAAAGCGCAATCCAAGCAAGCGTTTGATTGTGCAGTTACGCCCTGCAACCTGATTGGGGCTGGTCCTGCGCGTTACACGGCGAGAACGGCGCAGGGCGCTGTGCTAACCTGCGGCGAGATTTTTCAGCGCCTGTTGTGGCCGGTTTTCGAGGACGCCTTCAAGGTAAATCATGCATATCCATATTCTCGGTATCTGCGGCACCTTCATGGGCTCGCTGGCCGTGCTGGCCAAGGAATTGGGCCATCGGGTCACCGGTTCCGACGCCAATGTCTACCCGCCGATGAGCACCCAGCTCGAAGCCCAGGGCATCGAACTGACCCAGGGCTACGACGCCGCGCAGCTCGATCCGGCGCCGGACCTGGTGGTGATCGGCAACGCCCTGTCGCGCGGCAATCCGGCGGTGGAATACGTGCTGAACCAGGGCCTGCCCTACGTCAGCGGCCCGCAGTGGCTGGCCGATCATGTGCTGCAGGGCCGTTGGGTGCTGGCGGTGGCCGGCACCCATGGCAAGACCAGCGCCAGCAGCATGCTGGCCTGGGTGCTGGAGCACGCCGGCATGACCCCGGGTTTTCTGATCGGCGGGGTGCCGCAGAACTTCGGGATTTCCGCGCGCCTGGGCGGCACGCCGTTCTTCGTGGTCGAGGCCGACGAGTACGACAGCGCCTTCTTCGACAAACGCAGCAAGTTCGTCCACTACCGCCCGCGCACCGCGATCCTCAATAACCTCGAATTCGACCACGCGGATATTTTCCCGGACCTGGCGGCGATCGAGCGGCAGTTTCACCACTTGGTGCGGACCATTCCCGGCGATGGCCTGATCATCCACCCGGCTGCGGACGTGGCGCTGCAGCGGGTGGTCGAGATGGGCTGCTGGACCCCGGTGCAGACCACAGGCCCGGGCGGTCAGTGGCAGGCGCGCCTGCTCAGCGCCGACGGCTCGCGTTTCGAGGTGAGCTTCGCCGGCAACACCGCCGGCGTGGTCGACTGGCAACTGAGCGGCCAGCACAACGTGGCCAACGCCCTGGCGGTCTTGGCGGCGGCGCGGCATGTCGGCGTGGTGCCGGAGCTCGGCGTTGCCGCGCTGTGCAGCTTCATCAACGCCAAGCGACGCATGGAGAAGGTCGCCGAAGTCAACGGCGTGACCATCTTCGACGACTTCGCCCATCACCCGACGGCGATTGCCACCACCCTCGACGGCCTGCGCAAGCGCATCGGCGATGCCCACCTGATCGCCATCGTCGAGCCGCGGTCCAACTCGATGAAGCTCGGCGCCCACCGCGATGGCCTGCCGGGATCGGTGATTCAGGCCGACTCGGTGTACTGGTACGCCCCGGCCAACCTCGGCTGGGACCTGGCGGCGACCGTCGCCTCGTCCACGGTGCCGACCCGGGTCTGCGATTCGCTGGAGGCGATCATCAAAGGGGTCAAGGCCGAAGCCGCGCCGGGCACCCAGGTGGTGGTTATGAGCAACGGCGGTTTCGGCGGCTTGCACGGCAAGCTGGCCGAGGCATTGAAGTAGGGCGGGTGCAACCCGCCATTGACCATGAACCGGCGGGTTGCACCCGCCCTACGGAGTTCGCATGAACGGTCCGGAACGCATTACCTTGGCCATGACCGGCGCCTCCGGCGCGCAGTACGGCCTGCGCCTGCTCGATTGCCTGGTGCAGGAGGACCGTGAGGTGCATTTCCTGATTTCCAAGGCCGCGCAACTGGTGCTGGCCACCGAAACGGACGTGACCCTGCCGGCCAAGCCCCAGGCCATGCAGGCATTCCTCAGTGAGTACACCGGTGCGGCGCCTGGGCAGATTCGCGTCTACGCCAAGGAGGACTGGATGGCCCCGGTGGCCTCCGGCTCGGGCGCGCCCTCGGCGATGGTGGTGGTGCCATGCTCGACCGGCACCCTGTCGGCGATCGCCACCGGCGCCTGCAACAACCTGATCGAACGCGCCGCCGACGTGGTGCTCAAGGAGCGCCGGCAGTTGATCCTGGTGCCGCGCGAGGCGCCGTTCTCCAGCATCCACCTGGAGAACATGCTCAAGCTGTCGAACCTGGGCGCGACCATCCTGCCAGCGGCGCCGGGCTTCTATCACCAGCCGCAGACCATCGACGACCTGATCGACTTCGTCGTCGCGCGCATCCTCAACTGCCTGGGCGTGCCCCAGGACATGCTGCCGCGCTGGGGCGAGCACCATCGGGTCTCGGATGAGTAACACCGCCGTGCGTACGGGCTGCCTGCTGCTCATGCTGTTGAGCAGCGGTTGCGCCACGCTGCGCACCCTGGATGCGGCCAAGCCCGGCGCACCGGTGATCTATGCCGGCACCCGTCTGGATCTGTATGCGTTGAACGACGGCTGTTGTGCGCAGGAGCGTTTCGGCGCCGAAGCCCCTGAATACCCCGGCCTCGACCTGCCCGCCAGTGCTCTGCTGGATACCCTGTTGCTGCCGTTCTCGCTGGCGACCGAGTTGGGTGTGGGCCTGGGCGTCAGCGGCGGGCTTTAACGGGGGCGGTGCGCATGGCGCACCCTACAAAGGCGCCGGGCTGTGTAGGGTGCGCCGTGCGCACCGACTTATTGCGGGTCTATTCGACCCGCCCGCGCACTTCGCTGAGGCTGTCGCTCAGACCGTAACGACCCTTTGCATCGCGCACCACCCGACCCATGGCGATCTCCGGGTCATGGGTGAACACCAGGCGACCGCCGCGCTCGAACAGGTCGGCCAGCAGTGTCGTCTTCTCCTCGATCAGGCCTTCGGGGAAGCGGTCGTAGCCCATGGTGATCGGCAGGTGCACCCAGGGCGCGCCGGGGATCAGGTCGCTGGGGAACAGCACCGGACCGCCGGGCATGCTCACTTCCGGCAGCAACAGCCCCGGGGTGTGGCCGTCGCTCCAGTGCAGGCGCCAGTCCGGGCCGAGCAGTTGGCAGTGTTCGCTGTCCTCCAGCAGGGTCAGGCGGCCGCTGCTTTCCAGCAGGCTCAGCAGTTGCGGGATATAGGAGGCGCGGTCGCGGGCGTGGGGCTGGCAGGCACGCTGCCACTGGCGTTTGCCGGTGACGAAGCGCGCCTTGGGGAACAGCAGGCGCGCCGGCTGGCCCGCTTCCCAGGCGGCGAGCAGGCCGCCGGCGTGGTCGAAGTGCAGGTGGGTGAGCAGCACGATGTCGATGTCGGCATCGCGCAGGTCCAGTTCGGCCAGGCTATCGAGCAGCACGTGGCGGTCCTCCTGGACGCCGAAGCGGTCTTTCAGTTCGGGACTGAAGAAGGCGCCGATGCCGGTTTCCACCAGGATGTTGCGGCCCTCTTCCTGCACCAGCAGGGCGCGGCAACCGAGGTCGATGCGGTTCTGTTCATCGGGTGTCATCCAGCGCTGCCAGAGGGCCTTGGGCGCGTTGCCGAACATGGCGCCGCCGTCGAGTTTCTGGCTGTTGCCGGTCAGAGTGGTCAGGGTACGCATAGTCTTCTCGTCCGGGTGTCTGCTATCGGTGCGCAGGGTGCACCCTACGGCTTGAATAAAAAAGCGCGATGTCTGGTTGCCCGCCCACCGCGCAAACGCTCAATCATGCAGGGCGGGTGTAACCCGCCAGGCTGGCAGTGGCGGGTTGCACCCGCCCTACGCTTAGAACTGTTCGGCGGCCAGTCCGTAGAGCGGCGCGCTGCCGGCACGGATGCTCGCCTCCAGGCTCAGGCTGCGCGGTAGCAGGCGGGCGAAATAGAAGGCCGCAGTGGCCAGCTTGCCGCCGTAGAAGGCTGGGTCCTCGTCGTGCTTGGCCTCGGCCACCGCCGCCATGCGCGCCCACATGTAGGCGTAGGCGACGTAGCCGAACAGGTGCAGGTATTCCACCGAGGCGGCGCCGACCGCGTTGGCATCCGTCTTGGCCTGTTCCAGCAGCCAGCCGCTGACCGCTTCCAGGCGCTCCAGGGCGGTGACCAGCTCGCTGCCGTAGGGCGTTTCGTGCTGGTGGGCGAAGTGGCGGACTTCGCCGGCGAACTGGCGCAAAGCCGCGCCGCCGTTGGCCACCACCTTGCGCCCGAGCAGGTCGAGGGCCTGGATGCCGTTGGTGCCTTCGTAGATCTGCGCGATGCGCACGTCGCGCACCAGTTGCTCCTGGCCCCACTCGCGGATGTAGCCGTGGCCGCCGAAGATCTGCTGGCCGTGTATGCAGCTGTCCAGACCGGTGTCGGTGAAGAAGGCCTTGGCCAGCGGGGTGAGCAGGGCGACCAGGGCGTCGGCCTGCTGGCGTTCCTCGGCATCGGCGGAGAACTTGGACAGGTCCAGTTGCTGGCCGACGTAGCAGGCAAAGGCGCGGCCGCCCTCGGTCATGGCTTTCATGCTCAGCAGCATGCGGCGCACGTCGGCGTGCACGATGATCGGGTCGGCGGCCTGGTCCGGTGCAACCTGGCCGGTGGCGGCGCGGCTCTGCAGGCGCTCGCGAGCATAGGCGGCGGCGGCCTGGTAGGAGGCTTCGGCGCAGCCGATGCCCTGGATGCCGATCGACAGGCGCTCGTAGTTCATCATGGTGAACATCGCCGCCAAGCCCTTGTTGGCCTCGCCGATCAGCCAGCCCTGGGCGCCGTCGAAGTTGATCACGCAGGTGCTCGAGGCCTTGATGCCCATCTTGTGTTCGATCGAGCCGCAGCTCACGGCGTTGCGCGGGCCCAGGCTGCCGTCGCCGTTGACCACGACTTTCGGCACCAGAAACAGCGAGATGCCCTTGGGCCCGGCCGGCGCGCCCGGCAGCTTGGCCAGCACCAGGTGGATGATGTTCTCGGTCAGGTCCTGTTCGCCGCCGGTGATGAAGATCTTGCTGCCGCTGATGCTGTAGCTGCCGTCGGCCTGGGGTTCGGCCTTGGTGCGGATGATCCCCAGGTCGGTGCCGGCATGGGCCTCGGTCAGGCACATGGAACCGGCCCAGCGGCCTTCGTACATCGGCGGCAGGTAGGTGTTCTTCAATTCTTCGCTGGCATGCGCGTCGATCGCCAGGCAGGCGCCGGAGCTCAGCGCCGAATAGAGGGCGAAGCTGGAGCCGGCGGCATAGAGCATCTCCTCGAATTGCACCGCGAGCATCTTGGGCATGCCCATACCGCCGTAGGCCGGGTTGCCGGACAGGCCGACCCAGCCGCCCTCGATATAGGTGGCGTAGGCCTGCTTGAAGCCGGCCGGGGTGCGCACCTCGCCGGCGACCCATTGCGCGCCTTCCTCGTCGCCGCTGCGGTTGAGCGGGGCGATCAGGCTGCCGGTGACCTTGGCCGCTTCTTCGAGAATGGCGTCGGCGGTGGCGGCATCCACGGTCTCGGCCAGGGCCGGCAGGCGTGCCCACAGGGCTGGCGCGTCGAAGACTTCGTGGAGGACGAAACGCAGGTCGCGCAGGGGGGCGTTGTACTCGGGCATGGGGCACCTCAAAAACAGAGTGCCGCAGGCGAACCTGCGGCGTGGGCAAGATAAGTAGGGTTATAGCGCGTCAGTCGACCTCGGGGGCGCCGCTGGTCTTGTCCTTGCTCGAGGCGAACCTGAGCAGGTGGGTGCGCTCGACCAGGATGTACAGCGCGGCACCGGCGGCCAGACCCCAGCCTGCGCCGTAGACGGCCAGGACCACGCCCATGGTGCCGGCCACGCCGCGCTCGGTGTTGTTGTTGAGCTGTTCGAAACCGACCATCAGACAAATATAGCCGGTGAGAATCAGGGTCAGCGACAGGGCTATCGGCAGTACCGGCTGGAAGAAGCTCACCAGCGGCAGGGCGAACAGGGCGATGAAGCCGGTGATCCAGAAGGTGCCGGCGCCGCTGTAGATCGAGTCCATGGCCTTGCGCCCGTACTTGTAACGCTCGGCCATGGTCGCCGCGACGGCGGTCCACAGCGGCCCGGCCAAACCTGGGTAGGGGGCGAAGAAGGCGTGCAGGGCGTTGCGCAGGGCGGTCACCAGGTGCACGCGATCGATGTTGTTCTCGATCACCTCATCGGTGCGCAGTTCGTCGGCGCGCTGCATCAGCGACTGGCCGACGATGATGTCGCCGAAGGCGATGATGTAGGCGATTACCGCGGTGGGGACGGCCAGCAGGAACACGTCCAGGCCGGGGAAGCCGACGTTGAACGGCAGGTAGTTCCACATCTCGGCGAAGGCCGGTGCGGTGATGCCGAAGCGCACGTCGGGCATCTGGTATTCGCCGACGGCGATGCCGATGAAGATGGCGATCAACATGCCCGGAACCATGCCGTAGTTGACGATCTTGCGCGCCAGGGGTACGCGCTCGGTGAGGCCCTTGAACGACACCGAGAACATCAGATAAAGGCAGATCAGGCTGCCCAGCACCAGCGAGATCGGCGTGTTGGCCAGGCGCCCTCCGGTGGAGATTTCGCCCATCAGCGCGGCGATGCCGGCGCCGATGATGATGCCGCCCTTCATCGAGTTGGGAATGATCTTGACCAGGGTGCTGCCCAGGCGGGTGACGCCGAGCACCAGGAAAATCACGAATACCAGAAACTGCAGGGCGAACAGCGCCTGGATGGCCTGCGGGCCGGGCTCGAAGTTACCGAGAAACAGCAGCACCACCGGGATGCCCGGGGTGATCCAGCCGGGCACAAAGGGCACCCCGAGCAGCGCCGGCAGCATGAAGCCGATGCCACACACCACCACGTAGGCCAGGGCCACGTCATAGGGCAGGCCGAGGTATTTTTCCAGCAGCGGAATCATCGCCAGGCTGACCACGAACATGATCAGCGCCTGGAGCATTTCCGCGGTTTCCCAGCGGTAGTGGATAAACGGCAGGCGCACCTTGAACGGGCCGAGCGGCCAGTAGGGTTGTTCATCGCCGTCACGACGCTTGAAGACTTGCATGAGGGTTCTCCGTCGGCCGCCTGGGCCGGTTATTGTTGTTGTGCAAACGCTGTCTTTGAGCCCTAGCCCGGATGCAGCCGGGCTAGGGGGGGGTGGGATCAGAGCGCCTTGGCCCTGTCGCGCAGGACGAATTTCTGGATCTTGCCGGTGCTGGTCTTCGGCAGCTGGGTGAAGACCACGGTCTTGGGCACCTTGAAACCGGCCAGGTGCTCGCGGCAGAACGCGATGATTTCGCTCTCGCGGGTGCTCTGCTGGTCGACCTTGAGAGTGATGAAGGCGCAGGGGGTCTCGCCCCACTTCTCGTCCGGGCGGGCGACCACGGCCGCTTCCAGCACGGCCGGGTGGCGATAGAGCACGGCTTCCACCTCGATGGTGGAGATGTTCTCGCCACCGGAGATGATGATGTCTTTCAGGCGATCCTTGATTTCCACGTAGCCGTCGGGGTGACACACGGCCAGGTCGCCGGTGTGGAACCAGCCGCCCTCGAAGGCCTCGGCGGTGGCGCTGGGGTTCTTCAGGTAGCCCTTCATCACGGTGTTGCCGCGCATGAAGATCTCGCCGATGGTCTCGCCATCGCGCGGCGTCGGCTTCAGGGTCTTGGGATCGCCGACCATCAGCCCTTCCAGGGTCGGGTAGCGCACGCCCTGGCGCGACTTGATCTGCGCTCGCTGCTCCAGCGGCAGCTCATCCCATTCGGCATGCCAGGCGCACACGGTGACCGGGCCGTAGACTTCGGTCAGGCCGTAGACGTGGGTGACCTTGATGCCCATCTCCTCGACCGCGCCTATCACCTTGGCCGGCGGCGCCGCACCGGCGACCATGGCGTTGACCGGGTGCTCGATGGCCGCCTTGGCCGACTCGGGCATGTTGACCAGGGCGTTGAGCACGATGGGCGCGCCACACAGGTGACTGACCTTGTGCTCGCGGATCAGGTGGAGGATTTTCTGCGGGTCGACCCGGCGCAAAAACACGTGCACGCCGGCCAGGGCGGTGATGGTCCAGGGGTAGCACCAGCCGTTGCAGTGGAACATCGGCAGGGTCCAGAGGTACACCGGGTGGTGGCCCATGGCCCAGGTCATCTGGTTGCCCAGCGAGTTGAGGTAGGCACCGCGGTGGTGGTAGACCACCCCCTTGGGGTTGCCGGTGGTGCCGGAGGTGTAGTTGAGGCTGATCGCCTGCCATTCGTCAGTCGGCCATTGCCAGGCGAAGTGCGGATCGCCTTCGGCCAGCAGGGCCTCGTAGCCGAGGTCGCTGACCGCCTGGCCTTCGCCGTATTCCGGATCGTCGACGTCGATCACCAGCGGCGGATGATCGAGCATGCCGACCGCGGCGTGGATCACTTCATGGAACTCGCGGTCGGTGATCAGCACCTTGGCTTCGCCGTGCTGCAGCATGAAGGCGATGGCCTCGGCGTCCAGGCGTACGTTGAGCGGGTTGAGCACCGCGCCGATCATCGGCACGCCGAAATGCGCTTCGAGCATCGCCGGGGTATTGGGCAGCATCAGCGCCACCGTGTCGCCCTTGCCGATGCCGCGGCCGGCCAGGGCCGAGGCCAGGCGGCGGCAGCGCGCATAGGTCTCGCTCCAGTCGCGGCGGATCGAGCCATGGATCACCGCCGGGTAGTGCGGATAGACGCTGGCGGTGCGCTCGAGAAAGCTCAGGGGCGAGAGGGCGATATGATTGACGGCGGCGGGGGCGAGGCCCTGTTCGTAGATCGACATGCGAATACCCATGGCAGATTGTTTGCTCTTGTCGGCCGGTTCGGCGCACGGCAGGCGTGCCGCAGTTTTGGCTTCGGCTATTTATAGCTTTTAATAGTTTTATATGGCAACTAAGCCATAGTCTTATAGTATGTTTACTAGTATTGTTATCGGCTATAGCCCTTGGTCGCTTTGCATTCGGACGGCGTTGCCGCGATGCTCGCGTCTGGCCAATCACAGGGCGGCGCTGTGCCGGCGATAAGGAAGCAGAAGCGATGAGTGAGATCCGCGTGCAGTTGCACAGCTGGCTGCGGTTACAGCGCGAGGCGTTGCCGCTGGCGGTGCGTGCCGACGCCCTGCGCCGCACCCTGCAGGCCTGCCCAGAGGTGCGCCAGGCGTTCTTTCTCGGCTGGCAGACGGCCACCGGTATCTACAGCCATGAAGGCGCGGCTGCCCATCTGCCGCCGGGCTTCGGCGACCCCCTGCAGGCCAGCGATCTGCTGCTGTTCGAGCGTCTGCAGGTCGAGCCGCGGCTAAGCCTGGGCGAGTTGCGGCAGTTACCTTGCTGGCTGGCCGGTCGGGTGCGCCGCGCGGCCATCAGCCATGGCCAGGTGCTGACCCTGGAGCTGGATGCTGGGCAGCCCGGCCTGCTGCTGGTCGAGTTGCAGGAAGGGGTGGGCCTCGACTGGCTGGGGTTTATCCACGAGCTGCTGCTGGCCCTGCTTGCCAGCCTGGCCGCACAGGCCCGCGGCAGTGCCCTGCTCGGCAGCGATCCGCAACCCAGCTTGCTGCTGGATACCCAGGCGCGACCGCTGCAGTTGAATGCGGCCATGCTCAATCTGCTCGGCGAGCGGCCCCTGCCGGCGGCGCTGGAGCTGTTGCCGGTCAACGCCGCGCAACTGGTGCGGGCCTGCCTGCAGCAGGGGCGGGCGATCGATGGGGTCGAGGCCCAGGTCGAGGGGCAGATCCTGATCTGGCTGTTCGTGCCCGATCCGCTGGAGCAGCAGGTACTGGCCCGCTGTCGCCTGGCCACCGAGCAGGTGCAGGCCGAACGCGAGGCGGCCAAGGCCAGCCGCCTGTATCGGCTGATCACCGAAAACACCACCGACCTGATTTCCCGGCACACCCCGGACGGGCGCTTCCTCGATGCCTCGCCGGCCAGCTGGACGCTGCTCGGCTACTGGCCCGAAGAGCTGCGCGGCACCCGGGTGCAGGCGCTGTTCCACCGTCAGGACCAGGCGCAGCTGGTGCGCAGCACCCGCGAAGCGCTGGAACAGGATGGCTATCACACCATGACCTTCCGCATCGCTCACCGCGATGGCCGCTACCTGTGGTTCGAGACCGCCAGCCGGGCGATCCGCGAAACCTACACCGGTGCGGTGGTGGAAGTGGTCAGCGTGTCGCGCGACATCACCGCGCGGGTGCAGGCCGAGGAGAACAAGCGGCGTTTGGCTGAGGTGGTCGAGGCCAACACCGACCTGGTGCTGTTCATCGACCCGGCCGGGCGCCTGACCTACCTCAATCCATCGGCCCGGCATGCCCTGGATATCGCCGCCAACCAGCCGCTGCCAACCCTGGATGCGCTGCTCGCCGAAGACGATTGGCAGCAATTGCAGGCCAACGGCTGGGCCACTGCCGACAGCCGCGGAGTGTGGAGCGCCGAGGTGCGCCTGCGGCCGCTGGGGCAGCGCGCGCCCTTGCTTGTTTCGCTGGTGCTGCTGGCCCATCGCGGCAGTGGCGGTGAGCACTATTATTCGCTGGTGGCCCGCGACATGACCGAACGCGAATTGCGCGAGGCCCAGCAGCGCCACCACCAGGACGAACTGGCGCACACCGCGCGGCTGGTCACCCTCGGCGAGCTGGCGTCGGGCATCGCCCACGAGATCAACCAGCCGCTGGCGGCGGTGGTCAACTACGCCAGTGCCAGCCAGCGCTACCTCAAGGCCCTGGGCACTAATCCTGAGGCGGCCGACAAGGTGGCCCGGGGTCTGGAACGCATCACCGAACATGCCAACCACGCCGCCGAGGTGATCAAGCGTCTGCGCGCCTTCCTGCGCAAGGGGCAGCGCCGCACCCAGGCTCTGGAAATCGCCCAGGTGGCCCGCGAGGCGATGCGCCTGTGTCAGTGGGAGGCGAGCAACTGGCAGGTGAATATCATCGAGCAACTGGCGGATAATCTGCCGCCGGTCTACGCCGACCGGGTGCTGCTCGAGCAGGTGCTGCTCAACCTGCTGCGCAACGCCATCGACGCCAACCGCGAAGCCCACCCGGGCCAGCCCTCGCGCATCGAACTGAGCGCCGGCGAGCGTGGCGGCCAGCTGTGCGTCTGGGTCAGTGACCAGGGCCCTGGCGTGGACCCGGCGCAGTTGCAACACATCTTCACCCCGTTCTACACCAGCAAGGCGGAAGGGCTGGGCCTGGGGTTGTCGATGAGCCGCAGCATTATCGAAGGCTTCGGCGGCGCCCTGGAGGCTCATCCAGGTCAGGCGGGCGGGCTTTGCCTGGAATGTCGGCTGCCGCTGGGGCGGGCCGACGGAGCCGTGAACGAGAGCGACACGAGGAGCGAAGGATGAGCGGGCAAACGCAACAACAGGTGTATGTGGTCGATGACGACCAGGGCATGCTCGATTCCACCGTCTGGCTGCTGGAGTCGGTGGGGCTCAAGGCCTTGCCCTTTACCAGCGGCCGGGCGTTTCTCGAGGCCTGCGCGGCCGAGACCCGCGGCTGCGTGCTGCTGGACGTGCGCATGCCCGGCATGGGTGGCTTGAATGTGCAGGAAGCCCTGCGCGAGCGCGGCATCGACATGCCGATCATCTTCGTCAGTGGCCATGCCGATGTGCCGATCGTGGTGCGCGCCTTTCGCGCCGGCGCGGTGGACTTTATCGAGAAGCCCTACAACGAGCAGTTGCTGCTCGACAGCGTGCAGCAGGCACTGAGTCGGCCGTCGGCGACCCCGGCGCTGGATCAGCGCTTGCAGGCGGTGCAGGCGCGCCTCGACCGGCTCACCCCGCGCGAGCGCGATGTGCTGCTGCCGCTGGTGTGCGGCTACACCAATCGGCAAGTGGCCGAGCAACTGGCGATCAGCGTCAAGACCGTCGACCTCTACCGCTCGCGGGTGATGAAGCGCATGCAGGCCGAGACCCTCGCCGATCTGGTCGGCATGGCCATCGCCGCGGGCCTGGTGGACGCCCTGCAGCTGCGCGAGCCCTCGAACTAGGAGCAGCCTTGCCCGACCTACGGTCTGAGCGGCTGCTGGTAAATTGCTATCATGTGCCGTTGCTGGCATTTGGCCTCCAATGCCCGCCAGCGTTGGTAAACCCCTCGAGTTGCTCCATGACCCTGAAATTTATCGAGAGCGCGGCTCTGCTGATCGCGCTGTGCTGGCTGCAGGCCCTGAATATGCGGCATGTCCAGCGGCAACTGCTGCGCCAGTTGCTTGCCGGTGGCCTGTTAGGCGCTATCTGCGTGATCGGCATGTTGGTGCCGCTCACCCTCCATGAGGGGCTGATCTTCGATGCGCGCAGCGTGGTGCTGAGCATGGCCGGCTTGTTCGGTGGCCCGCTGGTGGCGGCCATAGCCGGGCTGATGGCCGGCGCCTATCGGCTCTGGTTGGGTGGCGTGGGGGTCATTCCGGGCCTGCTCAATATCCTCATGCCGGTGCTGCTGGGCCTGGCCTATCGGGCGGCCTGCCAGCGCAACTGGCTGCGCATCGGCGCCTGGCAGCTGCTGTTGTTCGGTGTGCTGGTGCATCTGTTGCTGGTGCTGAGCCTGAGCCTGTTGCCGGCCAAGAATTTCAGCCAGGCGCTGCAGCAGGTCGCGGTGCCGATTTTTCTGGTGTTGACGCCGGCCACCGTGCTGCTGGGGCTGCTGTTGCAGGATATCTACCTGCAGGCCAGCGATCGTCAGGCTCTGCGTGAGAGCGAGGCGCGTCTGCGGGCGATCAATGAGGCCAGCCCGGACCTGACCCTGGTACTGGACGAGGAGGGGCGCTACCTGGAGGTGATGGCCCCCGACCCGCAGCTGCTCCATGGCGGCGGTGTCGGCCTGGTCGGCAAGCGCCTGGCCGATGTGCTGTCCGTTGGCCAGACGGAGCGCTTCATTGCCTTCATTGCCCGAACCCTGGCCAGCGACCACCCGCAAACCCTGGAATACGGCATGCGCACGCCCTCCGGCCACCGGATGTTCGAGGGGCGCGCCAAGCGCCTGGACACTCCGCTACAGGGCAAGCGAGCTGTGGTGTTCATCGCCCGTGATATTACCGACAGGGTCAACTTGGAGCTGGATCGGCGGATTGCCGCTATTGCCTTCGAATCCCAGCAGGGCATGCTGATTGCCGATGCCAGCACGCGGATCCTCAAGGTCAACCGCGCCTTCAGCCAGATCAGCGGCTACAGCGCCGCCGAAGCCATCGGCCAGACCACCCAGATGCTCAGCTCCGGGCGGCATGGCCCGGAGTTCTATCAGGCCATGTGGCAGACCCTGATCGAGACGGGCATCTGGGAGGGGGAGGTCTGGAACCGGCGCAAGAGTGGCGAAGTCTTTCCCGAGTGGCTGGCCATCAGTGCGGTGCGCGATGAGCGCGGGCGGGTCAGCAACTACGTGGCGTCGTTGACCGACATCAGCGAGCGCAAGTCCGCCGAGGAGAAGATCAAGCACCTGGCGTTCTACGATGCCCTCACAGGACTGCCCAATCGGCGCCTGCTGCGCGACCGCCTGCAGCAGGCACGGGCGCTGAGCCGACGCAGCGGCCAGCATGCCGCGCTGGTGTTTCTCGACCTCGACAACTTCAAGAATGTTAACGACCTGTATGGCCATCAGGTCGGTGACGAGCTGCTGTGCCAGGTTGCCGAGCGCTTACGGCATAGCCTGCGTGAGCGCGATACCGTGGCCCGCTTGGGAGGCGACGAGTTCGTGCTGATGCTCGAAGGGCTGGAGAGCCGTGCCGAGGAAGCCGCCTCCCAGATCGAACACCTGGGCGCCAAGGTGCTCGACGCCCTGCGCCAGCCCTATCTGGCCAGCGGGCACAGCCTGTTCAGCAGTGCCAGCCTGGGCGTGGTGCTGTTCAGCGACGATCGGCATTCGGTGGATGAACTGATGCAGCGCGCCGACCTGTCGATGTACACGGCCAAGGCCGCGGGCAAGAACGCCCTGAGTTTCTACGACCCGCAAATGCAGGAGGCGGTCAGCGCTCGCCTGCAGCTGGAAGCGGATATGCGCCGGGGGCTGCAGAGCGGCGAATTCCTCCTGTACCTGCAACCGCAGCTGGATCAACGGGGGCGCCTGAACGGTGCCGAGGCGCTGGTGCGCTGGCAGCATCCGTACCGCGGTTTGCTCGGGCCTGGGGCATTTATCGGCATCGCCGAGTGCTGCGGGCTGATCGAAAGCCTGGATATGCAGGTGCTCGGTGCCGCCTGCGAGTTGCTCGCGCAGTGGGCACAGCAGCCACACAGCGCCGACTTGAGCCTGTCGGTGAATCTCAGTGCGCGCCTGCTCTATCAGGCAGGCTTTGTCGAGGCGCTGCAACAGACCCTGCAGCGTAGCGGAGCCAACCCCCAGCGCCTCAAGCTGGAGCTGACCGAGTCATTGCTGCTGACGGACATGAACGAAGCCATCGTGCGCATGCAGGCCCTGAGAACCATGGGTATCCGTTTCTCCATCGATGACTTCGGTACGGGCTATTCGTCCATGGCCTACCTGCAGCAGTTACCGCTGGATCAGCTGAAGATCGATCAGTCGTTCACGCGAGAGTTGCCGGGCAATCCCAGCAGCCTGGCCATCGTGCGTGCGATCATCGCCCTGGCACAAAGCCTCAAGCTGGAGGTGATCGCCGAAGGCGTGGAAACCCCGGACCAGCGCGACAGCCTGCTGAGCAATGGCTGCTTGCATTACCAGGGCTACTTTTTTGCCCGGCCCATGGCCGTGGCGGATTTTGCCGCGTCCGATCTGTTTCGGCTCAGACTCGAAGGGGCTGCGTCCGAGACTTGAGCTGGGTCAGCCGGCTCAAGCGCGGCTGGTGCCGGCCGGCAGGGGCCACTGCTCGAGCCTCTGCGCCGGTTCCGGTTTGCCGAACAGATAGCCCTGAAACCGCTGGCAGCCCAGGCGCAGCAAGGCGTCGCGCTGGGCCAGGGTTTCCACGCCTTCGGCGATCACCTGCAGGCCCAGGCTGTCGCCCAGGGCGACTATGGTGCGCACGATGGCCGCATCGCTGGGGTCGCTGAGCAGGTCGCGGACGAAGGAGCGATCGATCTTCAGCTGGCTCAGCGGCAGGCGCTTGAGGTAGCTGAGCGACGAATAGCCGGTACCGAAGTCGTCCAGCGCGAAGCGCACGCCACGGGCCTTGAGCTGGCCCATCTTGACGATCATGGTCTCCACGTCCTGCACCAGGTGGCTCTCGGTCAGTTCCAGTTCCAGGCGCTGGGGGTTGGCCCCGGTTTCATCCAGCACGGCGAGCACGTCCTCGACGAAATCACGGTGGTGGAACTGCCGCGCGCTGACGTTGACCGCCATGGTCAGTTGCGCGCGCTTGGGGTCTGCAGCCCAGGCCACCAGTTGCTGGCAGGCGCTGTACAGGATCCAGCGGCCCAGCGGCAGGATCAGGCCGGTGCTTTCGGCCAGCGGGATGAATTCGCCCGGGGCCACCAGGCCGCGGCTGGGGTGTTGCCAGCGCACCAGGGCTTCGGCGCCGAGCAGTTGGCCCAGGGTGTTGACCTGCGGTTGGTAGTGGAGGATGAACTGGCGTGCGCCCAGGCTCTGGCGCAGGTCGTTTTCCAGGTTGGCGCGGGCGCTGACTTCGGCCTGCATCTCGGGGTTGAAGAACCTCAGGGTGTTGCGACCGGCGGCCTTGGCCTGGTACATGGCCAGGTCGGCGCGCTTGAGCAGTTCATCCACCGTGCCCCGGGCCTCGGAAAACAGGGCGATGCCGATGCTGGCGGTGCTGGTGTGGCTGCGCCCCTGCAGCACATAGGGTTCGCCGAGGGCCTGGATCAGCTTGCTTGCCACCGTTTCGATCTGGGCGATGGCCTCGGGGTGCTCCAGGTGCAGCCCTTCGAGCATGAGCACGAACTCGTCGCCACCGAGGCGGGCCAGGGTGTCTTCCTCGCGGACATGGCTGTTCAGGCGTTGGGCCACCTGTTGCAGCAGTTGGTCGCCCATGTCGTGGCCGAGGGTGTCGTTGAGATCCTTGAAGTTGTCCAGGTCGATGAACAGCAGGGCGCCGTCCAGCTGGTTGCGGCTGCGCTGCGCCAGGGCATGCTGCAGGCGGTCGAGCAGCAGGCGGCGGTTGGGCAGGCCGGTAAGCAGGTCGTAGAAGGCCAGGCGGTGGATCTGTTCGAGGTTCTTCTTGTGCTCGCTGATGTCGGTGGAGATGCCGCACAGGGCGTAGATACGCCCGTCCGGCTGGCGCAACGGCAGCTTCACCGAGAGGTAGGTCTGCTCGAGGCTGCCGTCCGGGCTGCGGTTGATTTCCTCGGTCTCCACCCGTTCGCCGAGCAGCAGCACGCGGTGGTCGTTGTCACGCAGGTTGGCCGCGGTGGCGGCGTCGAAGAAGCGTTCGTCGGTCTGCCCCACCACCTGCGCCAGCGGCAGGCCGAACAGCTCGCAGACCTTGCGGTTGGCGTACTGGTAACGCAGTTCGGGATCCTTGATGTAGATATAGGCTTCGACGCTGTCGAGGATGGTGTTCAGGCGCCGTTCGCTGGCCTTCAGGTGACGGGTCTTCTCGGCGACCTGGCGGCGCAGCACGAAGGCGGCGACGAGTGCCGTCAGCAGCAGGCCGGCCAGGATGGCCAGGCCCCACCAGGCGGCGGTCGGCACCAGCAGCCTGGGTCGTTCGCCGCCCCAGCGCTGCAGGGTCTGGTAGTAATAGGATGAGGGGGAGTCTTGCCACTCGCGCAAATGCCGGTCGATGCTGTTCAGTAGGTCGGCGTTGGCGCCCTTGCGGGTGGCATAAAACAGCTGCGCGGGCTGGAACATGATCGGTGTGCTGCGCAGCTGGTAGCTTGGCGCCTGGTAGTCGCCGAAGCGCTGATTGGCCACCACCGCATCGGCCTGCCGGTTGGCCACCAGGTCGAAGCCTTCGGCCAGGCTTTGCACGGGAATCAAGCGGGCGTGCAGGCCAAAGCTGTCGAGCAGCGTTTGCAGGTAGTTTTCCTGGATGGAACCGGCCAGCACGGCGATGCGTCGGTCCTTGAGGTCGAGGACCGATTCGAGCTTGGCCTCCTCGCGGCTGTACAGCTGCGACCAGCTATACAGCGAGGGCTGCTGGTGAAAGTCCAGGTACCGCGCGCGCGCTTGGTTGAAGGCCACATCCGGCAGCAGGTCGATTGTGCCGCGTTGCGCCAGCTCCAGGCAGGCCTGCCAGTCGCAGGGCACCGGGATCAGGCGCCAGTTCTCCTTGCGGGCGACTTCCCCCAGCAGCTCGCCGAGGATGCCGGAGATTTGCCCGTCCTCGCCGAGCAGGATCTTCGGCTCATTGGCATAGACCCCCACGCGCACCTCGCGCGGTTGCGCCCAGGCCGGCGAGGCGCAGAGCATGCACAGTGCCAGTAGGCCACCAAGGCAGGTATAGCGGGTGTTGCAGGGGCGTGTCGAGGGTGGCTTCATGCGCTAACCGCTTTCAATCCAATGAACTTATCCAGCAACCATCGACAGCATACGGTCTGATTGGCGCGGATAAAAGGCGGTCGTGGATCGGTGCGACGGGTTCAATGAGCCCAGCCGCGATAGACCAGCGTCATCGGTCTGGGGCCGTTCAGGTAGCCGGTGTGCAGCTGCTCGATGCTGAAGCCGCCGGCCAGGGGTTTCCAGTAGGGCGTCAGGCGGTTCTGCCAGCGCGCCACGGGGCATCCGGGGCCAGGCCGTGTTCGCAGAACAGCAGGTGGCCGCGGGTTTCAGCACCCGGCGCATCTCCTTCAACGCGGCCACGGCGTCCGGGATGGTGCATAGGATAAAGGTGCAGACGATGTTGTCGAAGCTGGCATCGGCGGCCTGGATCTGACCCGGTTCCAGGGCGATCATCTGCACCGGTATGGCGCTGCGCAGGTAGCCGAGGTCATGACACTATCGAGTGCAACGCCAGCCGCGGGCGCCTGGAGGTGGTCGCAGCAGGCGGGCGTTTTTCACCCGCTCTCAGTCGTCGCTGGCTTGGCTGTCGTCGTCGCCGTCGAGGTTGTCGCCGCTGACTGCCGCGAAGCATTTGATCCGGTGCTCGGTGCTGTCCTCGGTGAGGAGCCAGCTGTCCGTCTCGTCATCGAAGCGCGCCGCGCTCACCGCGGCCAGGGAGAACTGCCAGTGACGGCGGGCGCTGCCG
>NZ_JBFIIG010000051.1:0-24189 GCF_041601375.1 Pseudomonas sp. | reverse complement strand
GGCGCGGGCGTAGCTGTCCACCGCAGCGGCCAGGGCCTGGTGGATGCCATAGGCTTCCTCGCGGCGGCCATAAGCCTGGCTCGGCACATCGACAATGGCGACCAAGGCGCGTTTGTGCGAACTGCCGGCATCGGCCTCGATCGCCTCATCCACCGCCTTGGCCAGGCCCCAGCCTTCGAGCAGGCCGACCTCGCCGTTGCGGGCACGGGGGAAGGGATTGGCGGCGTCGACCACCACCGAGAGGTAACGCAGCGGCTGGCCGGCCAGTTCGGTGTCAGCCACCAGCAGTGACGCCGGCAGTCCGCCGATAGGGGTCGCCGCGCCAGCCAGGGCGTGAAACCAGTTGCGGCCACGTTGTTCGCGGGCAGTGCTCATGACTGTTCTCCTTGATAGGTGCGGCGCACGGCAGCGGCATCGGCCTGGATGGCGGTGTCGACGCCCTGCAGGCGTTCGAGGAACCAGGCATGCCGGCGGCTGCGCTGCAGCGTCGGCATGCCCTGACGGAACAGGGCGATCAGTTGCTGGCGAATCGGCTCGACATCGTCGGCCACATAGGCATCCACCAGGCCGCTGGCATGGCGCTGCTCGCCGCCGGTCAGGCTCCAGATGAAGGGCCGGTCGCGCGAGTCGTATTCGTCGATGCCGGCTTCCTGCTCGATCACCTGCGGGCCGTTCAGGCCCAGGCGCGCCTCGCGGGTCACCAGCAGGTAGCTGCACAGCCCGGCGGCGATGGACATGCCGCCGAAGCAGCCGACCGGTCCGGCGATCAGGGCGATCACCGGCTGGTACTGGCGCAACTCGACGATGGCCGCCTGGATTTCGGCGATGGCGGCCAGACCGAGGTTGGCCTCCTGCAGGCGTACGCCGCCGGTTTCCAGCAGCAGCACGGCGCGGGTCGGCGTGCCGTTGCGGTTGTCCTCGGCGGCCAGCTCCAGCGCGCCGGCGATTTTCGCCCCGCCCACTTCGCCGAGGCTGCCGCCCTGGAACGCCCCTTCGATGGCGATGATCACCGTCGGTTGATCGTCGAGCAGGCCCTTGCCGATCACCACGCCGTCATCGGCCTGGGCCACGATGCCCTGCTTGGGCAGCCAGGGCGAAATCACCTTGGCAAAGGGATCGAGCAGTTCGCGAAAGCTACCGGCGTCGAGCAAGGCGCGGGCGCGCTGACGGGCACCGAGTTCGGTGAAGCTGCGCTGCTGCAGCAGGCGTTGGATATTGGCGTCATGCATGGGCTAACTCCTCCAGGCCTTGCTCCAGGCGCAGGCGCACCACACCGGGGGTCGCGCCGAAATCGTGGATAGAAATGCTCAGCGCCGGCAGGCTCTGCTCACGGAACATGCGCTCGAACAGCTGCTGCCAGCGCGGCGCGCTGCCGTTGACCGAGGTCACCACCTGGATCGTCAGGCTGCCGGGCGTACCGGGCTCGAGCAGCACTTCCAGGTCGCCGGAACCGACACAACCGACCTGTGCGCGGCTCTGGGCCGGTTGGCCGGCGGGAAATTCAAAAGACAGGGTTTCCATGCTTAGACACTCCCAATCTGCGCCTGCAGCGCAGGCTGCAGGCGGTCGAGGAATAAAGACGCGGCGAGCAAATCGGCTGCACCGCCGGGTGAGGCACGCAGCCTCAACATGTCGTAATCGAGTTCTCGCAGGCGCCGGCGTCCATCCAGGCTGGCGCAACCGCCGGCCATGAGCACCGCTCGGGCGCCGCCCTGCATGCTGCTCAGGCCGGCCAGGCCGGCGCGATAGAGCACGCAGGTGTCCGTCAGGCTGGTCATGATCGCCAGCAGGGCATCCAGCCGGGCGTTCTGCTCACCGGCGGCGGCGGCGCGGCTGCGCTGCAATTGCGGCAGGGCCTGCTGGATCACCGCCGGAAAGCCCAGTTGCGCCTCTTCGCGAGCGCCGCGCACGCCGTACAAGCGGCAGACCTGGGCACCGTGGCTGTCGCCATTGGCCGGCGCGCCACGGTCGCTAAACAGCGCGATACGCGCCGCCCGCAACGCCACGCTGGCGGGCTTGAGTGCCTGCTCATCCAGCGCGGCGGCCGCCGTCAGCAAGCCGAGGGACCAGATCGCCCCGCGGTGGGTATTCACTCCGCCGGTGACGCGCAGCATCTCCACTTCACCCTCACGGCCTAAGCGCCCCAGCGCTTCGCGCAGTGGCTGGCCGATGTCGCCCAGTTCGAGGGCGGCTTGGGCCATTTGATTGAACATCGGCCACAGCGCCAAGGCAGAGGCGTGCATCAGGCCCAGGTGCAGGTCGGTATGCGCGCCACTGCCACGGCGGTCGACCAGGCCCGGCTTGGGCGACAGGTCGGCCTCGTCGATCAGCGCTTCCACCGCCAGGTCGGCCAGGCTCTCGCTCAGGGACAGCTGCGGCTGTCGTGCATTGACTGCGCTCATCACCAGCTCCTGAATTTGGCGGGTGGGTTGTACAGGCCACCGGACCAGTCGACCAACTCGGCGATGCTCTTGGCCGCGAGCAACTCGCGGCTGGCATCGGCGCGGCGGATGCCGAGGTCTTCCGGCAGCGCGATCAGCCCTTCGCGGCGCATCCGCACGGTGTCTTTCGGGTCATGGCGCAGGCCGATGGCGGTCACTCCGGCGACCGCGGCGATCATCGCCTGGCGCTCCTCCAGCGAACGTGCCTTGTACAGGTAGGCGATGCCTTCCTCGGTGAGCAGATGGGTGACGTCGTCGCCGTAGATCATGATCGGCGCCAGCGGCATGCCGCTTTTCTTCGCCACCTCGACCGCATCGAGCTGATCGACGAAGGTCGGCTTGCCGCCCTCCTGGAAGGTCTCGACCATCTGCACCACCAGCTTCTTGCCGCGTTCGAGCATGGCTTCGGGGCTACCGCTCTGGTCCTGGCGCATGTCCAGCCAGGCCGGCGTGGCATGCCGACGGCCGCGCGGGTCGTGGCCCATGTTCGGGGCGCCGCCAAAACCGGCCAGGCGCCCGCGGGTGACGGTAGAGGAATGACCGTCGCCATCCACTTGCAGGGTGGCGCCGATAAACAGGTCGACCGCGTACTGCCCGGCCAGTTGGCACATCATGCGGTTGGAGCGCATCGAGCCGTCACGGCCGGTGAAGAACACGTCCGGACGCATGGCGATGTAGTTTTCCATGCCCAGTTCGGTGCCGAAGCAGTGCACGCTTTCGACCCAGCCGGTTTCGATCGCCGGGATCAGGGTCGGGTGCGGGTTGAGCGTCCAGTTGCGGCAGATCTTGCCCTTGAGACCGAGGGACTCGCCGTAGGTCGGCAGGATCAGCTCGATGGCCGCGGTGTTGAAGCCGATGCCGTGGTTGAGCGACTGCACCTTGTGTTTCTCGTAGATGCCGCGGATCGCCATCATCGCCATCAACACATGCACCGGCTTGATGTGGCGCGGATCGCGGGTGAACAGCGGCTCGATGTAGAACGGCTTGTCCGCCACCACCACGAAATCCACCCAGGAAGCGGGGATGTCCACCCGAGGCAGCTCGCTGACGTCGTCCACTAGCTCGTTGACCTGGACGATGACGATGCCGTCGCTGAAGGCGGTCGGCTCGACCAGCGCCGGGGTGTCCTCGGTGCTCGGCCCGGTGTAGATATTGCCGGCGCGGTCGGCCTTGAAACCGGCGACCAGGGCGACATTGGGGATCAGGTCGACCAGCAGCCGCGAATACAGCTCGATATAGGTGTGGATGGCGCCAACTTCGAGCAGGCCGTCTTCCAGCAACTGGCTGATGCGCAGGCTTTGCGGGCCGGCGAAGGAGAAATCGAGCTTGCGAGCGATGCCGCGTTCGAACAGATCCAGGTGCTCGGCGCGGCTGACGCTGGGCATGATCATGTGCAGGTCGTGCAAGCGGCCGGGGTCGACCTTGGCCAGCGAGCGCGAGAGAAAGTCCGCCTGCTTCTGGTTGTTGCCTTCGAGCACCACCCGATCGCCGGGGGCGATCAAGGCTTCGAGCGCCGCGACTATCTTGTCGCTGGGCAGGACCACGCCATCGGCGAGGCTGCGCACCTGATCGAGACGTCGGGCTTTTTCAGCGCGGCGACGCGACCATTGCGGCGGTGGGGATATTGTTGTTGTCATGCTGACTCCACGAGTTCCGCTGTCGTGGGAGCACCTTAGGAGCGCGACTGACTGCCATCAATCAAGCACACGGCGGTATTATTACGTTCAGGTTAACGATCGCTCTAGCACCGCGCCTTGCGGCCATGAGTGAGCGTGAAAACCGGCGCTCGGTTAACTAAGCCATCCAGACCGGGCATACTGCTGCACCTGTAATCGAGCCGGTTCCTCGCCCGTATGCGTATCCACGTCAGCTTTATCGACCGCGTTGGCATCACCCAGGAAGTGCTGGCCCTGCTTGGTGGGCGCAATCTCAACCTGGATGCGGTGGAGATGGTGCCGCCGAACGTCTATATCGACGCACCGACCCTGAGTGCCGCAGTGCTCGACGAGCTGCGCGAAGCGCTGTTCAAGGTGCGCGGCGTGCAGGCGGTGACCATCGTCGACATCCTCCCCGGCCAGCGCCGGCGCCTGCAGCTCGACGCCCTGCTCGCGGCCATGACCGACCCGGTGCTGGCGGTGGATGGCGAGGGCCGCGTGCTGCTGGCCAATCCGGCCTTGATCGCCCTGTGTGGGCGCGAAGTGGAAGGGCTGTCGCTCGGTGAACTGTTCGCCGACCCGGCCTTGCACCGCGCGCTGCTGGAGCAGCAATTCCGCCTGCCGCTGCGTGAAGTCACCCTCAACGGCCAGGCGCTGCTACTCGATGCCATGCCGATCAGCGAAACCGTCGACGCCGGTCAGCGCCGGCTCGCCGGCGGCCTGCTCACCCTGTACGCGCCGAGCCGCATCGGCGAACGCCTGGCGGCACTGCACCACGATCATGCCGAGGGCTTCGATTCGCTGCTCGGCGAATCGCTGCCGATCCGCACCCTGAAGACCCGCGCCCTGCGCGTCGCCAGCCTCGATGCGCCGCTGTTGATCCAGGGCGAAACCGGCACCGGCAAGGAACTGGTCGCGCGCGGCTGTCACGCCATCAGCGCGCGCCACAACGCCCCCTTTCTCGCGCTTAACTGCGCGGCATTGCCGGAGAACCTCGCCGAAAGCGAGCTGTTCGGCTACGCCCCCGGCGCCTTTACCGGGGCCCAGCGCGGCGGCAAGCCGGGGCTGCTGGAACTGGCCAACCAGGGCACGGTGTTTCTCGATGAAATCGGCGAGATGTCGCCTTATCTGCAGGCCAAACTGCTGCGCTTCCTCAGTGACGGCAGCTTCCGCCGGGTCGGCGGCGAGCGCGAGGTCAGAGTCGATGTGCGCATCCTCAGCGCGACCCACCGCAACCTGGAGAAAATGGTCGGCGAAGGCGCCTTCCGCGAAGACCTGTTCTACCGCCTCAACGTGCTCAACCTGGAAGTGCCGCCATTGCGCGAGCGCGGCCAGGACATCCTGCTGCTGGCCCGGCATTTCATGCAGCAAGCCTGCGCGCAGATCCAGCGACCGCAGTGCCGCCTGGCACCGGATACCTACCCGGCCCTGCTCGGCAACCGCTGGCCGGGTAACGTGCGTCAGCTGCAGAACGTGATCTTCCGCGCCGCCGCCATCTGCGAAAGCAACCTGGTGCAGGCCGACGACCTGGACATTGCCAGCACCGCCGTGGCGCCGCAGCCGCTCGAAGGCGAGATCGTCAGCCTGGAAGCCGCCGTGGCCGGTTTCGAGAAAGCCCTGCTGGAGAAGCTCTACCTCAGCCACCCCTCCAGCCGGCAACTGGCCGCGCGCCTGCACACCTCGCACAGCGCCATCGCCATGCGCCTGCGCAAGTACGGAATTTCCGGCAAGGGCTGAGAGGTTGTGAAATAACGCTCGCCTACCGCGATTTTTTCACTAACCCTGAGAGGCTGAAGCCGCGTTCACTGGCACGTAGCGCCTCCTACGGGTTAGCAGTCGCAGCACTTCTGTAGGCTGCGCCGTGCGCACTCCACAAAAGCCAAAGGCCGGCATTTAGCCGACCTTCACCTTGAAGCGCTGCGTCAGGAAAATCAGCCTCTTGGCCGAATCCCCCGCCAGGCTGGTGCGATCAGGAGGTGTATTGCTGCAGATGCGCCATCATCTCCTGCAGGGCCTCGAGGTTGTCGGCCGGGTGCACCGCGCCGTCGAAGTCGCAGATCTGCTGCCAATGCTCGGCCACATCTTCCGGGCTGAAGCCGGCACGCGGGTCGAAACCGGCGCCCAGGCTGCGCTCCCAGCGGGTCTTGCCGATCCAGCCGCCACCGACCTCGAACAGACCGGAGGTTTCTTCGCAGGCCTGGCTGGCCAGGTAGACCACCAGTGGACTGACCAGCTCGGGCTTGAGCTGCTCGAATATCTGCGGCGGGATCAGCCCTTCGGTCATGCGCGTGCCACCGGTGGGGGCGATGGCGTTGACCAGGATGTTGTTCTTGCGCCCTTCGATGGCCAGGGTGCGGGTCAGACCATAGAGGCCGAGCTTGGCCATGCCGTAGTTGGACTGGCCGAAGTTGCCGTAGATGCCGGACGTGGAGGCGGTGAAGATCACCCGCCCGTAGTTCTGCTCGCGCATGTGCGGCCAGGCGGCGCGGGTGACCTTGTAGGCCCCTTCGACGTGGACCTTATAGACCAGATCCCAATCGGCGTCGTCCATCTTGTGGAAGGTCTTGTCACGCAGGATGCCGGCGTTGTTGACCACCACATCGATACGGCCGAAGGCGTCCAGGGCGTGCTGGACGATCTTTTCGCCGTCGGTCACCGAGTCATGATTGGCTACCGCGGTGCCGCCGGCGGCGCGGATCTCCTCGACCACCTTGGCCGCGGCCGAGGCATTGGCGCCCTCGCCATGGGTGCTGCCGCCAAGATCGTTGACCACTACCTTGGCGCCATGCTTGGCGAACAGCAGGGCATGGGCGCGACCCAGGCCGCCACCGGCCCCGGTGACGATCACGACTTGGTCTTGAAAACGGATGGCTTCGCTCATGGGCTAGGTTCCTTGGCAGGTTGGCAATGGCCCGAGTGTCCAGCAGGCAGGCACCGCTCACAATAAAGACACGGGCATCTGAATAGTGCTCGATAAGGCAGTTCGATGATGACACCGCCCCATCATGCGCCTTGCTTATAGTGTTTGGCGAAAAGCCAGGTAATGATCCAGCACTTGCCCAGGGGCCTCGATCTGCGGGTAATGACCGATGCCGTCGAGCAACACGGTGTCGGGCGCCGGGATCAGCTCGCGGTAGCGCGCCAGCATATGCGCACCGGAGATCGGGTCGAACGCGCCGTCGATCAGGCGCAGCGGCATCCCGCCCTGCTGCATCGCCGCCAACCAGCGCTCGCGCTGTACCCGGCGCTCGGGCATGTAGCGGATCAACCGGTGCATCACCCCGGGCCCATCGTTGGGCGCGATCAGGCGCCAGAAGTCGTCCAGCTCCTCTTCGCTGGGCTGGCTCTGCGGACCGAATATCTTGGCGAAATTGGCCGCCAGGGTGCGCCGGTTGAACAGCTTGCCGAGCAACGGCCCAAGGGGGCTGAGCAGCAGCTTCTGCACCAGCACCGGGCGATGGGTTTCGGGGAACAGGCCGCCATTGAGAAACACGCAACTGGCCAGTTGGATGCGCTGTTCATGATGGCGGGCGAGGAGCTCCTGGGCGACGCTGTCGCCATAGTCATGCGCCAGCACATGCACCGGCGCCTGAATGCCCAGGTGGGCGAGCAGCGCCTGCTGCACATCCGCCTGCTCCAGCAGGCTGTAGGCATGCCCGCGCGGCTTGGCCGAGTCGCCGAAACCGAGCATGTCGCAGGCGATCAGGCGGTAATTCTGGCTCAGCGGCGCCCACAGATAATGCCAATCCCAACTGGCGGTGGGAAAGCCATGGATCAGCAACAACGGCTCGGCATCGACCGGCCCCGCCGTCCAGTAGCGCAGGGCATGGCCGCGAAAGTCGAAGTCCCGTCCCTGGGCGCGCCAGTCCGCCAGGGCAATCCCGGGTAATGCACTCACTCGGCGTAACCCGGCATCTGCTGGTCGAGCCTGCGCAGCAGCGCCGGCCAGGGCAGCGCGCCGCCCATGCCCTGCGGGCTTTTCATCACCCCGGCGAGCATGGCCTTGGCGCCGTCGAGGACCTGTTGCGGGATGTGGATCAGCTCGCTACCGCCGCTCTGCGCCATCACCTGAATCTCGCAGGCGCGCTGCAACGTGAACATCATCAGAAACGCATCGGCGATGCTGCCGGCGGCGGTGAGCAGGCCGTGATTGGGCAGGATCATGAAGTTCTTGTCGCCCAGATCCTGCTGCAGACGCGCCTTCTCGTCGTGGTTCAGCGCCACGCCTTCGTAACCGTGATAGGCCAGGCTGGCGAGCACGAACAACGACTGCTGTGACAGCGGCAACAGGCCCTGCTTCTGCGCCGACACGGCAATCCCGGCGGCGGTATGGATGTGCAGCACGCAGGCGACATCGTGGCGCACCTCGTGTACCGCGCTGTGGATGGTGTAGCCGGCCGGGTTGATGTCGAAGGGACTGTCCATCAGCTTGTTGCCGGCCAGGTCGATCTTCACCAGGCTGGAGGCGCTGATCTCGTGGAACATCAACCCGTAGGGGTTGATCAGGAACTCTTCGCTGCCCGGCACCTTGGCCGAGATATGCGTGAAGATCAGGTCATCCCAGCCATACAGGGCGATCAGACGGTAGCAGGCGGCCAGGTCGACCCGCGCCTGCCATTCGGCGGCGGACACCTGATCCTTGAGATTGAGACTGGGCAGAGCATGGGCAGCGGTCATGGGGGACACCTCGGCACGTGTTGTTATGTGCCTAGGAGTCTAGCGAGGGGTGGGCAAAAGAGGAGTCGCCCTGGCAGCCAGCTTAGTGACCGAGCAGGCCTTGTCGACTTGCCGCGCGATCGGGATAGCTCGCATCGTAGGGCGGCTTCGGAGCGTAGCGACAACCCGCCAGCTTTGCGTCGCGCCGCGCCGCGCCGCGCCGATCAACCCTCTCAGACCTTCAGCGCGGCCATGAACTCGCTTAGCCAGGGCTCGGCGTCGCTTTCCGGGGTGACGCTTTCGCTGCTGTCCAGACGCAGCATCGGCTGCACCTCGCGAATGCCCAGTTCGGCATACAACTCGCGCACCAACTCGCCGCCACCACAGAAGGTGTCGCCGTAGCTGGAGTCACCCAGGGCAATCACCCCACCCGGCAGACCACTCCACGCGGGCAGGTGATCGCGGATGGCGAAATACAAAGGCTGCAGGTTATCCGGCAGCTCGCCCATACCGGTGGTCGAGGTCACCGCCAGAAAGGCTTCGGGGGCAAACGCCTGGACATCGGCCAGGCTGGCGCGGGGGTTGTGCCAGGCGTCGAACCCGGCTTCTTGCATCAATCGCTCGGCATGCCGGGCGACCTCTTCAGCGGTGCCATAGACCGAACCGGAAAGAATGGCGACTTTCATAACTCACTCCGAAACATGCAGAACACAGACTGAAACGGCGGGCATTATGCCGCAAGTAGACAGCGTGCCCGGATGTTTTAGAATGCAGCGGACAGAAAGGCTGTGAAAAAAGCGCTTGCCTGCTGCGACAGTCGCCGGGCGCCTGCAACTGCGTTGCGCTCCGCCGACGGCGCCCTCGCGACGGCCTTCGATATTTCCCCAGCCTCAGAGCCCAGGAACCGCCTCATGATCAACGCCAAACTGCTGCAGCTGGTGATCGACGCATCGAACGACGGCATAGTGGTTGCCGAACAAGAGGGCGATGACAACATCCTCATCTATGCCAACCCTGCCTTTGAAGAGCTCACCGGCTATGCCCGCGAGGACATTCTCTACCAGGATTGCCGCTTCCTGCAGGCCGATGACCGCGACCAACCAGGCCTGGCCACCATTCGCGCAGCGGTGAAGGCCAAACAACCCTGCCGGCAAGTCATTCGCAATTACCGCAAGGACGGCAGCGCATTCTGGAATGAACTGTCGATCACACCGGTGTTCAACGAAGCCGATCAACTGACCTACTACATCGGCATCCAGAAGAATGTCACCGAGCAGGTGCAAACCCAGGAACGGGTCAAGGAACTGGAAGCCGAGCTGGCGACCCTGCGCGCGCAATTGGCCCAGCTGGAAAATCGACCACCGGCATAAACCAAAAGCGAACTATGCTGTCTTAAGGGTCAATCCTTTGGGCAGAGTTCGATCATGCACGACCAGCCATTACTCACCCAGACTGAACTGGACTTCATTCAAGACCTGCATAAAAAGCCTGCGACACGCAAGCGCAAGCCGGTACCCTTGCCTGAGTTGCTGGTCGATGCCGGCGCCCAACTCAAAGAGCTGCTCGCCTACTGTGCAGCCAACGAGCAACTGACCATCGAGGCGCACATCGCCAACCAGCGCCTGACGTTTACCCCACAACTGATCGAAGATGCCCACCACGTGCAACACCTCGAGCTCGGCGTCCCGCAGATTTTCGATGAGGGTCCGGCCAGCCGCGCCTGGCGCCTGCCGCTGGATCCACCCGTTGCACTGCGCCAGCGCAATGGCAAGCCCAGCGACCTGTGGATACACGAGCTATCACTCAACGGCCTGCTGCTCGAACTGCGCAGCAAACATGCCGCCCCCGAACACTTCGAACTGATCCTGCCACTCGCCGGCCAGAAGCCGATCGCCATTGAAGGCAGCCAGGTGCGCAAAACCGCTGGCGGGCTCCTGGCCTATCGACTCGACCCACTCGACAAACGCAGCAGCGAACGCCTGCAGCAGTTCATTTTTCAGCAACACCGCGCCCTGCATCCCCAAGTCAGTCAGGGCTAGCAGGCGATCTTCCAGTCTCTGGGCGTGAGGATCTGCCGTAGGAGATCCCGCCTCGCCTACGACGCCGCGCTGTCGCGCAGCAAACTGGGTGCTCCCCTGTTGTAGGAGCGGCTTCAGCCGCGAAGCTTTGGCTGTGCCGCGAAGAATTCGCGGCTGAAGCCGCTCCTACAGAGAACGTAATAACCTATAAAATCAATTGTATACATGTTGTTTGATGAGCGACGGGACGCCCAGTCATTCAGCCGCGAAATTCCAGATGAATCCGCTGGCAGGCTGCCCATCAAGTAACTTCAGCGCTTGTCAGGTATCCAGATGCCCGGCGAGGAACTGCTGCAAACGGCGTTGCATCAGGCGACCCTCGTTGCCCAGGCAGGCTATCGGCGAGCCGCTCAGGCTGTCCTCGGCCAGCTCGGCGCCATCCCCCGCCAGCACCAGCGGACAATCCAGCGCCAGCGCCAGGCGCGCCAGCACGCGCGGCAGGTCGTCACTGGGTGGCAGATTGGTGAACAGCACCAAGGCCTGTGGCTGCATACGCTCGCAGACCAGGGCCAGCTCTTCCAGCGGCTGACCCACGCCCAACACACTGACCGACACCTCCGAACTGCTCAGCAGCAGGCCGGTGACCAGCAACTCCAGCTCGCGACAGTGACCCGGCAAGGCCGCCAGCAAGACCCGCGCCTCGACTTGGGTACGAAAGATCTGCAGACGCTGCAGGGTGCGCGCGCGCAGGAAAGTATCGAAGAACAACCACTCACTGGCCTGACCAAACTCGTCCTGGCGCAGCAGCAACTCCTGCCAGAGCGGCATCAGAATGTCCTGAAACACCACCGGCAGCGGGTAGCTGGAAAAAACCTGGCCGTACAAGCGGTCGAGCCTGACATCGTCAAAGGCACTTATCGCGCGGCGCAGTTGCGCTTGCCATTGCGCCCACTCGCCGGAGCTGACTTCTTCATAGACCGGCGTGCTGGCCGATCGGGTCGAAATGTTTTTCGCCAGAATCTTGCCGACCTTGCTGACCGACACGCCGCGCTCGATCCACGCCAGTATGCTGCGCACGGACTCGATGTCCGCCTGCGAGTAGAGGCGATGCCCGCTTTCGGTACGCGTCGGCCGGATCAACCCGTAACGGCGCTCCCAGGCCCGCAAGGTCACCGGGTTGACCCCGGTCAACCGCGATACCTCGCGAATAGGAAACAGCTCTTCCTGCTTGAGGGCACTCGAATCGAGGGACAAGGCACCAACGAGATCGGACATGGGAGAGGCATCACCGCAGAAATGGTGCCGGCATTGTAACTCAGCTGACACCGGCCTACATTGTACAAGACTTATACAGAGAACCTGACCATGTCCGACTCTCCCCACTGGCCACTGACCCTTTACTACGATGGCGACTGCCCGCTGTGCGCCCGGGAGATCCGCTTTCTCAGCCGGCATGCCAACGCCCAGCGCCTGCAGCTGATCGATATCGGCAGCGCAGACTTCCCGGCAACCGGCGTCGGCATCGACAACACCACCCTGACAAACAGGCTACACGCCCGCTTCGCCGACGGCCAATGGGTGACCGGCCTCGATGCCACGCTCTGGAGTTGGCGCGCGGCAGGACTTGGCCGTTGGGCCACCCCCCTGACCTGGCGGCCGCTACGGCCGATGTTCGAGCTGGGTTATCGACTGTTCTGCCGGCTGCGCCAGCATCTGGCCTGGCTGCCGCACCCAGAGGCAGGCAAACGCTGCCGGCGCGGGCAATGCAGCAGCGCCCGGCGTCCTTGAAGCAGATCTCAGCGGCTGGGAAATATCGAGCACCGGAGCGAGGCCGCTTCCAGGCGTTCGCGGCAAGGCGCGCTACGCCCGCAGCGGGCGTTTGGAGGCGGCCGCAGTAGGCGAGCGTTTTGTCACAGCCTCTCAGGCTTTGCGCTTGAGCGGCTGCTGGTCGAAGCGCACGCCGGCGAGGCCGGTGGCCATCAGTGCGCGAATATTGCCGTGGTCGTTGCCGTCCGGGTTAGCCAGCACACTGCGGTAGTGTTCGCCGAAGCAGCGCAGGGTTTCTTCCAGGGTCAGGCCTTCGAGCAGGGCCAGGCCCAGGGTCTTGCAGGAGCCTTCGTTCTGTCCGGCAGGATTGTCTACCCCGCCATTGCTGAAAGCGCTGGGCCGATAGTCATAGTGCCCGGCGATAAAAGCCAGGGTTTCGGCAAAGGCGAACGCGTCGCTATGCAGGTGGGCGCGGAAGTCGTTCAGGGCGCTCATGCCTTGGGGTCTTTGTCGCTGGCCTTGATGAACGCAGCCTGCTGCTCGGCGCTGGCCTCTTTCTGGTATTTGCTTTTCCACTCGCTGTACGGCATGCCGTAGATTTCTGCGCGCGCCTGGTCCGGGGTGAGCGCAATGCCGATGTCATCGGCCGCGGCCTTGTACCATTTGGACAGGCAATTACGGCAGAAGCCGGTGAGATTCATCATGTCGATGTTCTGCACATCGGGGCGGCTGCGCAGGTGTTGCAGCAGGCTGCGGAAGGCGGCTGCTTCGAGTTCCAGGCGTTCTTGATCGGTCATGGTGATGTTCTCGGAGGCGGGCAGGACCTCTGCCGGACGCGCGGGCGCGCTCCGACAGACTGGCAGGTTAAGGTGGCGAGAATGATAAAAGCCCCGCCGGCTTGCGGCAATGCTTGGCTGGCTCGTTGGTCGAGCCTTCGCCGGGTTGGCCGCGGTTCAGCGGTGGCCGGCCAGGGTGATCGAGACCGACTCGGCAAAGCGCAGGGCATGGGGTTTGTCGACTTCCACTTCGGCGTAGCGCACGGTCGCCTGCTGCATCACCAGGTCGAGGATTTCCTGGGTCAGGCGTTCGAGCAGGGCGAAGCGATTGCCTTCGACGTGCTGGATGATCGCCTTGGTGATGGTGCGGTAGTTCAGTGCGTGATCGATATCGTTGTCGCGCACCGCATCGTTGGCCGGATAGAGGATGGTCAGGTTGATCAGCACATCCTGCTTGTTGTTGATTTCCTCTTCCTTGATGCCGATGAAGGTGCGCAGGCGTAGATCCTTGACCCGAATGCGCGCCATTCCAGGCTCCAGTCGTGGCATAACTAGTTGCTCCGTCCGATCAGTTGCAGGAACTCGTGGCGGGTATTGTATGACTCGCGGAAGGCGCCGAGCATCACCGAGGTGGTCATGACCGAGTTCTGCTTCTCGACGCCACGCATCATCATGCACATGTGCTTGGCTTCGATCACCACGGCGACACCGGCGGCGGCGGTGACCTGTTGCACGGCATCGGCGATCTGTCGGGTCAGGTTTTCCTGGATTTGCAGGCGGCGGGCGTACATGTCGACGATCCGCGCGACTTTCGACAGCCCCAGGACTTTGCCGGTGGGGATGTAGGCCACATGTGCCTTGCCGATGAAGGGCAGCAGATGGTGCTCGCACAGGGAATAGAGTTCGACGTCCTTGACGATGACCATTTCGTCATTGTCGGAGGCGAACAGCGCGCCGTTGACCACTTCTTCCAGGCTTTTCTGGTAGCCGTTACACAGGTATTGCATGGCTTTGGCCGCGCGTTTCGGGGTATCCAGCAGACCTTCGCGTTCGGGGTCTTCACCTACGCCGAGGAGGATGTCGCGGTAGTGATCAGGCAATTGTCGGTTCATTGATGCAGTCCTCGAGGCGCGCCTCATTTGAGATGGCGGCCGCCGTTTACGGTAAGGGTGGTGCCGGTGACGTACGGGTTATCCAGCAGGTAGCGCAAACTTTGATAGATCACCTGGGGGCCTGGTTCGATGCCCAGTGCCGATTTCTCCAGGGTTTTCGCCCGGTAGGCCGCGTCATCTTCGGGGTTGAACATGATCAGTGCCGGGGCGATGCCGTTGACCTTGATCCGGGGCGCGAATTTCGCGGCGAACGAGAGCGTGAGGCTGTCCAGACCGGCCTTGCTGGCGCAGTAGGCCGGGCGCTTGGCGCTGCCTTTGCGCGCGACATCGTCGCTGACATGGATGATGTCGGCGGGGGTCGAACGCCGCAGCAGCTCGGCGCAATGCAGGTTGATCAGGTAGGGCGCCAGCATGTGCACGTTGAACAGCTGCTGGAATACCGCCGCCTCTGCGCCGGGCGTTTCGACCAGCCAGTCGGATGCGTTGTGGACGATGGCGCGCAGGCTGTCGGTGTGGGTTTTCAACGCGGCGATAAAGGCAAGAATTCCCGCTTCACTGGAAAAATCGGCCTGGATGGTCAGCGCCCCGCGCGCGCGCAGGCGCTTGATGCCCTCGCGCTCGCTGCGGTAGGTGGTGATCAGCCGATGCCCGTCGTCGAGCAGGCGCTCGGCACAATACAGGCCGATGCGTTTACTGGCGCCAGTGATCAGGACGGGTGATGCGCTAGCGCTCATGATGAACTCGGCTGATGAAAGAGTGGCTCAGCGACGTTACGTCGGGATACCTGACCAGTATGGCGCTTCGCCGACTGAACCAGCGGCAAAGTTATACCAGCCGCAGGTTTTGTACAACCATGTGACTTGCATGGTTACTGCCAGCCTGATCGTTTTTGCCTGTTCTGTTGGGCCTGGTCGCGTGCACTCAGGATTTCCCGCTCGAAAAACTTGATTTTATATTGTACAAAATAATTATATCTGTACAGCTATTGGGGTGGCTATGAGTCCGTGGCAATTGCGTATCGCGCTGCTGTGGCGGCGGGTCGAGCGGGTTGAGGTGCTGGCTTTGCGGCCAGTCACAGGCACCCGGCTCCGGGCTTCGTTGCCGGCACTCAAGGCGTGTTTGCGCTGGAGTGGGGTGCGGCGGATTGTGCGGCTACAGCGCCAGAGTCATGACGAAATCATCGGTCGTCCTGGTCTGCAAACAGCCGGTCCTGGAATGCTGATATCACTGCAAGCATGAAAGCTGGGGAAAACACTCTCGCCTACGCTGGCCACCGCCAGAACCCCGCGGTGCAGCCACCGCAGGCGGTGCACCAAGGGTTGCTCGGCGCGACGCAAAGCTGACGGGTTGTCGCCGCGCGCCGATCGGATCGCAGCCCGGATCGCCGGTCTCGTAGTCGCGCTCTCGGCTCTCGCGGGAGCGCCCGGACGGCGCTCCTACGCGTCGAGAAAACGCTCCACATCCAGAGCCGCCATGCAGCCGGCGCCGGCGGAGGTGATGGCCTGGCGGTAGACGTGGTCGGCGACGTCGCCGGCGGCGAATACGCCCGCCATGCTGGTGGCCGTGGCATTGCCGTCGCGGCCGCCACTGACCACCAGGTAGCCGTCCTTCAGCGCCAACTGGCCGTCGAACAGCGCGGTGTTGGGCGTGTGGCCGATGGCGACGAACAGGCCATCGACCTTCAGCTCGTCGCTGCTGCCGTCGTTATTCTTCAGGCGCACACCGGTGACGCCCATGGCGTCGCCCAGCACTTCGTCGACCTCGGCGTTGAGCTTGAGCACGATCTTGCCTTCGGCGACCCGCGCCTGCAGCTTGTCCTGCAAAATCTTCTCGGCGCGGAAGGTCTCGCGGCGGTGCACCAGGGTGACCTGGCTGGCGATATTGGCCAGGTACAGCGCCTCCTCCACCGCGGTATTGCCGCCACCGACCACCGCGACCTCCCGGTTGCGGTAGAAGAAACCGTCGCAGGTGGCGCAGGCCGAGACGCCCTTGCCCATGAACGCCTCCTCGCTCGGCAAGCCGAGGTAGCGGGCGCTGGCGCCGGTGGCGATGATCAGCGCATCGCAGCTGTAGGTGGCGCTGTCGCCGACCAGGGTGAACGGCTTGCCGGCCAGGTCCACCGCGTTGATGTGGTCGTAGACGATCTCGGTCTCGAAGCGCTCGGCGTGCTCCTGCATGCGTTGCATCAGCGCCGGGCCGGTGAGGCCGTGGACATCGCCCGGCCAGTTGTCGACTTCGGTGGTGGTGGTCAACTGGCCGCCGGCCTGCATGCCGGTGATCAGCAGCGGCTTGAGATTGGCGCGCGCGGCATAGACCGCGGCGCTGTAACCGGCAGGGCCGGAACCGAGGATGATCACCCGGGCATGACGTGTTGCAGACATAAGAGACTCCTGCCGGGCACTGCGCCGGGCGAATAAAAAAGGGGCTAGCCAAGCACCTCAACAGTGCAGTGGGCGGCCAGCCCCAGAATCTGACCAATAGTTGAACTGATGCGCAGCCTACGCA
Organism: Pseudomonas sp.; assembly: GCF_041601375.1. GTDB lineage: Bacteria > Pseudomonadota > Gammaproteobacteria > Pseudomonadales > Pseudomonadaceae > Aquipseudomonas. The sequence goes on along the minus strand of NZ_JBFIIG010000051.1, from coordinate 7,259 downwards.
GGTGCCGGCAAGCAAGGAAATACCCTTTGCCAATTCCATGCATAGCGAATCCCTATGATGCCTCGAGCGACAGCGGCGGACTTTCCCCTGCCGCACAAAATCGGTAAGGTCGGCGCGACTTTCACCTCGCGGAGAACCCCATGCCTGCTCCCGTACTATCCGGCCCGCAATACCTGCGCGACGGCCTGAACCTGGTGCTGAGCCCGGGCTTGCGGCTGTTCGTGCTGCTGCCATTGGCGATCAACCTGATCCTCTTCGTCGCCCTGGTCGGCTTCGCCGTGCAGCAGTTCGGCGGCTGGGTCGACGCCTTCATGCCGAGCCTGCCGAGCTGGCTGAGCTTTCTCGAATACGTGCTCTGGCCGCTGTTCGTGGTGCTGGTTCTGCTGATGGTGTTCTTCACCTTCACCATGCTGGCCAATATCATCGCCGCGCCGTTCAACGGTTTCCTCGCCGAGAAGGTCGAAGTGGTGGTGCGCGGCGAAGACACCCTGCCGCCCTTCAGCTGGGCCGAACTGCTGGCCATGGTGCCGCGCACCCTGGGCCGCGAGGCGCGCAAGCTGGGGTACTTCCTGCCGCGCGCCATCGGCCTGCTGATCCTCACCTTCATCCCGGTGGTCAACCTGGTCGCCGCGCCGCTGTGGCTGCTGTTCGGCGTGTGGATGATGGCCATCCAGTACATCGATTACCCGGCGGACAACAACAAGATGAGCTGGCAGGACATGCTCGCCTGGCTGCGCGAGAAGCGCTGGCAGAGCCTGGGCTTCGGCGGTATCACCTATGCGGTGTTGCTGATTCCGGGGCTCAACATTCTGATGATGCCGGCGGCGGTGGCCGGCGCCACGCTGTTCTGGGTGCGCGAAGGTGGCGATCGAGCGGTCACGATAACGCCACCTTAGTGTCACATCCGCTACATGGCGGCGGCCGACACTGCCGTCATGAACACACAACCGCTCACTATCGCCCTGATCACCGAAACCTTCCTGCCGGAAATCAACGGCGTGGCCAACACCCTCGGCCACCTGGTCGAGGGCCTGCGCGCCCGCGGCCATCGCCTGCAACTGGTGCGCCCGCGGCAGAGCAGCGATGACGGGCGCAAAAGCGACCAGCAGCTGCTGCTGACCCGCGGCTGGCCCCTGCCCGGCTACCCCGGCTTGCAATGGGGCCAATCGTCACTGCACAAGTTGCTGCGCCACTGGACCCGGCAGCGCCCGGACGTCCTCTATATCGCCACCGAAGGCCCGCTCGGGCTGTCCGCCCTGCGCGCCGCCCGGCGCTTGCAGATCCCGGTGGTCAGCGGCTTCCACACCAACTTCCAGCAGTACGCCGGGCATTACGGTGCCGCCCTGCTGACCCGCGCGCTGACCAACTACCTGCGCTGGTTCCACAACCGTTCGCACATGACCCTGGTGCCCAGTGCCGGCCAGCAGATCGAGCTGCAACGCCGCGGTTTCGAACGCCTGGACCTGCTCGCCCGCGGGGTCGACAGCCAGCTGTTCCACCCTGGCAAACGCTCACCTGCGCTACGTAGCGCCTGGGGTTTGGCGGAGCACGAGATTGCCGTGCTGCATGTCGGCCGCCTCTCCGTGGAGAAGAACCTCGGCCTGCTGGCCAGGAGCTTCCGCGCCCTGCAAGCCCGTTATCCGCAGCGCCTGCTGAAGCTGATCCTGGTCGGCGACGGCCCGCACCGCGCCAGCCTCCAGGAGCAACTGCCGGAAGCCCGGTTTTGCGGCCTGCAACGCGGCGAGGCGCTGGCCGCGCACTACGCCTCGGGCGACCTGTTCCTGTTTCCCAGCCTCTCGGAAACCTTCGGCAATGTGCTGCTCGAGGCCCTGGCCTCGGGCCTCGGCGTGGTCGCCTTCGACCAGGCTGCGGCGGCGCAGCACATCCGCCACGGCCATAACGGCGCCCTGGCAGTGGCACAGGACGAGCCCGGTTTCATCGAGGCGGCCACCTGGCTGCTGGAGGAGCCGGAAAACCTGCGCCGGGTGCGCCTGAATGCCCGTCAGCACGCTACGCGGCAGGGCTGGCCGGCGATCGTCGAGCTGTTCGAGCAACACCTGCGCAGCGCCCTGGCTCCGGTCCCCGCACTTCCCGCCGGACGTACCCTGGCCTAGCAGCCTGTCCGAGAACATGCAATTTCGTAGACCGGGCCGCGTAGGCTGAACTCCGCGAAGCTCAACAAGTTGATTTTGTTGGGCTTCGTACCTCAGCGCCAGCCTGCATTTGCGGTCGATTGCCATTCTCGAACAACCTCCTAGAGTCGTTGGAAATCGCAGGCACAGCCCTGCACCGCAACGACCGCCCCACCGGCGCTGCCCGGCCTCCGGCAACCCCTAGCATTCCCCTTCGCCCGAGCGCGGTCGGCTGCGGCGCCTTCGCGCCTCGGCCATATCTAATCAAAAGCATTTACATTTCTAAACGATAAACATTATCATCTGGTAATGAATCCGCTTACGAGAAGCCCATGCTCTGCCCATCCCTCGTCTTCACACGCCTGAAGCGTGGCGAAGAGGTCTACGGCCTGCTCAACTCCGTACCCTCGCCGCTGCTCTGCGAAATGATCGGCTACGCCGGTTATCACTTCGTGATCCTGGATATGGAGCATTTGCTGCGTGGCGGCGATGAGCTGATGCATTGCCTGCGTGCCTGTGAATCGGCCGCTGTCTCGCCCTGGGTACGCGTGCCGGAGGTCGACGAGAAGCTGATCGGCCGGCTGCTCGACGCCGGCGCCGAGGCCATAGTGCTGCCGCGGGTAGAGAGCGCCGCCGAGGTCGCCCGCGCCATCGCCGCCGCGCAGTTCCCGCCGCTCGGTCGACGGGGCATCACCGGCGGGCGCGGCACCGGTTTCGGCACCCTGCCACTGGCGCCCTACATCGAGCTGGCCAACCAGCAGCCGCGCATAGTACCGATGATCGAAAGCGCCGCCGGAATCGAAGCGCTGCCGGAGATTCTCGCCCTGCCGGGGGTCGCCATGCTGCTCGAAGGCGCCCTGGATCTGGCCCTCGACCTGCGTCTCGGCCCCGATCCGCTGCACCCCGACGTCTGGCAAGCCCTGCAAGGCATGGCCGCCGCCTGCGCCGCCGCGGGGGTCGCCTTCTGCGCCAACCCGCGCACGCCCGAGCAACAGCAGTACTGGCGCGCCCAGGGCATTCGCAGCTTTCTCGCCGGCGAAGACCGCGGCCTGCTGCACAACGCCTTGAAGGCACGTCTGCATGACCTGAAATCCACCCCTAACCCCTGATGATGAAGTCCTCTATGAATAACAATGCCCGTTTGCTTTCTTTGCCACTGAGTCTATTGGCGCTGGCCATCGCCCACTCCGCGCTCGCCGAAGAGCGCAAAGCACAAACCACCCTGACGCCCATGGTGATCAAGGGCGACGTGCTGGGGAGCGCCAGCGACGAAGAGGTGCGTACCTACGCAGGCAGCCGCAGCGTGGTCGACAGCGACGAGCTGAGCAAAGCCAGCGTGCGCGGCCTCGACGATGCCCTGCAGCGCGTGCCCGGCTTCAAGATATTCGATGAGACCGGCACCGGCGCCCTGCCGCAGATTTCCGTGCGCGGCCTCACCGAGAGCCGCAGCGGCCGGGTCCAGGCGCTCGCCGACGGCATCCCGCTGTCGCTGGCGCCCTATGGCCAGACCAGCCTCTCGCTGTTCCCGCAGACCCTGGCTACCATCGACCGCATCGACATAGTGCGCGGCGGCGCTTCCGTGCAGTACGGGCCGAACAACGTCGGCGGGGTGATCAACTTCATCAGCCGGCCGATTCCGCAGAAATGGCAAACCACCCTGCAGGAGCGGGCCACCTTCGCGCCCGGCGGTCGCGCCATGTGGGACAGCTACCTCGGCACCGGCGGCTACCTGACCGACAACTTCGGCCTGCAACTGGACCTCAACACCATCACTGGCGAGTACGGCCGCGAGCACTCCGACACCGAGGTGCAGAACTACCGCCTGCGCGGCCAGTGGGACATCGACGATGCGCGCAGCCTGAGCTTCGGCGTGCAACGCTACAAAGCCGACATCGAACTGGCCGGCGCCCTCAGCGTCGCCGACTACAAGGACGACCCGCGCCAGTCGACCCGCGACCTCGACCGCTTCGAGGGCGACAGCGACCGCGTCTGGGGCACCTACAAGCAGTTCCTCGGCGCCATCGGCCCGTTCGATGCGGTGGAGTTCAGCTGGACCAACTTCGCCAACAACAGCTTCCGCGACTTCCAGATCGGCCTGCCCTTCGACCCGGCTGCCACGCCGACCACCTTTCAGGACGCGCCGCGCGACTTCCGCGTCTGGGGCAGCGAACCGCGCCTGAGCCTGAGCATCGACGGCGACAGCGTCAGCCAGACCTGGCTGCTCGGCGCCCGTCTGGTCAAGGAAAACGTCGACTTCGACGTCAACCGACTCGACCTGAGCAGCGGCGCCACCTCAGTGGTGCGCGACTGGGTGTTCGACACCGAAGGCCAAGCCGTCTACCTGAGCAACGAGGTCAAGCTGGCGGACGACCGCCTGACCGTCACCCCCGGGCTGCGCTACGAGCATGCACAAATGGAATTCAGCGGCAGCGTCAACGGGGTGCAGCAGAACCCGCAGGACAAGGTTTCCGAGGAGTGGCTGCCCGGCCTGAGCATCGGTTACCAGGCCAGCGACGAATGGTTCGTCTACGCCAACGCCCAGCGTTCGCTGCGGGTGCCGCAGGTGTTCCAGATCGTCAGGGATGGCGTGGTCCAGGCGGAACTTTCCCGGAACTACGAGACCGGCGTGCGCTACTCCCCGCAAAACAACCTGCGCTTCGACCTCGGCTATTTCCGCATCGACTTCGATGACCAGATCGAATTCTCGGACGGCGCCTTCAGGAACCTCGGCAGCACCCGTCACCAGGGCATCGAGAGCGAAGTGTTCTGGACCCCCGCAGCCCTGCCCACGCTCGATCTGCACGCCACCTATGCCTTTCTCGAGGCCGAGATTCGCACCGGTGCCAACAAGGGCAACGAGGTGCCGTTCAGCTCCAAGCATCACTTCACCGTCGACGGTCGCTACCGCTTCGCCGAGGCCTGGAGCTACACCCTGGACGGCCTCTACGTCAGCACCGCCTTCACCGACTCGGCCAACACCAGCGCGGAGAACGCCAGCGCCTCGATCGGCCGGCTGCCGGCCTACTGGTTGTGGAACACCGCCATCGAGCGCGAGTTCAAACTCGACGACGGCAGCCTGCTGACCGCCTCCGCCGGGGTCAGCAACCTGTTCGACCGCGATTACTACTTCCGCGGCATCGACACCAGCCCCCAGGGCCGTCAGCCGGCACCCGGTCGCACCCTGACCGTCGGCGTCAACTACACCTTCTGATCCACCCATCCGCAACTTGGCCCCTTGTCCCAGGGGCCATCACCCCCAAAGCCTGCCACCCGCACCCGGTCGTCATCGACGACTCGGACGGGAGGCGGCTGCCTCAAGGAGACACGCCATGCACAGCAGGACTGCTCAACAACGGCCCATCGTCATCCTCAGTCATATCGTCCACCTCGCCGTCACCGAGGGCTTTTTGCCCGCCGCGAGCAAGCGCGGCCAGCCGCTGGTGCTGATCACCGACCAGGCCCAGGAGCATCGCCGGCAACTCGCCGTCGTCAACTATCCGGCCGCGGGCCTGCAAATCCTCGAGTGCGATGTATTCAACCCGCTGGCGGTGGTCGAGCTGCTCAACGCCCATGGCCTGCGGCCGGCGGCGGTGTTTTCCAACAGCGATCACCTGCAGACCAGCACCGCGCTGGTCGCCGAACTGTTCGGCTGCCCCGGCAAGGATTGGCGGCTGTGCTACGCGGCGAAGAACAAGGCGGCGATGCGCGAGCGCCTGCAACGCCTGGGCCTGCCCAGCCCCTGGTTCCAGGTGCTGACGCCAGGCGCCGAACTGCCGAGCGACGCGCCCTACCCAGTGGTGGCCAAGCCGCGCGAAGGCGTCGCCAGCGTGGACGTGCGCCTGTGTCACAACGCCGCCGAACTGGCCGACTATTGCGCGCAGTTCTGGCAGCAACAGGGCAACCGCAGCCTGCTGCTCGAAGCCTACCTCGAAGGCCCGCTGTTCACCCTGGAGACCCTCGGCGACGGGCACAACCTGCAAGCCATCGGCAGCTTCGACGTCAGCCTGTCGCCGGCGCCGTACTTCGTCGAACTGGCGGCGCGCTGGAACGGCTCGATCAGTCGCGCCCAACGCAGCGCGGCGCTGGCCCAGGTCGCCGCGTTCGGGATCAATTTCGGTGTGTGTCACAGCGAATTCATCCTTACCGCCAGCGGCCCGGTGCTGGTCGAGATCAACTACCGCAGCATCGGCGACGGTCGTGAATTCCTCCTCGAACGCCTGCTGCCGCAGGGCTGGTTCGCACGCATCCTCGCCGTACACCTGGGTGAAGCCTTGCCGCCGTTGCACAGTAACGACGCCGCCGCGCTGGTGCATTACCTGGTCGCTGGCCGATCGGGGCGCGTGCAACGGGCCGCCGCCAGTGTCGCCGAGCAACAGGACGGCCATTGGACCGACTACCGCGCGTTGCGCCAGGTCGGCGACCAAGTCCGCCTGAGCCATTCGAACAAGGATTACCTCGGCGTGCTGCGGCTGATCGCCCCCGATGCCGCCAGCCTGGACGCGCGTTTCAGCGCGGCCATCGCCGACCTGCACTGGGAGCTGGTATGAACGGGGCGCAACGCGACGCCGGTCAGGCGGTCATCGGCCAACGCATCATCGACTGCTGTCTGCGCGAGGATATCCGCGGCCTGGTCAGCCAGGGTCAGACGCACCCATTGCCGGCCGAGCTGGCCGCGCATTGGCCGCAAGTGCCGGCGCCGCTGTGGCTGTGCATCGGCCATCTGCTCGACGGCGAACTCTGGCTGCCGGTGCGCCGGGGCGGCGCGTTGCAGCCGCTCAGCGCGCTCGGCGATAGCTGGATAAACCGACGCGGCGACTGGGTGGACGTGGAGCAAGGCTATCCGCTCTGGCTGGAGCAGCTCGGCACCGGCCTCGACGCCGCCAGCCTGGCGCTGTTCGCCGATTATCTCGCGGAGGCCGACTGTGCGGTGGCGCAGCGCAAGCTCTGCCGCGCGGCCTATCGGCAGCACTCGCCGCAACTCGCTCAAGTGCTCGAACATGCCGACTGGGGCCAGCGACTGATCGGCATCGACCGCCTGGCCAGCTACCTCGACCACCCCTTCTATCCCACCGCGCGGGCCAAGAGCGGTTTCGATGCGGCCGCGCTCAAGGCCTACGCGCCGGAATT
>NZ_JBFIIG010000050.1:0-24719 GCF_041601375.1 Pseudomonas sp. | reverse complement strand
GGATGTGATCGGCTGGGTGAGCGGCTTGCCACTGGGCGATAAATTGCTCGGTGAGCTGACGCGAAACCGAGCCTTGCTGGCGGGCGCTGCTTTCGATTACCAGAACTTTGGACATGTTATTGCTCCATCGAGAGGGGTTGGTTAACGTCGATGGAGCAAAGAGTAGAGACACAACAATCGATTAAAAAGCGCAAACAACCGCTCATACCTATCGAATAAATTGATTTATGCAGCACCTCGCACTAGGATCGCTAATGCTCATGACGGCAGCGGTCATTTCGGAGGCTGGGAAAACATCGAAGGTCGTCGCGAGAGCGCCGTCGGGCGAGCCCAACGCAGTTGCAGCCGCCCGGCGACGGTCGCAGCAGGCAAGGGATTGTTTCTCAGCCTCTCAGGCCACAGGTCAACTGCACGCGCAGCTTGATGATGCTGCGGGCGAATTTTATCGTCAGGTTGCTGCTCTGCCCCGGCGCCAACAATACTTTGCGGGTACGCGGCGCCTCGGGACCGTTGCGGAACACCCCGGTGCACTCGGCCGCGGTCTCACCGTAGTTGTAGAGCAGCACGGCGCCCATGTTGTGATCGATTTCCTGGGTCGTGACCGACACCTCGGCACCGTTGAACTGTTTTTCCACCTCGATCGGATAAGCGAAAGCGGCAAGTGGCAACCAGGCGATCAGGGCACAGCAAAACTTTTTCATGCGGCAGTCTCCAACAAGGGACCGCCAGTTTAGAGCGAGTTGGCCTCAGCTTGCACCCAACGACTCGCGTGAATAGGAGAGGATAATGAAAGCGCCCCGCGTAACCCTCGATCAATGGCGTACGTTGCAGGCCGTAGTCGATCAGGGTGGCTTTGCCCAGGCAGCCGAGGTGCTGCACCGCTCGCAATCCTCGGTCAGCTACACCATTGCACGGATGCAGGAACAGCTCGGCGTGCCGTTGCTGCGCATCGACGGGCGCAAGGCCGTGCTTACCGAGGCCGGAGACGTGCTGCTGCGCCGCTCGCGGCAACTGGTCAAGCAGGCCAGCCAGCTGGAAGACCTGGCCTACAACATGGATCAGGGCTGGGAAGCCGAGGTACGCCTGGTGGTCGACGCCGCCTACCCGACCGCGCGGCTGATCAGGGCGCTGGCCGCCTTCATCCCGCAGAGCCGCGGCTGTCGCGTGCGCCTGCGTGAGGAAGTGCTCTCCGGCGTCGAGGAAGTGCTGCTGGAAGGCACCGCGGATCTGGCCATCAGCAGCCTGTCCATGGTCGGCTATCTGGGCCATGAACTCTGCGAAGTGGAATTCGTGGCGGTTGCCCACCCCAACCACCAGTTGCACAAGATGCAACGCAAGCTGACCTTCGAGGATTTGCAGAACCAGTTGCAGGTAGTCATACGCGACTCGGGGCGCAGCAAACCGCGCGACGTCGGCTGGCTGGGTGCCGAGCAACGCTGGACGGTCAGCAGCCTGTCGACCGCCGCCAACTTCGTCAGCAGCGGCCTCGGCTTCGCCTGGCTGCCGCGCCACCTGATCGAGCGAGAGTTGAGTGAAGGCACCCTCAAACCCCTGGAGCTGGAACAGGGCGGCAGCAACCATCCACGCTTTACCCTCTACAGCCACAAGGACAAAGCCCTGGGCCCGGCCAGCCGGATTCTCGTTGACCTGATCAGAAACTTCGACGCGGCACCGCTCACCTCAGCTTTCGCCGCCCCCCAATCAACCAGCTGACAGGAATCATCCATGTCCTACTACGAGAACGACGGTTGCCAGTTGCACTACGAGGAGTACGGCGAGGGCGCGCCGGTACTGCTGGTTCACGGCCTGGGTTCAAGCACCCGCGACTGGGAATACCAGATCCCCGAACTGGCTGCGCACTACCGGGTGATCGCCATCGACATCCGGGGCCACGGTCGCTCGGACAAGCCGCGCGAGCGCTACAGCATCGCCGCTTTTGCCGAAGATGTGTGCGCATTGATCGAGCACCTGGGGCTCGACAGGGTGCACCTGGTGGGCATCTCCATGGGCGGCATGATCGGTTTTCAGTTGGGCGTCGACCACCCCGAACTGCTAAAGAGTCTGTGCATCGTCAACAGCGGCCCCGAAGTGAAGGCGAAAAACCCCTTCGAGTACCTGGAGATCGCCAAACGCTGGGGCCTGTCACGCCTGTTCAGCCTGGAGACAATCGCCAAGGCACTGGGCAACCTGTTGTTCCCCAAGCCCGAGCAAGCCGAACTGCGGCGCAAGATCGAAGAGCGCTGGCCACAGAACGACAAGCGCGCCTACCTGGCCAGCCTCGACGCCATCATCGGCTGGGGTGTACGCGAACGCCTGGCGCGCATCACCTGTCCTACACTGGTGATCGCCGCCGATCACGACTACACGCCAGTCGCGCAGAAAGAGGCGTATGTCAAGGAAATGTCCAACGCTCGCCTGCTGGTGATCGAAGATTCGCGTCACGCCACACCACTGGATCAACCGCAACGCTTCAACAGCAGCCTGCTGGCCTTCCTCGAAGAAGTCGAACAGGCCGCCTCCACTCCCCTCAAAAAGGATCCACAAACATGCTGAAGACACTCGCCCTCGCCGCCTGCTCCGTACTCTTTGCCAGTAGCCTGCTGGCTGCAGAGAACCCGAAGGTACTGCTGACCACCAGCCTCGGTGAAATCGAAATCGAACTGAACGCGGAAAAAGCCCCGGTCAGCGTGGAGAACTTCCTCGGCTACGTCGACAGCGGCTACTACGCCGGCACCCAGTTTCACCGGGTGATCCCAGGGTTCATGGTGCAAGGCGGCGGCTTCGACGCCGACATGCAGCAGAAGCAGCCGCAAGCACCGATCAAGAACGAAGCCGACAACGGCCTGCACAACGTGCGCGGCACCCTGGCCATGGCCCGGACCCAAGTGCGCGACTCGGCCACCAGCCAGTTCTTCATCAACCACAAGGACAACGCCTTCCTCGATCACGGCTCCCGCGACTTCGGCTACGCGGTATTCGGCAAGGTGCTGCGCGGCATGGAGGTGGTCGACAAGATCGCCCAGGTACCGACCAGTAATCGTGGCGGCCACCAGAACGTTCCGCGCCAACCGGTGCTGATTCTCGAAGCCAAGCGCCTGTAAGCCAGGGGCGGCACATGCCGCCCGCCCCTTTGGCAACTGCCGCGTAGCCGCACGTGCCAGGCCGCAGGTCGAGCGCCGTGGCGAGAGCGTCTCCGAGCGTTCGCGGCAAGGCGCAGCACCGTGCAGGGCGGCGTTCCGTTGGGAGGTAGGGCGGCCTCGGAGCGAAGCGACAGCCCGCCAGCTTTATATGTCGCGCCGATCACCACTGGTGCACTGCCTGCGGCGAGTACAGCCTACGGCTCGCGGCTTGCTCTAGAGCGTAGGGCGGCCGCACGTACCCCCGCCTTGCAGCCTGTGGCACCGGCTCCCCTCCCTCGAGCTGGGGAACCGGCCCGGCACACCTCGCAGCTTATTGCTGGTAGTCATCCTCGGCAGGCTCTGCCGGTGCGGGTTCTGCGGGCATGGGCTCACTTGGCATAGGCTCTGCTGGCATAGGCTCCGCCGGCATGGGAGCGTCCTGCTCCATCGGTGGTGGCGGCACCGGCGCGCTGGGCTGGGCCGGCTCGTCGTCACAGCCCATCAACGTCAGGGCGAGTAATACGGGTAACAGGAATGAAATACGCATGCTTGACCTCCATTATTAGTGAGAGATCGCCCGAACTCGGGTCAGGCGGATTAATTCGCCTCCTCATTTTTATGGACCGGTGCCAGGCGCAAGAGTGCCGGAACGGCCAACAATAGCGGCTGCTTGGCAGCCAATTCTGACCCCGCGGGCCAGAGCCCCTGCCGAGGATCGACAGCATTCGCCTGCGCTCAGGGGAGGCCTTGATCCTGTGGCATTGCCGGCAGTCGAGCGGCGGCGGGTTAAGGGATAGAATCGGTACTTCCACCACCGCCAAGGCAGGATGCCTGAGATGCTGTTTCGCCGTTTCGAAGCCCTGATCGACGTATTCAAGACCAGTCCGGACGCCGCGCCGCCGGCGGGCATCCTGCCGTTCTACGCCCACTACTTGCGCCAGGTCTGGCCGCTGATGATCGCCGTGCTGGTGGTCGGCTTCTTCGCCGCAGTGATCGAGGTGGCGCTGTTCAGCTTTCTCGGCCGCCTGATCGACATGGCCCAGGCCACCCCGAGCGCCGCGTTCTTCGACCAGTATCAAGGCGAGTTGCTGTGGATGCTGTTGGTGGTGCTGCTCATCCGCCCGCTGGTGTTCGGCCTGCACGATCTGCTGGCCAATCAGGCGATCTCGCCGAGCCTGACCAACCTGATCCGCTGGCAGAACCACCGCTACGTGCTCCAGCAGAGCCTGAGCTTCTTCCACAACGACTTCGCCGGACGCATCGCCCAGCGCATCATGCAGACCGGTCCGGCGCTGCGCGACTCGGCCATGCAGGTGGTCGACGCACTCTGGCACGTGCTGGTCTATGCCGGCAGCGCGCTGTACCTGTTCGCCGCGGCCGACCTGCGCCTGATGCTGCCGCTAGCCCTGTGGCTGGCCGGCTACTGCCTGCTGCTGTGGTACTTCGTGCCGCGGATCAAGAACCGCTCGACCAGGGCCTCGGCGGCGCGCTCCAAGCTCATGGGCCGGGTGGTCGATGGCTACAGCAACGTCACCACCCTCAAGCTGTTCGCCCATTCCCGCGAGGAAGAAGGCTACGCCCGCGAGGCGATGCAGGAGCTGCTCGACAAGGTGCGCCTGCAGACCCGCACCGTCACCGCCCTGGATTTCAGCGTGACCTGCCTCAACGGCCTGTTGATCGCCGCCACCGCTGCGCTGGCCCTGTGGCTGTGGAGCCAGGACCTGATCAGCAGCGGCGCCATCGCCCTGGCGGTCGGCCTGGTGATCCGCATCAACAACATGGCCGAGTGGATCATGTGGGTGGTCAACGGCATCTTCGAGAACGTCGGCACCGTGCAGGACGGCATGCGCACCATCGTCCAGCCGCGCCAGGTGTGCGACCGGCCTGAGGCCGAGCCGCTGCGGGTCAGTCGAGGCGCGGTGCATTTCGAACACATCCACTTCCACTACGGCAAGCCCGGCGGGGTCATCGCCGGCTTCGACCTGCGCGTACGCCCGGGCGAGAAGATCGGCCTGGTCGGCCCGTCCGGCGCCGGCAAGTCGACCCTGGTCAGCCTGCTGCTGCGTCTCTACGACCTGCAGGACGGGCGCATCCTGATCGATGGTCAGGACATCGCCACTGTGACCCAGGAGAGCCTGCGCGCGCAGATCGGCGTGGTCACCCAGGACTGTTCGTTGCTGCACCGTTCGATCCGCGACAACCTGCGCTATGGCAAGCCCGGCGCCAGCGATGCGGAGCTGCTGGAGGCGGTGCGCAAGGCCCGTGCCGATGCCTTTATCCCACTGCTCGACGACGGCCAGGGCGGCCGCGGCTTCGATGCCCGGGTCGGCGAACGCGGGGTCAAGCTCTCCGGCGGCCAGCGCCAGCGCATCGCCATCGCCCGGGTGCTGCTCAAGGACGCACCGATTCTGGTGCTCGACGAAGCCACCTCGGCGCTCGACTCCGAGGTCGAGGCGGCGATCCAGGAAAGCCTCGACACCCTGATGCAGGGCAAGACGGTGATCGCCATCGCTCACCGCCTGTCGACCATCGCGCGCCTGGACCGCCTGGTGGTGATCGACCAGGGCCGCATCGTCGAAACCGGCAGCCACCGCCAACTGATCGAACGCAGTGGCCTCTACGCCCGCCTCTGGCAGCACCAGACCGGCGGTTTTGTCGGGGTGGAGTGAACGCGGGCATAGAACTCGGCGCCCCCCCTCCCCAACATGGGCCACCGCATCCCCGTAGGAGCGGGCCATGCCCGCGAAATTCCCAAGGAGAACGCTTATGGACGAGCATTACAGCCACAAAAAACCGGGCCACGCAGCTTTGCGCAAAGGCCGGGTATCCCTGGGTAATACGGCTTATCTGATCACTGCAACCAGCGAACACCGCGAACCGCTGTTCACCCACTTTCCAGCCGCCTGCTCGGCCGCGCGCTGTTTCGAGGACGCCACCTTGCTCAGGGAGAGCCAAATGCTGGCTTGGGTGCTGATGCCCGATCACGCTCACTGGCTATTGCAGCTTGGCGACAAGGACAGCCTCGGCGAGGTGATAGGCCGACTCAAATCCGCCAGTTCCCGCCATACCAACAGGGCCCTGAATCGAACGGGCCCGCTCTGGTCGAAAGCCTTTCATGATCATGCCTTACGCGAAGAAGACGACCTGCAAGCCATCGCCCGTTACATCGTGGCCAATCCGCTGCGGGCGGGTTTGGTCAAGCGGATTGGGGATTATCCGTTCTGGAATGCCATCTGGCTTTGACAAGGCTCAGCGATGGTTGGTGTATCCAACCTCGCTTCGCGGGCACGGTCCGCTCCTACGGGTGATGTGTAGCCATGTAGGAGCGGGGGGGACGCCCAGTTCCATGCCCGCGAAAAAACCTCAGCCCTGCCGATATGGCAACAACCCGCGCGCGTCCTCGGCGTAGCCCTGCACTCCCTGGCGCTCGTCCTGGAGAAAATCTGCCACCGCCGCGCGCAGGCCCGGGTGGCAGAGGTAGTGCCAGGAGTGAGTGATCACCGGTTCGAAGCCGCGGATCAGCTTGTGTTCGCCCTGGGCGCCGGCATCGAAACGCTGCAGCCCCTGGGCAATCGCATAGTCCATGCCCTGGTAGAAACAGGTCTCGAAGTGCAGCCGGTCGAACTCCGCCAGGCAGCCCCAATAACGGCCGTACAGGCTATCGCCACCGAGCAGACTGAAAGCCATGGCCACCGGCCTGCCGCCCTGGCGAGCCAAGACCACGCGAATCATCTGCGGCAGGCGTTCGCCCAGCAGGCTGAAGAAGGTCCGGCTCAGATACGGCGACTGGCCGCGTACCCGGTAGGTATTGGCGTAACACTGGTAGACAAAATCCCACTCGGCCTCGCTGAGTTGATGCCCTTCACGCCAGTCGAACTCGATGCCCTGCCCCGCCACCTGCTCGCGCTCCTTGCGCATCTGCTTGCGCTTGCGCGAACTGAGGGCATCGAGAAAATCCTGGAAATCCCGGTAGCCGCGGTTGTGCCAGTGGTATTGGCAGCCGAGGCGCTGCAACCAGCCGTCACGCCCCTGCAGCAGCGCATCATCGGCCGCGCTGGTGAAATTGATATGCAGGCTCGACAGCCCCTGCTGCGCCAGGCTGGCGCTCAGCTCGTCGAGCAGTTGCCCGGCGGCGAGCGGATCGCCGAGCACACGCTGCCCGCTCACCGGCGAGAAGGGTATGGCCCCCAGCAGCTTGGGGTAATAGTCGATACCCGCCCGGTGACAGGCGTCGGCCCAGCCATGGTCGAACACGTACTCGCCATAGGAGTGGCTTTTCACATAGGCCGGCATGGCCGCCAGCACCCGCCCCTGGCCGTCCTGCAGCACGCGATGCGCCGCCTGCCAGCCGCTGCGGCCACCCACGCTGCCGCTGTCTTCCAGCGCCGAAAGAAAGGCGTGGCAGAGAAAAGGCTGCTGATCGATGCGCAAGGCATCCCAGCTCGAGGCATCCAACTCGTTCAACGCAGACAGGGTCGATATAGGCATGGCCGCAGTCTGGCCTGTTGTCCTGACGAAAAAAAGCCCCGCACGAGGCGGGGCTTGAAGGGAGCAGCCTTATACGCGTGGTGCGGTTACTTAGAATACGTACTGGGCGCGCAGGCTGATGGCATCGCCATCATCGTCGCCATTGGCGTTCACGATGTCGTCAACACTGGTGTGCAGGTAGTTGGCGGAGATCTTCACGGCTTCGTTGGCGTACCAGTTCATACCGATGGTGTGGGTCTTGGCGCTGGCTTCAGCGGTATCGGCAGTAAGGCCGAGCAAGCCGGCATTGGAGGGCGCAACCGCGGTCTCGTCGACCGTGATGTCGTCGTAGCGGTAGAAGACTTCCCAGGCACCGATCTGCTTGTTCTCCGGTTTGATCTTGTCGAACTTGCCGCCATCCATCTTGTAGCTGCGCGATTCACCGGTCAGGGTGTAGGCGACCTGCACGTTGTAGCCGCTGGCCTCCAGATCGTTGTCGTTGCCATTGGCCACTGCATCGCCATCGGCGGTGCGAGCCAGGTACTCACCCTGGATGGAGAACGGCCCGATCATATAGGCCGCTTCCGCGCCCCAGGCCTGATCGGTGCCATCCAGCTTAGCGCCACCGAAGGTGCCACGGTTGCCGTTGACGCTATCTTCGGTGGTGCCGCGAACCGACAACCGCGACTTGATCGACTCATCGAAACCCGCCTCTACTTCACGGGTCGCGTAGTTCAGGCCGAAGTGCAGAACCTGCTTATCCTGGACGATCGGGGCAAATACACCGCGCGCTACGAAAGTGGTGTTGTTCTGGCCATCTTCGTCCTGGTTGCCGTCCTGACGATAACCACCGACTTCACCGTGGAACATGTCGCCCAGCGTGGCACGCAGACGGATGCCTTCACCATTCTCATGGCTGTTCAGCCAGGGGGCGAGGTCATAAATGGCCGAACGCTCGATGGCCGTGATCCACTTGGAGCTGACGGCTTCTTCCAGACCGAAGGTCGGATTGATGCGACCGACCGACAGCTGGACCGGTTTCCAGCCATTGTAGTGAATGGCCAGTTCATCCCAGTCGCTGGCTTTGTCGCTGAAATTGCGATTGAAGGTATAGCCCCAGTCGGTGAAGGCTACACCGGAAATCTCCAGACGGGCACGACGGAAATAGGTTTCATCGGCACGATTGCCATTCTTGGTGTAGAAGCCGTCGAAGCTGTCCGCATCGGCCTGGAGACGACCATTGATCTTGAAGGAAAATTCCTTGTCGGTGGTGGCCACTTCCAGGCCGCCCTTGGTCTTGACCACGATATCGGCGCCGTCGGTGGTAACGGTGCCAGCGAAAGCCTGGGCGGAAACGGCCAGAGCCAGGGCGCTGGCTGCGAAACCGGCCATTGCTCCACGGAAGCTGTGCTTACGGATCATCGAAGATTCCTCTAAAAGACGTTTAGTGTTGAAAACACCCGAGCGGTCGCGCTCGTTCGTGCTGCAGGGAATCTTGGCGACGGGTTATGTCAGCGCGGTTGCTGATATATAAATTTTTGATGACATTGGAACTTTTTTACTTCGAATTTCTATAAGCAGGAATTGGTCCCCCCGAGCATCGAGGGCGATGCGGAGCAGGCTGCGCTTAAGAGCGCAGTCGGGCGGCGTTCCGTTCGGAGGTAGAGCGGCCCGGGACGCCGGCCGCTCGTAGCGAAGCGACAGCCCGCCAGCTTTTGTGCGGCGCCGATGATCGACTGTGCGCGGTCCGCTAGTGTGCTGTCTCGCAATAATCATTGTTCAAGCGGCTGCGGCCGGCCTGTGTAGGGCGCGCGGGGGGCGCCTAGCAGGCCGTGCGCACCACTGACAATCAGGTGCCTGGTGCGCACGGCCTAGGCGGCCCCGCACACCCTACGAGCCGGTATCGTCGAAACAATAGTTCTGAGACAGCACTCTAGGGGGCTGGAGACGGACGCAGCAGGCGAGAGTTGTTGCACACCCTCTCAGCCCTCGGGCTTGGCGCCCCGCGCGGCGATTCGAGCGTACCAGGCTTCCAGCACTTCGCTACGCTCGCCGGCCACCACCCGCAGCAACTCGATCCGCGCCTGAGCGCGATCGACGCCGTGGCGCACCAGGTAGCCAAGCAGTTCGTCAAACCGCCGTCGCCGGCTGTGCCCGGCCGCCGAATCGTCGCGCCGCGACATGCAGTCCACCAACAGGGTGGAGCCGCACACGCAGTTGCGAAAGACCTCGACCAGCGGCCCTGCATCGTCGATAACCGCCTTCAGGCCGGTGATGCCGGGGCGGATCGCCTGGGTCTGCTGGAAATAATCCACCTCGCTTGCGAAGACCCGGCCGCAGTTGCGGCAACGCTTGGGAAAGTCGTCATGGCCGAGCGCCTTGAGGCCGGCGAACCAGGCAGCGTGGTTGGTGATCGATGGCATCCCGTTCTCCCGCACCAGGATAATGACTGGCTGATTAAGCATAGCCGCAAGCGCCGCCTGGACTGGGTGACTGCCGAAATAAACGGCAGCGGGCACCCAGGAGACTCTCTCAGCGCGTAGGGTGGGCTTCAGCCCACCCTACGAAATTGTTATTCAACCAATAACGGGTACATAGCCAATAAAAGTCGGAGCGACCGGCATCCAGGAACCCCTCTCAGCGCTGCAGGCGCCGCAACTCGGCCAACTTGGCGGCCAGGGCATCGAGCTCGGTGATCGGCTCTCGCGGCAGTTGGCGCAGCACAGCCTGGCTCAGGCGCATCTGCTTGATGAAACGTCGGCAGCGCAAACACATGGCCAGGTGTGCGCGCACGGCCAAGCGCTGACGCAAGTTCAGCTGGCCATCCAACAAGTCACTGGTATGTGCCACCAGTTCCTTACAACTCAGCATTGACCGGTCTCCTCGAAATGCTCCAGGGTGGCGAATACCTTCAGGCGCGCCCTGTGCAACAACACCCGAACATTGGAGAGCGAGACCTGCAAAAGATTACAGATCTCGTCCAACTCCAGGCCCTCGCGTTCACGCAACTGCAGCACGCTGCCTTGCAACTCGGACAGGCTGCCCAGGGTTTTCTCCAGGCACTCGCGCAACTCGGCTTCGGTCAGCAGGGCTTCCGGGCTGTCCTGATGCCAGGCGTGGGGGGCCAGCAACCAGTGGCCATCCGCGGCAAAGCGCTCGTCGCCGACGCTGCCGTGCGGCCCTGGCAGGTCGTCCAGCAAGACCTCGCGGCGGTTGTGCTTGAGGCGGGTCTTGGCGGTGTTGGCGGTGATGGTCAGCAACCAGGTCTTGAGGCTGGAACGGCCCTGGAAGCCTTCCAGATTGCGCACCACCGCCAGCCAGGCGTCCTGTACCACTTCGTCGGCATTGCGGCTGCCGACGATGGCGAAGGCCACCGCGCGCATCGCCCCCTGATAGGTGGCGACCAACTCGCGGAAGGCCTTCTCCTCGCCGGCCAGCAGGCGGGCGAGCAGTGCGCTATCGGACGGGTAGTCCATCAACGCTTACGCAGAATCACGCTGCCGATCGAGTAGCCGGCGCCGAAGGAGCTGAGCACGCCCAGCGCGCCACTCGGCAGGTCGTCCTGATGTTTGTGCAGGGCGATCACCGAACCGGCCGAACTGGTGTTGGCGTAGCTGTCGAGGATCACCGGGGCCTCGCCCGGCTCGGCATCGCGGCCGAGCAGCTTGCGGGCGATCAGCAGGTTCATGTTGAGGTTGGCTTGGTGCAGCCAGAAGCGCTTGACGTCGCCCACGTTCAACTGGTTTTCCGCCAGGTGGCTGGCAATCAGCTCGGCGACCATCGGGCAGACTTCCTTGAACACCTTGCGGCCTTCCTGGACGAACAGCTTGTCCGACGCGCCAATCCCCTCTTCTGCGGCACGGTTGAGGAAGCCGAAGTTGTTGCGGATGTTGTTGCTGAACTGGGTGATCAGCTTGCTGCTGATGATGTCGAACTGCTGCGCAGAGGTGGCCAGATCGGCCCGCTCGACGATCACCGCGGTGCAGGCATCGCCGAAGATGAAGTGGCTGTCGCGGTCGCGGAAGTTCAGGTGACCGGTGCAGATTTCCGGGTTGACCATCAGGATCGCCCGTGCCTGGCCGAGCTGGACGGCGTTGGTCGCAGCCTGCAGGCCAAAGGTGGCCGAGGAGCAGGCCACGTTCATGTCGTAGCCGAATCCCTGGATCCCCAGCGCCGCCTGCACTTCGATGGCCACCGCCGGGTAGGCGCGCTGCAGATTCGAGCAGGCGACTATCACCCCGTCGATATCCGCTGCGCTCTTGCCCGCGCGGGCCAGCGCTTCCTGGGCGGCGGCGACGGCCATCTCGCAGAGGATGCCCCACTGCTCGTTGGAGCGTTCGGGGATGCGCGGCACCATGCGCTGCGGATCGAGGATGCCATCCTTGTCGATCACGAAGCGGCTCTTGATCCCCGACGCCCGCTCGATGAAGGCGCTGCTCGACTCGGTCAGCGCCTCGACCTCGCCACGGCCGATAGCCGCGGCGTTGGCGGCGTTGAACTGCTGCACATAAGCATTGAAGGATTCCACCAGCTCGTCGTTGGAAATACTGTTCGCTGGGGTATACAGGCCGGTACCACTGATCACGGCGTTGTGCACGGTCAATCCTCTCGTTCTCTCGCCGCACGGGGCGGCCAATTATCCAGGCAACCGCTGGCAGGCGGCCATCGGCATGAAATCTGGGAGCCGGCGGGGTGCACGCACACCCCCTTCCAAGCCGCAGAGTGTGCCACAGCCAAAACAGTTTCGCCCGCACCTCAAACAAGCGCTTGACTGGCGGCCTGTCGGCTATCGCTAGAGCGGTGCCAGATAGAGGCCGATGGCCCCGAACAAGTGTAGTCCGCTCATCCGGCAGGCGATAATTCCAGATCTTCACGCCGCCAGCCGCAGAGTCGGCTTGACCGGCACGCCCTGCGGGGGAAAAGATGAGCGCCTGGTTCTGCCAACGATCATGCAACAACCACCTGCGACGGATACCCAAGCATGGCCCTGCACACCTGGCTGCTCTACCTGACCGCCGTCACCGGCCTGGCGCTGACGCCCGGGCCCAACGGCCTGCTGGCCCTGACCCACGGCGCGCTCTATGGGCATCGCCGCACCCTCTGGACCGTGGCCGGCGGAGTCAGCGGCTTCGCCGTGCTGATGGCCCTGTCGATGTTCGGCATCGGCGCCCTGCTGAACGCCTCGCTCGACGCGTTGATCCTGCTCAAATGGCTCGGCGGTGCCTACCTGATCTGGCTCGGCATCCAGCTCTGGCGGGCACCTGCGCTGCACCTGGCCGCAGTCGCCCCGGGCGCCGCCAAACCCGGCCCGGCATTATTCCGCCAGGGCCTGCTCTCGGCCCTGTCCAACCCCAAGGTGATCCTGTTCTTCGGCGCCTTCCTGCCACAGTTCCTCGACCCGCAGCGCAGTCTCTGGCTGCAATTCGCCGCAATGGCGCTGACCTTTGCCCTGGTCGAGGGCCTCGTCGAATACCTGCTGGCCCGCGCCGCACACCGCATCCGCCCCTGGCTGGAGCGCAGCGGAAAAGGCTTCAACCGCTGCTGCGGCGGACTTTTTGCGTTGATGGGCGCGGCCTTGCCGATGACCCGCTAGCTAGCCGGAGCGCGCAGCCAAGCGCTTCACGGACTAGCAGCAGACCCGAGTCAGCACCGGCCGACTCGCGCCTGCGCACCGGCTCACGCCTGGCGGATCAAACCGGCGATATCGGCGACTCTGGCGCTGACCGCGCCCTCGATACGCTCGATCTCCTGCCGATGGCGCTGCTCCAGTTCGACCTGCCGAGCACACAGCTTCAACGCCGTGAGCACCAGCAGGCGCTCGCCGATCAGGGTCGGCGACTGGGCCTTGGTCTCGGCCAGCAGGCGCTTGAGTAGCAGCGCCGACGCGGTAAGGTCCGCGTCTTTGCCTTCAGGCACCTTGATGCTGTAGTCGTTGCCCAGGACTGAAATAACCTTGATCGCTGTACCGTCACCACTCATACGTTGGCCGGGCTCGCCTTGACAGTGCTGCTGCCGGTGGCCAGTTCGACCAGGGCCTGGATCCGCGTGGTCGTGGCGCTGTGCAACTCTTCCTGCTCGATCGCGCTCAACTGCAAGGTCTCGTTTTCATCCTTGATCTGCGCCAGTTCGCTGCTCAATTGCGCGTTTGCGCTCTGCAGCGCCTTGTTCGCCTGCACAAGGTCACTGACCAGCTGTTCCAACTGACTTAGGCTATTTTCCAACATATTGATTACTCGAGCTTTTTGGCGGGCCGCCACAATAAAGAAAAGCCCCGGGAGAAGCCAGGTGTCACCGAACGGCATTTTCGACCAGACGCCACCCCATGATCGACAACGCCCCTTAATAGAGGCCAGAGTCCTGAACTCGACATCCCCGCAGGACCAGCACAATTCAGTCGGTCCGACAGCCCTATCCCGCCATGAGTTCCCCGGGCTGGGCAGTCAGGTCCGGCGCACCCGCCACGAACGGCGTGCGTTCGTCGCCGCGCAATGGCCCCTGAGCCTGGCCGCACTACGCTGATAAGTGATCGAATCGTCAGCTGAGGTGCGTCATGGGATCCCCGGTCGAAATCGCCAAACGCTCGTCCACGCAGGCGGCCGACCTAGCGGCACTCATCCGCCAATTCGCCGAACCCCTGCCGGATGTGCACAGCAGCGCCTTCGGCGAACTGTTCGACCGTTACGGCGATGCCCATGTGGTGCTGATCGGCGAGGCCAGTCATGGCACCTCGGACTTCTACCGAACCCGCGCCGCCATTACCCAGCGCCTGATCGAACGGCACGGTTTCAACATAGTCGCCGTCGAGGCGGACTGGCCGGATGCCGGACAACTCGACCGTTTCGCCCGCCAGCGCGACGCCTCGGCCTGGACCCAAAGCGCCTTCACCCGCTTCCCCACCTGGATGTGGCGCAACACCGATGTATCGCGCTTCATTCACTGGCTGCACCACCACAACCAACCGTTGCCCGAGGGCCAGCGCGTCGAGTTTCGCGGCCTGGATGTCTACAGCCTGCGCAACTCCATGGCCGAGGTCCTGCACTATCTGGATCAGGTCGACCCGCAGCAGGCCCAGCAGGCACGCCAGCGCTATGGCTGCCTGTCGCCCTGGCAGGACGACCCGGCACGCTATGGCTTGTACGTCGAACACGGCAAAGGCGATTCCTGCGAGAAAGCCGTGCTCGCCCAGCTCAACAGCCTGCTGGGCAAACGCCTGGAAGCCTTCGCCCAAGACCACGAAGACCTCTTCAATGCCGCGCAGAACGCCCGGGTGGTGCGGGCGGCCGAGCAGTACTACCGAGTCATGTACCGCGGCTCAGCGGCTTCGTGGAACCTGCGCGACCGGCATATGTTCGAGACCCTGCAGGCCCTGCTGCAGCACCGCGGCCCCGCGGCGAAAGCGGTGGTCTGGGCGCACAACTCGCACATCGGCAATGCCGCCGCCACCGCCATGGGCTGGCGCGGCGAATTCAACATCGGTCAACTCAGCCGGATTGCATGGGAGCACGACGCCGTGCTGATCGGCATGGGCACCGACCATGGTCAGGTGGCCGCCGCCGACGACTGGGATGGCGCCATGCACATCATGGACATCCGCCCGGCTCGCCCGAACAGCTGGGAATATCAATTTCACCAGAGCGGCCTCGGCGCCGCCCTGCTCGACTGGCGCGGTCCCAAGCGACAACCGGTGCGCGACGCCCTCTCCACCCTCCTGCTCGAACGCGCCATCGGCGTCATCTACCGGCCGCTGACCGAGCTGCAAAGCCACTACTTCCAGGCCGTGCTGGCCGATCAGTTCGATGCCTTCGTCTGGCTCGACGAAACCCACCCGATCAAACCACTCGGCGCCCCCGGCAGCGCGAGCCACGATGACGAGACCTACCCGTTCGGGATCTAGGCTGAAACAAGCTGCTGAAGACCTGCCAAAAGAGCAATCCGCCCCCCTGACTCGCGACCATGACACCCTACCCGGTCCGGGTAGGTGGCATGCCCGCCCCCGAGTCGATCCCCCCGGCATGCAGTGCTATTCTTGGGTTTCCCGTCCTCTCGTTCGCTGCCGCCGATGCAGTGCAGCGGCGCAGTTGGCAATGTGGAGAATGGCCCATGTCTCGTCCGATCGTTCAAGGACCAGCCGGCGCGGCCAGTGCCACACGTGACGGGGCTTCGGCAAGTGCCCGGCTCGACGCCTGGCTGGGCGACCACGGGCAGGCGTGCGCGTTGTTTCTCGATGTCGACGGCACTCTTCTGGATATCGCCGAATCCCCCACTGCGGTCTGCGTCCCGCGCGAATTGAGCACAGCCCTGGAGTGCCTGCACCGCCGCCTCGGCGGCGCGCTGGCGCTGGTCAGCGGCCGCCCGGTCGACGAACTCGACCGGCTCTTCGCCCCGCTGCAGCTGCCCGCCTGCGGTGTCCACGGGGCCCAGTGGCGAACACGCGCCGACGAACCGCTGCGCCATGAGGCCGCGGCGCCCCTCGCCGCCCCCGTGCGTGAGCGACTGGACGCTCTCGCGCGCAGCCATGCCGGCATCCTGAGCGAGGACAAGGGCAGCAGTTTCGCCCTGCATTACCGCGCCGTACCGGCCGCCGGCCAGGCGCTGGCGGCCGCCCTCCACGCGCTGCTCAGCGAGCCCGAGGGTGCGGGGCTGCGCCTGCTGCCCGGCAAGATGGTGTTCGAGGTCATCGCCCATGGCAGCGACAAGGCCCAGGCGATCAGGCGCTTCCTCGAGGTGCCGCCGTTCGCCGGGCGGCGGCCGCTGTTCATCGGCGACGACGTGACCGATGAACCCGCCCTGGCGCTGATGCCCGAGCTGAACGGCCTGGCCCTCTCGGTCGGACGCCTGCTGCCCGGCGCCAGTGCCGTCTTCAGCGATGCGGCGGCGGTGCGGGCCGCCCTCGTCCGTGCGACCAAGGGGACTGGATGATGATCAAGCACCGGGGCGCACTGGAGCTCGGACTCATCGGCAATTGCCGCGTCGCCGCGCTGATCAATACCCTCGGTCGTCTGGTGTGGTGGTGCTATCCGAACTTCGATGGCGACCCGGCCTTCTCGCGCCTGCTCGCCGGCGACGAGGAGAAGGGCTTCTGCGACTGCCTGCTCGATGGCCTGAGCAGCAGCCGCTCGGCCTACCTGCGCAACACCGCGATCATCGGCACCACCCTTGAGGACGCGGCCGGCAACGCCGTGCGCATCACCGATTTCGCCCCGCGCTTTATCCAGTACGGGCGCAACTTCCGCCCGGCCCAGTTGTGCCGCCTGATCGAGCCGCTGCAGGGGCTGCCGCGCATAACCCTGCGCATGCGCCCGACCCATGGCTACGGCAAACCCTGCCACGCCGTCGCCGGCTCCAGCCACATCCGCTACCTGGGCGGCGTCGACACCATCCGCCTGACCACCGATGCGCCGCTGTCCTACATCCTGCGCGAGACGCCATTTGCCCTCACCCGTCCGATCGGCATGGTGATGGGCGTCGACGAGCCGCTCGACGACGCCCCGGAAGAGATGGTCAAGGGTTTCCTCAAGCGCACCAGCGCCTACTGGCACGAGTGGGTGCGCGCGCTGGCGATCCCCTTCGAGTGGCAGGAGGTGGTGATCCGCGCCGCGATCACCCTCAAGCTGTGCAGCTTCGAGGAGACCGGCGCGATCATCGCCGCTGTCACCACCTCGATCCCGGAAGCCCCCGGCTCGCAGCGCAACTGGGATTACCGCTACTGCTGGCTGCGCGACGCCTATTTCGTGATCCTGGCGCTCAACCGCCTCGGTGCGACCAAGACCATGGAGCGCTACGTCGATTTCATCACCACGGTGGCGGCCGGCGGTGCCGAGCTCAAACCGCTGTACGGCATCGTGCCCGATCTGGACCTCAGCGAGCGGATCGAGCCCGATCTGGCCGGCTTCCTCGGCCACGGGCCGGTGCGGGTCGGCAACCAGGCCGCCGAGCAGATCCAGCACGACGTCTTCGGTTCCGTGGTGCTGGCCGTGGCGCAGAGCTTCGTCGACGAACGCCTGCCGAATCCGGGCGATGAGGGCATGCTGCGCCTGCTCGAGTCGCTCTCCTCGCGGGCGGCCTGCTTCGCCTTCGAGCCCGACGCCGGCATCTGGGAGTACCGCGGCCGCCAGCGCGTGCACACCCATTCCGCCCTGTTGTGCTGGGTCGCCTGCGATCGGGTCGGGCGCATCGCCGCACGGCTCGGTCTGGCGCCAGCGGCAGCGACCTGGCAGGCGGAAGCACGGCGCCTGCGCGAACGCATCCTGCGCGAAGCCTGGAGCCAGCGCCGGCAGTCCTTCACCGGCACCTTCGGCCACGAGGACCTCGACGCCAGCGTGCTGCTGATGAGCGAACTGGGGATCATCGACGCCAACGATCCGCGCTTCATCGCCACCGTCGATTGCGTGGGCCGCGAGCTCAGTGTCAAGGGCCACCTGCTGCGCTATGCCACGGCCGACGATTTCGGCCTGCCCGAAACCGCGTTCCTGGTGGTGAAATTCTGGTACCTGGACGCCCTGGCCGCGATCGGCCGCCGCGACGAGGCCCGCGAGCTGTATCGCGAACTGGTCGCCGCGCGCAACACCTACGGCCTGCTGGCCGAGGACCTGCATCCGCATAGCGGCGAGATGTGGGGCAACATTCCGCAGACCTACTCGATGGCCGGGCTGGTCAACACCGCAATGCGCCTGTCCATCAGCTGGGAGGAGGGTCTATGTCGCGGCTCGTGGTGATATCCAACCGTGTCTCGCTCCCCGACGAGGACGGCAGACCCGCACCGGGCGGCCTCGCGGTGGCGGTGGAAGCCACCCTGCAGGGCCGCGACGGGCTCTGGTTTGGCTGGAGCGGGCAGGTGTCCGACACACCGCCGCCACCCACCACGGTCGATTGCGGGCACATGCAGTACGTGCTCACCGACGTCCGCCCGCAGGATTTCCAGGAGTACTACAACGGCTTCGCCAATCGCGTGTTGTGGCCAATCCTGCACTACCGGCTCGATCTCGCGGAGTTCAGCGAGGCCGACCTGGACGGCTACCAACGGGTCAATGCGTTCTTCGCCGAGTGCCTCGATCCGCTGCTCGAGCCAGACGACATCCTCTGGGTGCATGACTACCACCTGATGCCGCTGGCGCTGGCCCTGCGCGCGCGCGGCCATGCCAACCGCATCGGCTTCTTCCTGCACATCCCCATGCCTCCGCCCGACCTCCTCACCGCCCTGCCCCACCACGCCGAAGTGGTCGGCGCGCTCACCGAATACAACCTGATCGGCTTCCAGACCGACAATGACGCAGGCAACTTCACCCGCTACCTGACCCACGTGATCGGCGCGACAACCCGCGACGGGCGCCACTACCACCTGGGCCATCAACACTTTCGCGTCGGCGTATTCCCGGTGGGTATCGATGCCGCAGGTTTTCGCCGCCTGGCCGAGGCCTCGACGCACAGCACCTTCGCCGAGGAACTCGACGAAAGCCTCTCCGGCCGGACCCTGATGGTCGGCGTGGACCGCCTCGACTACTCCAAGGGCATCGTCAACAGGCTCGATGGCTACGAGCGCTTCCTCGAAAAATACCCCGCATGGCACGGCCACATCAGCTACCTGCAGGTCGCGCCCGGCAGCCGCACCGACATCCCCGAATACATCGAAATCGATGCTGCGGTCAGCGCCAAGGTGGGGCACATCAACGGCCGCTTCGGTGCCGCCTGCTGGGTGCCGCTGCGCTACGTCAACCGCAACCACAGGCGCGAGGACGTCGCCACCATCATGCGCATGGCGCGGATCGGCCTGGTCACCCCCCTGCGCGACGGCATGAACCTGGTGGCCAAGGAGTTCGTCGCCGCCCAGGACCCGGCCGACCCGGGCGTGCTGATCCTCTCGCAGTTCGCCGGCTCCGCCGCCGAGCTGGGCGCGGCGCTCATCGTCAACCCCCATGACCGCGACGCCATGGCCGACGCCATCCACCGCGCCCTGGACATGCCGCTGGAGGAACGCCGCACGCGCCACCGGGAGATGTACGCCGTGCTGGAGGCCAACCACATCCGCAACTGGGGCCGCAGCTTCATCAAGGCCCTGACCTGGCCGGGACGCCCGCCCAAATGATGGCCGGAACTGAATAACGCCAGCGCCGGCCCGGCTCAGGCGTGCGCTGCCAGGCCTTGGCTTGGCTTGGCTCGAGCGGCGCACTGCACTATGCTCGGTCAAACCAAGGGAGTGTCAGCCCCGCCTATTCGGCAAGGACCGTCGTGACTCCCTGACTTTGTGCAGTCACCAGCCCCCGAAGTGCGCAGGCGGCGGTAGCCTGCCTGTCGAAGTCGAGATCCTTCACCAGCAGGCGGGCCGCCATGACGTCCCCCTTGGTACTCTCGATACCGATCCAGGAATACAGGCACATCGTCATGTATTCGTGAATAGCAAGGCAACGTGGTTCGAGATTACGGATGGGCTTCCTCAACATGCAGAGTACGACTGAGGCAGTGATAACAGATCGCACAAGGCCTTGTAGAGAACCGGCCATGACCGAAGACGAATCCCTCCTCGCTGCTATCTACGAAGACGTAGCACTGCACTCGTATGACGCCTCTTGGCCTCAGGCGTTCGAAGCCGAGCGAGATCGCCTCCTCTCTCTGTTCCCAGGTACCTTCAAAGACGTTCAGCACATCGGAAGCACCGCGGTTCCGGGACTCAGTGCCAAACCGGTCATCGATATTCTTGCCGGCGTTCGGTCCATCACAGTTGCTAAACGACTGGCGCCGCCGTTGTGCCAATCCGGCTACACCACTTCTGCAGAGTTCAACGAGTCCTTGTCGGATCGCAAGTGGTTCATGCGCTGGGCAGACGGGCATCGAACCCATCATCTTCATCTCGTCGTCCATGGCAGTCCCGTCTGGCACGAACGGCTGAGGTTCCGCAATGCGCTACGGTCCAGCCCAGCGCTCGCAGCAAAGTATGCCGCACTCAAGACTCAGCTCGCCGCGACGCACCCAAAAGATCGGGAGGCCTACACCGATGCCAAAGCAGAGTTCGTCCGTGCCATCATGCGCGAGGCTTAACCCTTCCATCGAGGGGACCGTTCCCAGCGGGCCTCGCCCGCCTCCAGTCGCCCCCATGTCAAACGTTAGCTGCAGGAGGTACTCAATGAACTACGAGGCACTCAACTTCGAAAACAAGCTAGCCCTTTTCGACGAGCAGTGGGCGCCCAAAGTAATTGCCGAGATGAACGACTATCAATTTAAAGTAGTTAAAATCAAGGGGGATTTTGTCTGGCATGACCACACAGACACAGACGAAACCTTTATTGTCCTGGACGGTAATTTACGTATTGACTTCCGCGATGGGCATGTAGATTTAACGAAAGGTGAAATGTACGTTGTTCCAAAGGGTAAGGAACACAAACCTTTCGCAAAAGAAGAAGTGAAACTTCTACTCATCGAACCTCGCGGCGTACTTAACACGGGTCATGAGGACAGTGACCGAACGGCTACCAATGATGTGTGGATCTAAAACAGCGAACAAGGTGCTGAAATCGCTCGCGGGGGCGGGTTAGCGTCCGTCCCTTGGCTTAGTCGTTAGCCGCGACAGGAGGCACAATGGCGCTCGACCTCGCGACAAAAACACTGTTGATCTGGGTCGCCATTCTGTTACTGGCAATGCTCAATGGCGTACTACGAGAGTCGGTTTTTATTCCCCAGCTTGGCAGAGCGCCGGGGCTGCTCCTCAGCGGCCTGCTTCTGTCGGTGTTGATTTTGCTCGTTGCGTATTTCTCGCTCCCATGGCTTGCCGCTCGGCAGCCCGGTCAACTTGTTGCCATAGGGCTTGGCTGGCTCGGCCTTACGCTGAGCTTTGAGTTCGCCTTTGGCCTGCTGCAAGGCACGTCGTTGCCGGTCCTCCTGGACGCGTACACATTCAAGGGTGGCAACATCTGGCCCGTTGTCTTGCTCGTTACGGCTTGCGCGCCGTATCTGGCAGCCAAGCTAAGGGGATGGAGGTAATGCGGGTAGCGCCTAACCGTTGGTTCAGCCGACCCCGCTTCGGATTGTCTTGCACCCGGGCCGGCCCGCGTTAACATCGGCTTCAGTACCACCCACATCAAGGACAAAAGGAAATGGCATTCCCGTCGTTGTTACTCAGCCACCTCGAACTCTACGTAAGCGACATTAAACGTGTCGAGCAATTCTATACGCGCTGCCTCGGCTTTGTTGTGACGGACCGTGGCGACGGCGATGAGGGAATGGTCTTTCTAAGTAGAAACCCGACCGAACACCATCAGCTTGTGCTAAACCCACAACCAACACGCCCGGCGTCAAAAAGTCCGGTGGACCATATTTCCTTTCGCGTCCAGTCGCTTTCCAAGCTACGCCGATTCTACTTGTCGATATCCGAAGCGCAGCTTCCATTCGAGTCCGTCTCCCACGGTACAACCTGGTCGCTATACTTACGAGACCCCGAAGATAATCGAATTGAGATATTTACAGATACGCCTTGGTACGTCCATCAGCCCTGTAAGTTCAAGGTCGATCTGCAGCTCTCCGATGAAGAATTGCACGCACTAACCAAAAGCAAGATCTCCGAACTGCCAGGGTTCTGCCCGATCGAGGACTGGCGCCGCTTGCATTTCTCTAGCGTTGCTGGTGAATTTTAACTATTCACGGGGACGGTGTGCCACCGCCCTTAACCTAGGAAAGTTCTGAAGTCAGCCAGAAATACATGGCTACCTCAGACCTTCCTTAACCAAACGTTATACACTAAGAACTCGCAGCAGGACCCTGATCAACACTCTATATCTGGCATCATTCAGACTTTACTAGTTGAGTAGAACACATGAATCGACGTAAAAAAATAAAACAATTATTAAAGGCTCACGCCAAAAAAGCCAGTGCCAAATTGGCACCCAAAAAGAAGTCTACATACATCAGTAAAGCTGACCGAATGAAGATAGCACCTGAATCCAGCCAAGACTCAACCATCTCTGCTGAGAGCTGATATAAGTATCTCAAGCGCCAAGGCAGCGCTATAGAATGGCCGTTACGGAACTCTGCGCGGTCGCGCACAACAAGCCGCTGAACTCGCTGGGATGGCGCGCTGCCGCCCCCTAGCTTAATCGTTAGGCCTCGCAGGAAAACTGCACTCAGCATTACTATATTAACGAGCATCGGCGGATATGCGGGAATACACACAGATACTCAGCAGCCCACAACATCAAAGGCCACAGATATATATTATGCAAATGGCGCCGGGCACTTCTGAAGCAAGCGCGATCACCCAAAAATGGCACCGCGGCCTTAGAATCCGAGCGAAAGTGGTGCGGCGTTACTTGATAGGCAATAGTTCCCATCTCATTAAAACTGCCCCATATGCGAAAACCACATCGAAGTAAACTTTGAAAACAATGAGCCAAGCACATGCCGCGCAGGCAGGGTAAGCCTTGGTGATTTTTATGGTGGCGGGCCTGGGCGTATGGCTTGGCTCGGGAATTTTCAATGGTACAGAATCTTCATTGTGCACCGCAAAATGAGCCTGACATGTATTTAAAATTGCTCGCTTCGCTCTCTGGGACGGGCTAAAGCCCGTTCCTTAACCTATCGTTAGGCTGCACACTCATCTTCCACTGCAGCAGAGGGAACCACGATGCGCATCGCCAAGCAGGACATACCCGTCAGGATCGATATACCCGGTGCCGTTGCCCGCCAACTGACAAACTTTGGCGACGCCACCGGATTCGGCATGATTAGCGGCGAATACTTCACCCTCGGCAGAGGCACGGATATCGCCCCTTTGCTCCAAGGGCTTGAGGGCGACCTGTGCCAATCTCCACATTGGGGTTACGTGCTGCAGGGCGAACTCACTGTGACCTACGCAGATGGGACAAATGAGTCGATCAGCGGCGGTGACATCTTCTACTGGCCACCCGGACACACGGTCAAAGTCGGCCAGGATGCGGAGTTGATCCTCTTCAGTCCGCAGCATGAGCACAGCCTGGTGATAGATCACATGTTG
Source organism: Pseudomonas sp. (assembly GCF_041601375.1). Lineage (GTDB taxonomy): Bacteria > Pseudomonadota > Gammaproteobacteria > Pseudomonadales > Pseudomonadaceae > Aquipseudomonas. The sequence goes on along the minus strand of NZ_JBFIIG010000050.1, from coordinate 1,157 downwards.
AACAAATTGGCTGGCTGAAGCAGAGGCCTGACCATCAGTGCAAGCCAAACCCGCTGTGCGGGTCGGCTCAGTTCAGGTGTTAGGCATCGCATGATGCACAGAAGGCCCTGACCATGGATCGCAAGCATGTGTCCGACACCTGGGCGCGCGGCAACCCTTACGAGCAGTACGTCGGCCGGTGGAGCCGTCAGGTTGCGCCCAGGTTTCTCTCGTGGCTCAACATTCCGCCGGGCCGACGCTGGCTCGACGTGGGATGCGGCACAGGCGCGCTGTGCGCGGCGATTACCGCCCACTGCTCCCCGTCATCGGTCGCGGGCGTCGATCCTTCCGAGGGTTTTATCCAGGCCGCGAGGGCGGATCTGGCGGGCCGGGTGACGCTGCACCTTGGCAGCGCAACGGCGATTCCACTCGACGACGCCTCGGTCGACGTGGTGGTCTCCGGGCTGGCCCTGAACTTCATTCCAGACCAGCACGCCGCACTGCTTGAGATGGCGCGGGTAACCGGCAAGAGCGGTACGATCGGCGCATACGTCTGGGATTACGCGGGAAAGATGGAGCTTATGCGCTTCTTCTGGGATGCGGCCAGCGAGCTCGACCCGTACGCCGCGAAGCTCGATGAAGGCGCCCGATTCCCCTTGTGTCGCCGAGAGGCACTGGCAACACTTTTCGCCAGCACCGGACTGCAACAGGTCGAAGTGGCGCCCATCGACATAGCGACACCCTTTGCGGACTTCGATGACTACTGGCAGCCGTTCCTCGGCGGCCAGGGGCCGGCTCCCGCCTATGCCATGTCGCTCGACGAGACCGCCAGGGCGCGCCTACGGGACCGCCTAAGGGAGCGTCTACCAACCGCTGCGAACGGGTCGATCTCCTTGACGGCAAGGGCTTGGGCGGTTCGTGCAAGTGTTGCAAGGTAGAAGATGCCCAACCACGTGAAACGGCTTGTCGATCATTCCTGCCATCAAAGGAACGCTTGGCTGTGCCAGTTGCCGCTGCAGCGGCGCGGGGGCACCAGACCGACCAGCAGGTTGTTGGCCAGGACCCGCTTTGTCGTGATCGTTACGCGCCGCGATTCGCGTGGCCCGGCTAGTGGCGCGAACGCCGTGGATCAGCAATGTGCCGCACGATCACCCGAACGAATCGCCGTGCGAGCCCGT
>NZ_JBFIIG010000049.1:0-24932 GCF_041601375.1 Pseudomonas sp. | reverse complement strand
GGGTGTGTTGATCCAGGTTCAGGCGCAGGCCCTTGGTCTCGCCGGTGTGGACGTTGATTTCCTCCATCTTTCCGGCGATGTCCTCGGTGCTGCTGGAAATTTCCTCGATGGCCACCACGACCTGATTCATCTCGCCGCTGAGTCGCTCCATCGATTGGGTGATCTGCTCGATGACGCCCGCCACCTGTCCGGTATGCCGCTCGCTTTCCGCGGCGAGGGACAACCCGCTGGTCATCAGCTCATCCATACTCTGCGTCTGTTGCTTGAACTCGCCGACGATGCGCGCGATGTCGGTGGTGGCCGAGACGGTTTTCTGCGCCAGTGAGCGCACCTCGTCGGCCACCACCGAGAAGCCACGTCCTGCATCGCCGGCACGGGCGGCCTCGATGGCGGCATTCAAGGCGAGCAGATTGGTCTGGTCCGCCAGGCTGTTGATCACATCGATGATGCCGGCCACCTTTTCGCTGGATTGAGTGAGCAGGGCGACCTGTGCATGGGTGGCCTGAATCAGTTGCGACAACCGGTCCATGCTCGCGACGCTGGCGTCGATGATGCTGCTGCCCATGCGGGCCGAGTCGTAGGCCGTGTGGGTGGCGTTGCCGACGTCGGAACTGCGTTGCGCCATCTCGTTGATGGTCGCCGATATCTGCTGCGAGGCCGAGGCGGCCTGTTCGGTCTGTATTTCGACCTGGCTGCTGTTTTCGCCGAGGCGGTGCATTGCCTCGCTGAGGTGGCTGTGCAGTTGGGCCAGTTCGCGGTTGGCGTCGATGACCTGGCTGACGATTCGGCCGATGCCCTGGATCATCCGGTTGGTCGTCTCGCTCAGCTGGTTGAACTCGTCCTTGGGGTTGCGGCCGACTGGCAGTGTGCCGGTGAGGTTGCCGGAGGCGACCTGAGTGAGGAGTTGGGTGACATTGTTCAGTTGCCTCATCAGGGTCCGCGAAGCCTGACTCAGGGTGAGCAGCAGGAACAGCGCGACGCCGACGAAGCTCAGACCCATGATCCAGTGCGAAGCGCGGCGGGCTTGTTGTGCTTGCAGGGCGGTGGAGGTGAGCAAGCCGTCTTTCAGCGTGAGGTTTTGCTCATCGATGCGTTGTTCGATCTGCCAACCCAGGCTGGCCAGCTGCGTGTCGATCTCGCGGATCTGCTGGATCAGTGCGTGCGCCTGGGCAAAGGCCTCGGCAAAGCCTGTGACCGCCTGCCCAATCTGGTTTTCTCGCCAGTCCAGTTCGTCGATTTTGGCCTGCATGTCGCCGATGGCCGCCTCGGTCTTGTCTGCGTAGCCGTTATCGAAGGTCGCCAGGTAGTCGCGTTGGTTGCTCAGGGCAGCGGCGATAAAGGGGCGAATCAGACCGATGGTGATCGGCTCCAGTTTCTCGGCGCTGTTCGCCAGGGCCTGGCGCTTGCCGGTGAAGGGGCTCAGGCCGAGTTGCTGGCTCAGCTCCAGCCATTGTCGTTGCAAGTCGGTTTCGGCCAGGATCAGCTGCTCTATTTGCCTGGCGCTCTCGGCGATCACGCTGTGCCCCAGGCCTTGGGCCTGGGCGACGAACTGTCCGGCGCGCTGTTCGAGCGCGTTCAGCCGCTGGGGGAAGGCGTCTTGGGTTTCGGGGGTGAGTGTTTGGCGCAGGGGCCCGAGTTTCAGCCAGTCGTTCATCAGCGCGAAGGAGGCGCCAGCGTAGGCCGTGGCTTCTGCGCGGGCTTGCAGAGAGGTACTCAATCGCTGGCTCGCCCAAAACGACGAGGCCGCCATCAGGCCCAGGCTGATCAGGGTAACGACGATCAATAGACGGAACTTCTGTTTCCAGGATAGGAAGAACTGCATGGATACTCCTCACCACCTTCGGGCATGAGTTACAGGCATCGGCCGGTGACTGGATAGCTTGAGCATCGAAAGCGCCAACGCCGCAGGCAGTTGGCGGAACAGGAGAAGGGCCGACGGTGCCTGACCGTCGGCCGTGCAGCGCTTTACCAGAGCGCCAAGCTATAGCTGAGGATCAGGCGGTTCTCGTTCAGGTCGTTGCCGAAGTTCGAGCGCACGGTCGCATTACGCCATTTGACGCCGAGGTTCTTCAGCGGGCCTTGCTGGACGACATACGCGATGTCGGTGTTGCGCTCCCATTCCTTGCCTCCGTTGCCGGCGCCAACCTGTACGTTGTCGCCGGAGACATAGCGGCTCATGAACGTCAGGCCGGGTACGCCAATTGAGGCGAAGTTATAGTCGTAGCGCGCCTGCCAGGAGCGTTCGTCGATATTGGCGAAGTCATTGATCTGGATGAAATTCACTAGGTAGGGGTCGCTGCTGGCGATGTAAGGAAATGGATCATCGCCGCTCATGCGCTGGTAGCCGGCGCCGAAGGCATGGCCGCCGAGGGTGTAAGTGAACATGGCGCCGAAGGCCTGGTTGTCGATGTCGCGGAAGTTGCCAGCTTCCTGGCTCTTGGAAAAGCGCAGGTCGGTCTTGAGCGCCTGGCCTTCGCCCAGTGGCTTGAGGTAAACCAAGGTGCTGTAGTACTGCTGGTAGATGTCTTGCAGATTGCCGTAGTGCAGGCCGGCGCTGAGCTCGGGGGTCAGTTTGTAATCGCCGCCAGCAAATTCGAACGAGTCGCTGCTGCCGCCGATGCGGTTGGCGCTCATCTCGCTGTAGTCGGTCGAATTGTTGGCCTTGATGCGATCGATCTTGCCGCCCTGCAGGGTGAGTTTGTCGATCTCTTGCACATTCAGCAGTGCGCCGCGGAACGATGCGGGGAGCAGGCGCGAGTCGTTCGACGAAACGATCGGGCTGCGAAAGGCCAGGGAGCCGACTCGCAGGGTGCTCTTGGATGCTCTGAATTTCGCCGTCAGGTCGAGCTTCGAGTACTCGTCCTGCGAGCCGCCGGAGCGGTCGGCCGGTAGCAGGCCGCTGCCCGCGGTGCCGTCAGAGGAGTCGAGCTTCAGACCGAGCATGCCAAGCGCATCGACGCCTATGCCTACCGTGCCTTCGGTGTAGCCAGACTCCAGGCGCAGGAGAAAACCCTGGGCCCATTCTTCCGCTTTGTCGCGTGCGTTGTGCTGGCGAAAATCACGGTTGAAGTAAAAGTTGCGTAGCTCGAGGGTGCCTTTGCTGTCGCTGATGAAATCGGCGCAGGCCAGAGCGGGAAGGCTGCTGGCGATCAGTAGGGCAGCTATACGTTTGTTCGGGGTCATCCGGAGTATCTCCTGGACGCCATGCACGCAGCGCAGAGGCGGCTGCTGGGCAGGACGCAGTTCTGTATTTGTTTTTATTGGGGATTGCTATACCGCCGGCGCATTCTTGGGAGAGGAAGGCGTAAGCGTCCAACGAGAAAAAACAGGGGCAGGCGATAAGAAAATCCAATACGCCATTCAGGGGGTAGGCACGCAATTGGCGTGCGGCCCGCTTCGCGTGCATCATTGCGTCTTGTTCTACCCGCAACAGAACTTCATTACGCAGAGGGTGCCATCGGCCATGAACCTGAGATTTCTCGAGACTTTTGTCTGGGTGGCGCGGCTGAAGAGCTTTCGTCTCACCGCAGAAAAGTTGTTCAGCACCCAGGCCTCTATTTCAAGTCGTATTGCCGCGCTGGAAGACGAGCTGGGGGTGCGCTTGTTTCTGCGTGATTCCAAAGGCGTTTCGCTGACGCCGGAAGGGCAGAAGGTGCTCGAGTACGCCGAGCGGATGATCGACACCATGCAGGCGTTGAAGCAGTCCATCAGCGATACCGGCAACATCCAGGGGCGCATCCGGGTGGGGGCGATGGACACGGTTATTCACACCTGGCTGAGCCCCTTCGTGACCAGGATCATGGAGCGCTACCCGGGGGTGGAAATCGAGCTGACGGCCGATACCGCGCGTAATCTCTGCGATCAGTTGCAGAAGGGCTATCTGGATATCATTTTGCAGACCGACATGGTCAACGGCGACAGTGTGCGCAATCTGGAACTGGCGAACTTCCCGGTGCAATGGATAGTGCCGACCGGCTCGTTGTATCACCGTGGCTATGCATCGATGGATGAATTGGCCAAAGAACGCATCATCACCTTCTCGAAGAATTCCCGCCCGCACCAGGACATCCTTAACCTGCTGCACGCTGGCAATGTCAGCGCGCCGCGGATCAGTTGCGTGAACTCCGTGGCGGCCATGACACGTTTAGTGCGTGACGGTTTCGGCATCGGCGCGTTACCGGCGGCCTTGGTCAGCGAAGAGCTGAAGCAGGGTGTGCTGACCATCCTCGATGACGTACCGCAACCGTCGCCACTTGGCATGGTCGCCACGTGGCGCACCGGCGCTGGCCTCGAGTTGAACGAAGACATAATAGCGCTCGCCTGTGAAGTACTCTGCGAGTACGGCGAGCAGATGGGCGAAGCCATGGTTGTGCTGACGATCCCTGCTGTGGAGCACCGGACGGACTGAGTCGCTTGTGCCGGCGTCGCCGCTACCGGCCGTGACGAGGCGTTCGCTGAGAGGACAAGCGAAGCACTGTTACGCGGATTTCTGCTCGGTGTCTCAGGGCGCTGTAGCCACTACTGCAATCCTCCCATCGACTTCGCAGTAAAAGGGAGGGCCACGGTAAAAGGGAGGGCACTGGATCATTGATCCGGTGCGCGGCAAATCGATGGTACGCGCGTTCTGCTCTTGCCTTGTTTCGTCTCATAACAATTTCTGATCATGCGTTCCCGGTTTTTCTAGTTGGACAGGCGTTGCCTATTCAACAAGACTCGGGGCGTTTTCCCTCAAGCGCCGGCACAGACCGTAGCGCCTACAACAATAACCTGGAGAAACTCATGAAAAGCACTTCGTTTCGCTGCGCACTATCGGCTCTGGCCTGCGCCTTGAGCATTGCTGCGTTGTCCACACAGGCCGCCGAGCGCTGGAACATGACGGTCGAACAGCCCGACGGCAACTTCATCACCACGGTGGCCAAGGACTTCTCCGAAGATGTCGAAACCGCCACCGCTGGCGAGTTGCAGATACGCATCCATGCCAACTCGGTGCTGTTCAAACGCCCCGAGGTCAAACGCGCGGTGCAGACCGGTCAGGTTCAGGTTGGCGACGTGCTGATGTCGGTATTGGGCAACGAAGACCCGATCTATGAAGTGGACAGCGTGCCATTCCTCGTGCGCAATTACAGTGATGCGCAGAAGCTCTGGGCGGTCAGTCGCCCCGCGGTGGAAGCACGTCTTGCCAAGCAGGGCATCAAACTGCTCTATGCCATGCCCTGGTCGCCGCAGAGTATCTACAGCAAGACCCCGATCAGTAGTATGGGTGACTTCAAGGGCATGAAATTTCGGGCCTACAATCCAGCGACCTCGCGCATGGCCGAGCTGATGGGGGCTATTCCGACGGTTATCCAAACCGGTGAAATCCCTCAGGCGTTCAGTACCGGCATGATCAGCGGCATGTTGACTTCGCCTACAACCGGCGTGGACTCGCAGGCCTGGGATTTCGTCAGCTACTACTATGATGTCAAAGCGTTCATTCCGAAGAACTTCGTAATCGTCAATGCGCGTGCCTTCAATCGTCTGCCGGAAACTTCGCAAAAGGCTGTGCTAGAGGCCGCTGCGCGTGCGGAAACGCGCGGTTGGGCGATCTCTCAGGAGGAGACCAGCAAGTTGGTGAAGACCCTCGCCGATCACGGAATGCAGGTCGCTGAAAGCGCGCCTGGGGCAGTCGAGGCCGGCTTCGAGACAATCGGTCAAACCATGGTCGATGAATGGCTGCACAAATCCGGCGCCGACGGTAAGGCGATCATCGACGCGTACAAGAACTGACCTCGTCGGCTCAAGTCGTCGGGGTTAACGAGCATTTGTGGATGCAGTGCGCGTTGAACCCCGGTATCTCTACCAGCGATCAGGGGAGTCTTGATCATGACGCCATTGCATAAGCTTTACACCCTATCTGGATGGCTGTCCGGTGTGTTTCTCGTCCTGATCTGCCTGTTGGTCGTCGTGCAGATCATCGCGCGTCAGCTGGGGACGATGGTGCCTTCGGCGGATGAGTTTGCTGCTTACTCCATGGCTGCCTCAGGCTTCCTGGGGTTGCCTTATGCCTTGCAGCGTGGGGCACACGTGCGCGTCGAAATGCTATGGAAGCTGTTACCGGTGCGTGGGCGTTTTTTTGCCGACCTACTGAGCACGTTTATCGGGCTGTCGATCGCCGCCTATCTGGCATGGTACTGCACCCTGTTCGTGATCGAGTCTTACGAGTTCAACGAAGTGTCGTCGGGCCTGCTGCCCATTCCAATGTGGCTACCGCAGCTGTCGATGCTGCTCGGCACCCTCATTTTGGTCATCGCGATGGCCGAGCGCTTGGTACTGGTATGCCTGGGGCGGCGTTTCGAGATCGCCGAGGTCAGCGTCGCGATGAGCGAATGAGCGCTATCCGAGACGTTCTTCTTTTCTGCGGTTATGTCCGCACCGCATCAGTGAGCTAGCCATGGAACACACAATAATTTCAGTCACTCTGTTAGTGGCGTTGTTTGCGCTGCTTGGTGGGGGAGTATGGGTCGCGCTGTCGCTGATCGGCGTCGGTATCATCGGTATGGAGCTGTTCGGCGGCGCGCCGGCGGGCTCTATTCTCGCTTCCACCAGTTGGGCTTCCAGTGCCAGCTGGACGCTGACGGCATTGCCGTTGTTCATCTGGATGGGCGAGATCCTATATCGCACACGGCTTTCGGAAGACATGTTCAATGGTCTGTCGCCGTGGATGCGTGGGCTACCGGGACGCCTGCTGCATGTCAATGTGGTCGGTTGCGGCATCTTTGCGGCGGTCAGTGGTTCGTCTGCGGCCACGGCGGCGACCATCGGCCGGATTTCCCTGCCGGAGCTGAAGTCTCGCGGCTATCCGGACAACATTGCCATGGGGTCGCTGGCGGGTGCCGGCACCTTGGGCCTGTTGATTCCGCCTTCGATCATGATGATCGTTTATGGCGTGGCTGCGCAGGTGTCCATCTCCCGACTGTTCATCGCCGGCATCCTACCGGGTCTGCTGTTGTTGGCGATTTTCAGTGGCTTTCTGATGCTCTGGGCGATGTTCAATCGCGACAAGCTGCCGGAAGAAACCGAAGCCCTGCCATTTATGCAGAAGCTGCGGGGTTCCAAGTTGCTGATTCCCGTGGTGCTGTTAATCATGGCAGTGATCGGCTCGATCTATGCCGGCTTTGCTACTGCGACTGAAGCGGCGGCGGTTGGGGTTATCGGTGCATTGCTGATTGCCTTGTGTTCCGGCTCACTGAGCCGCAAGACCTTCATGGCGAGTCTGATGGGCGCGGTTTGCACATCGTGCATGATCTTTTTCATTTTGCTGGGGGCCGCTTACCTGACGTCGGCCATGAGTTTCACCGGACTACCTTCGGCGCTGGCTGATTGGATCATCGCCAAGCAACTGTCGCCCTATTTACTGCTGTTGGCGTTGACCGTGTTGTTTATCGTCCTGGGCTGCTTTCTCGATGGTATTTCGATCATCCTGCTGACCACGGCGGTGGTGCTGCCTGCGGTGCAGGCGGCGGGTATCGACCTACTATGGTTTGGGATCTTCCTCATCCTGGTGGTCGAGATGGCGCAGATCACCCCGCCGGTGGGCTTCAATCTGTTCGTCATTCAAAACTTGACGGGGTATGACATGTGGACAGTAGCGAAGGCCAGCTTCCCCTTCTTCCTGCTGCTGGTGCTGGCGGCGATCCTGATCACTGCATTTCCGCAGATCGTTCTGCTGTTACCACAGGCGATGCGGGGCGCCTGAATTCGTCTTGGCTAAGGGGGCTGCGACGCCAATTGCCAGCGATCGAGCCGCCACTTGACGCTGCAGTTGGAGGAATGGCCCTCTTTGCATCGCATTTGCCTGCCGGGGGAGCAGCCTTGAAAGAAAATGTCGCAGCCTGGCAAGCGCTGCAAGCTGTTCCGTCGTTAAGCTCATGCGGCAAATGTGACCAGCGAGTCGTTGATGGCGCCATAACCAAGGGGCAAGCATTTTCAATGCAGCAATTGCCACGTGGACTAATGTTGTGGCGTAAGCGCAGGCCCCGCGACTTCCCTAAGCCTGCTAATCGAATCTCAAGCCAACCGGAGCATAATAAACATGGCGTTCTTTACGGCGGCCAGCAAAGCCGACTTCCAGCATCAACTGCAAGCGGCCCTGGCGCAGCACGTCAGTGAACAAGCATTGCCACAAGTCGCGCTGTTCGCCGAGCAATTTTTCGGCATCATCGCGCTTGACGAACTCACCGAGCGGCGGCTCTCCGACCTGGTCGGTTGCACCCTGTCATCCTGGCGTCTGTTGCAGCGCTTCGATCATGCCAAAACTGAAATTCGCGCCTTCAATCCCGATTACGAAAAGCACGGCTGGCAGTCCACCCATAGCGCAATAGAAGTCCTGCGCAGCGACATTCCGTTTCTGGTCGATTCGGCGCGCATGGAGCTGAATCGCCGCGGTTACAGCATCCACACCCTGCAGAACACCGTGTTCAGCGTGCGCCGCAACAAGCAGGGCGAGCTGCTGGAGATCCTGCCCAAGGGCACCCAGGGCAAGGACGTGCTGCAGGAAGCGCTGATGTTCCTGGAGATCGATCGCTGCGCCAGCGCCGGCGAGCTGCGCACCCTGGAAAAGGCCCTGCACGAGGTCTTCTCCGAAGTGCGTCTGGCCGTCGCCGATTTCCAGCCGATGAAGGCCAAGGCCCAGGAGCTGCTGGCCTGGCTGGACAAGGCCAAGCCAGGCCAGGCCGGACTCGGGGTCGAGGCCGCCGAGCTGGAAGAAATCAAGGTGTTCATGCGCTGGATGCTGGATGACCATTTCACCTTCCTCGGCTATGAAGAGTTCAGCGTGGTCGATGCGCCGGACGGCGGCACCATCGTCTACGACGAGCAGTCCCTGCTCGGCCTGTCCAAGCGCCTGCGTAGCGGGCTGAAGAGCGACGACCTGCATATCGACCCGGAGGCGCTCAGCTACCTGCGCGAACCGCTGCCGCTGTCCTTCGCCAAGGCCGCGGTGCCGAGCCGCGTGCACCGTCCGGCCTACCCGGACTTCGTCTCCATCCGTGAACTGGACAGCAAGGGCCGGGTGGTCAAGGAATGCCGCTTCATGGGCCTGTACACCTCGGCGGTGTATGCCGTGAGTGTGTGGAACATCCCCTATATTCGCCGCAAGGTGGCGGTGATCGAGGAGCGTGCCGGTTTCGACAGCAAGGCACACCTGGGCAAGGAACTGGCCCAGGTACTGGAAGTGCTGCCGCGCGACGACCTGTTCCAGACCCCGGTGGAAGACTTGTTCAACACCGCCATGGCCATCGTGCAGATCCAGGAGCGCAACAAGATTCGGGTGTTCCTGCGCCGCGATCCTTACGGCCGCTTCTGCTACTGCCTGGTCTATGTGCCGCGCGACGTCTACTCCACCGAGACCCGTCTGAAGATCCAGCAACTGCTGATGGAGCGCCTGCAGGCCGCCGATTGCGAGTTCTGGACCTTCTTCTCCGAATCGGTGCTGGCGCGGGTGCAGTTCATCCTGCGCGTCGACCCGAAGAACAAGGTGCAGATCGACCCGCTACGCCTGGAGAAGGAAGTGATCCAGGCCTGCCGTTCGTGGAAGGACGATTACGCCAGCATGATGGTGGAAAGCTTCGGCGAGGCCCAGGGCACCAATGTGCTGGCGGATTTTCCCGGCGGCTTTCCGGCCGGTTACCGCGAGCGGCACGCCCCGCATTCGGCGGTGGTCGACATGCAACACCTGCTCAGCCTGAGCAGCGAGCATCCGCTGGTGATGAGCTTCTACCAGCCGCTGACCCAGGTCGGCCAGCAGCTGCACTGCAAGCTGTACCATGCCGATACGCCGCTGCCGCTGTCGGACGTCTTGCCGATCCTGGAGAACCTCGGCCTGCGCGTGCTCGGCGAGTTCCCCTACCGCCTGCACCAGCAGAGCGGCCGCGAGTTCTGGATCCACGATTTCGCCTTCACCTACGCCGAAGGCCTGGATGTGGATATCCAGCAGCTCAACGACACCCTGCAGGATGCCTTCATCAATATCGTCGGCGGCAATGCCGAGAACGATGCCTTCAACCGTCTGGTGCTGACCGCGGCCATGCCCTGGCGTGAGGTGGCGTTGCTGCGTGCCTACGCGCGTTATTTGAAGCAGATCCGCATGGGCTTCGGCCTCAGCTATATCGCCAGTACTCTGGTCAACCACACCAACATCGCCAAAGAGCTGGTGCGGCTGTTCAGGACCCGCTTCTATCTGGCGCGCAAGCTTGGCGCCGAAGATCTGGAGAGCAAGCAACACAAGCTGGAGCAGGCCATCCTGGCTGCGCTGGACAACGTCCCGGTGCTCAACGAAGACCGCATCCTGCGGCGCTACCTGGACCTGATCAAGGCCACCCTGCGCACCAACTTCTATCAGACCGATGCCAGTGGCGCGGCGAAGTCCTACTTCAGTTTCAAACTCAATCCGCGGGCGATTCCGGATATTCCCAAGCCGACGCCCAAGTTCGAGGTATTCGTTTACTCGCCGCGCGTCGAAGGTGTGCACCTGCGTTTCGGCGACGTCGCTCGCGGCGGCCTGCGCTGGTCGGATCGTGAAGAAGACTTCCGCACCGAGGTGCTCGGTCTGGTCAAGGCGCAGCAGGTGAAGAACGCCGTGATCGTGCCAATGGGCGCCAAGGGCGGCTTCCTGCCGCGGCGCATGCCGCTAGGCGGCTCGCGTGACGAGATCATGGCCGAGGGCATCGCCTGCTACCGGATCTTCATCAGCGGCCTGCTCGACATCACCGACAACCTCAAGGAGGGCAAGGTGGTGCCGCCGGCCAACGTGGTGCGCCACGATGCGGACGACCCCTACCTGGTGGTCGCCGCCGACAAGGGCACCGCGACCTTCTCCGATATCGCCAACGGCATCGCCGCCGATTACGATTTCTGGCTGGGCGATGCCTTCGCTTCCGGCGGTTCGGCCGGCTACGACCACAAGGGCATGGGCATTACCGCCAAGGGCGCCTGGGTCTCGGTGCAGCGCCACTTCCGCGAGCGCGGCATCGACGTGCAGAAGGATCCCGTCACGGTGATCGGCATCGGCGACATGGCCGGTGACGTATTCGGCAACGGCATGCTGCTGTCGGAGACGCTGCAACTGGTCGCCGCCTTCAACCACCTGCACATCTTCATCGATCCCAACCCGGATGCGGCCAAGAGCTTCGTCGAGCGCAAGCGCCTGTTTGACCTGCCACGCTCGAGCTGGTCGGATTACGACACTTCGCTGATTTCCGCCGGCGGTGGGCTCTTCCTGCGCAGCGCCAAGAGCATTCCCATCAGTAGCGAAATGAAAGAGCGGTTCGATATCAGTGCCGACAAGCTGGCGCCTAACGAGCTGCTCAACGCCTTGCTCAAGGCCCCGGTCGATCTGGTCTGGAACGGCGGCATCGGCACTTACGTCAAGTCGAGCAAGGAAAGCCACGCCGATGTCGGCGACAAGGCCAACGATGCGTTGCGCGTCGACGGCCGCGAGCTGCGGGCGAAAGTCGTCGGCGAGGGCGGCAACCTCGGCATGACCCAGTTGGGCCGCGTCGAATACGGCCTCAGCGGCGGGGCGAGCTATACCGACTTCATCGATAACGCCGCCGGGGTGGATTGCTCCGACCATGAAGTAAACATCAAGATCCTGCTCAACGAGATCGTCACGGCCGGCGACATGACCGGCAAGCAGCGCAACAAGCTGCTGGTCGAGATGACCGATGCGGTGGGTGGCCTGGTGCTGGGCAACAACTACAAGCAGACCCAGGCGCTGTCGCTGGCCGAACGCCGCGCGCGCGAGCGTCAGGGCGAGTACAAACGGGTAATGGCGGGGCTGGAGGCGGCGGGCAAGCTGGATCGCGCCCTGGAATTCCTGCCCTCGGACGACGAGCTCAACGAGCGTGCCGCCAAAGGCCAGGGCCTGACCCGTCCCGAGCTGTCGGTACTGATCTCCTACAGCAAGATCGACCTGAAGGAGTCGCTGCTCAAATCCCAGGTGCCGGACGATGAGTACCTGGCCCGCGAGATGGAGACCGCCTTCCCGCCGTTGCTGGCGAAGAAGTTCGGCGAGCAGATGCGTCGCCATCGCCTCAAGCGCGAAATCATCAGCACGCAGATCGCCAACGACCTGATCAACCACATGGGCATCACCTTCGTGCAGCGCCTGAAGGAATCCACCGGCATGAGCTCGGCCAACGTCGCCAGGGCCTATGTGGTCGTGCGCGATGTGTTCCGTCTGCCGCACTGGTGGCAGCAGATCGAGGCGCTGGACTACCAGGTGCCGGCCGAGCTGCAACTGCAGATGATGGACGAACTGATGCGCCTGGGTCGCCGGGCCACCCGCTGGTTCCTGCGTAACCGGCGCAATGAGCTGGATGCCGCGCACGACGTCGCGCATTTCGCGCCGCGTATCGAAGCACTGACCATGGGCCTCGACGAACTGCTCGAAGGCCCGGCCCGTGAGCAGTGGCTGGCGCGTTTCCAGGCCTATACGGAGGCCGGTGTGCCTGAGGTGCTGGCGCGCATGGTGGCCGGCACCAGCCATCTGTATACCCTATTGCCGATCATCGAAGCCTCGGATGTCACCGCCCAGGAGCCGGACAAGGTGGCCGAGTCCTACTTCGCGGTTGGCGGCTCGCTGGGGCTATCCTGGTACCTGCAGCAGATCACCAGCCTGACGGTGGAAAACAACTGGCAGGCCCTGGCCCGGGAAGCCTTTCGCGACGACCTGGACTGGCAGCAGCGGGCGATTACCGTTTCGGTGCTGCAGATGATCGAAGGGCCGGAGAAGATCGAGGAGCGGGTGGCGGTCTGGCTGGAGCAGCATAGTCTGTTGGTCGATCGCTGGAAATTCATGCTCGCCGAGTTGCGTGCGGCGACAGGTACCGATTACGCCATGTATGCGGTCGCCAGCCGTGAACTGATGGACCTGGCACAAAGCACCCAGCCCGGCGTCTGCATGCTCTGAGACGCGCCTGAGCTGAACCCGAGCCCCGCCTAGTGCGGGGCTTTTTGTTGGTGCGCTGATCTGGGGGGCGATCCGTAGGCTCTGCCCGCGGCAGGCAGTGCACCATTGGTTCAGCGCCTCCCTGTAGAAGCGGGTTTATCCGCGAACTTAGTGGCTGGGCGGCCTCTGCCAGGTGAGTGTCCGTTGCCTCTGTGTTCGCGTAGCCGAATAAGCGCCAGCGCAATCCGCGGGCGCTCTCCCGGATTGCACCGCGTCCCGCGGTTTATCCGGGCTACCCAAGGAGATTGGCACGCCGCTGATCACGACCGACGGAAGCATCGCAGCGCGGCCGGGTATGGCCAGCCGGCTGCCTGAGGTTATTTTCGCTTGCAGCAGGTGAGCGGGGGGGCTGTGCCCGCCGCTTCGCCAGAGTGCTGTCGTGCACCCCGCCTTGCGGAGCCAGGGGTTGCCTGTCCTGTCGGCTGATACAAGGCGGAGTGCGGTCTATAAAACAACAGTTAAACAGCTTGCGACTCAACGGCTCAGGCTGTCTGGATCAGGCGATCAGGCGATCAGGCGATCAGGCGATCAGGCCCTGGCTGCGCAGGTAGTCGTCGTAGCTGCCGCTGAAGTCGACTACGCCGCTGGCGGAGAGTTCGATGATGCGCGTGGCCAGGGAACCGACGAACTCGCGGTCATGGCTGACGAAGATTAGCGTGCCCGGGTAGTTCTCCAGCGCCAGGTTGAGCGCCTCGATGGATTCCATGTCGAGGTGGTTGGTCGGTTCGTCCATCACCAGCACGTTGGGCTTTTGCAGGATCAGCTTGCCGAACAGCATGCGGCCCTGTTCGCCACCGGAAATCACCTTCACCGACTTGAGGATCTCGTCGTTGGAGAACAGCATGCGGCCGAGGGTGCCGCGTACCAGCTGCTCGCCGCCCTGGGTCCAGCGACCCATCCAGTCGAACAGGTTGCTCTCGTCTTCGAAGTCGGAGGCGTGATCCTGGGCGTAGTAGCCCAGCTCGGCGCTTTCGGTCCATTTGACCGTACCGGCATCCGGGTACAGTTCGCCGACCAGGGTGCGCAGCAGGGTGGTCTTGCCGATGCCGTTGGGGCCGATGATGGCCACGCGCTCGCCGGCCTCGACGGTGAAGCTGAAGTTTTCGAACAGCGGCTTGCCGTCGAAGCCCTTGGCCATGCTGTCGACGATCACGGCCTGGCGGTGCAGCTTCTTGTTTTGCTCGAAGCGGATGAACGGGCTGATCCGGCTCGACGGCTTGACCTCGGCCAGCTGGATCTTGTCGATCTGCTTGGCGCGCGAGGTGGCCTGCTTGGCTTTCGAGGCGTTGGCCGAGAAGCGGCTGACGAAGGACTGCAGCTCGTTGATCTGGGCCTTCTTCTTGGCGTTGTCCGACAGCAGTTGCTCGCGCGACTGGGTGGCCGCGGTCATGTACTCGTCGTAGTTGCCCGGGAACAGGCGCAGTTCGCAGTAATCCAGATCCGCCATGTGGGTGCACACACTGTTGAGGAAGTGGCGGTCGTGGGAAATGATGATCATGGTGCTGTTGCGCTGGGTCAGGATGTTTTCCAGCCAGCGGATGGTGTTGATGTCCAGGTGGTTGGTCGGCTCGTCGAGCAGCAACACTTCCGGATCCGAGAACAGCGCCTGGGCCAGCAGCACGCGCAGCTTCCAACCGGGGGCGACTTCGCTCATCGGGCCGAAATGCTGGGCCAGCGGAATGCCCAGGCCCATCAGCAGCTCGCCAGCGCGGGATTCGGCGGTGTAGCCGTCCATTTCGGCAAAATCGGTTTCCAGCTCGGCCACGGCCATGCCGTCGGCCTCGCTCATTTCCGGCAGCGAATAGATGCGGTCGCGCTCGGCTTTGACTGCCCAGAGTTCTTCATGACCCATGATCACGGTATCGATCACGCTGAACTCTTCGTAGGCGAACTGATCCTGGCGCAGTTTGCCCAGGCGCACGTTCGGCTCCAGCATCACCTGACCACCACTCGGCTCCAGGTCGTCGCCGAGAATTTTCATGAAGGTCGACTTGCCGCAGCCGTTCGCCCCGATCAGGCCGTAGCGGTTGCCGCCGCCGAACTTGACGGAAACGTTCTCGAACAGGGGTTTGGCCCCGAATTGCATGGTGATGTTGGCGGTGGAGATCACAAATCGTTGTCCAGAAAGCGAGCGCGGGAGCGCGAAAGGGGCAAGATTGTACAGCTTTCTGGCTCGGCAAGGCAGTCGGGAGGACGGATGGGATGGATTTGCCGGGTTATCTGCCGGCATCAGTCGCGATAGAACACCTGCACCAGGTGATAGCCGAACTGGCTCTTCACCGGGCCATGCACCTCGCGCAGGGGTTTGTTGAAGATGACCTGATCGATTGCCCGCACCATCTGCCCGGGGCGCACCTCGCCCAGATCGCCGCCACGCTTGCCGGACGGGCAGGTGGAGTGCTTGCGTGCCAGCATATCGAAGGCTTCGCCGGCGGCGATGCGCTTCTTCAATGCGGCGGCTTCTGCTTCGGTTTTCACCAGAATGTGGCGGGCCATTGCCTTTGCCATGATGGGGTCCTCATTTTTACCGGGTGCGTATTGTGCCAGTATTCGTTGCGCCAGCAGAATGACGCCACTTTTAAGACTTTCCGATTCGCCAGGGTTAGGGTTGAATCCTGGCCTAAGGTATTAAATCCACTCGACGGAAGCGCTGTTCATGGATATCCACTCAATGCTGAAAATCCTGGCCAGCCAGGATGGTTCCGATCTGTACCTGTCCACCGGTGCGCCACCGTGCGCCAAGTTCAATGGCGTACTCAAGGCGCTGAGCCAGGAGCCCTTGAAACCCGGTGAGGTGGCCGCCATCGCCGACGCGGTGATGGACGTCGCGCAGCGCGAGGAGTTCGAGCGCGAGCTGGAGATGAACCTGGCGATTTCCCTGGCCGGCGTTGGCCGCTTTCGCATCAATATCTTCAAGCAGCGCAACGAGGTGTCCATAGTCGCGCGCAACATCAAGCTGGACATCCCCAAGTTCGAAGACCTGAAGCTGCCCGAGGTGTTGCTCGGTACCGTGATGGAGAAACGCGGCCTGGTGCTCTTCGTCGGCGGCACCGGCTCGGGCAAGTCCACCTCCCTGGCGGCGCTGATCGACTACCGCAACCGCAATGCAGGCGGCCATATCATCACCATCGAAGACCCGGTCGAGTACGTGCACCGGCACAAGAAATCGATCATCAACCAGCGCGAGGTCGGCGTGGACACCCGCAGCTTCCACGCGGCGCTGAAGAACACCCTGCGTCAGGCGCCGGACGTGATCCTGATCGGCGAGATCCGCGACCGCGAGACCATGGAGCACGCCCTGGCGTTCGCCGACACCGGCCACCTGGCGATTTCCACCCTGCATGCCAACAACGCCAACCAGGCGCTGGACCGCATCATCAACTTCTTCCCGGAAGACCGCCGTCCGCAGCTGCTCAACGACCTGGGCAACAACCTCAAGGCCTTCGTCTCCCAGCGCCTGGTCAAGACCACCGACGGCAAGCGTCGCGCCGCCGTGGAAGTGCTGCTCGGCACGCCGACCATCCGCGACCTGATCAAGCGCAACGAGTTCTCCGAGATCAAGGAGACCATGGAGAAGTCGAAGAACCTGGGCATGCAGACCTTCGACATGGCGTTGATCGACCTGGTCCACGAGGGCGCCATCAGCGAGGACGAGGCGGTGAAGAACGCCGACTCGGCGAACAACGTGCGCCTCAAGCTCAAGCTGCACCGGGAAAACCCGGCCAACCAGCCAGCCGCCGCGGCAGCCGATACGCCGGTCAAGGCGCCGGAGCCGGCGGCCGCGCCCAGCTGGGGCATGGAGCTGACCCTGGAAGACATTGCCGAAGACCCGGAGCCGGAAGACCCGGGCCGCATGGGGGCGTAAACGCTGGGGGCTCAGCTCCAGTGGAGCAGCAGCCCCAGCGTATACAGAGCCGTGCTCAGCAGGATGGCGCGGCGTGGCACGCTGAACCAGTAGCGCCAGGCCAGCCCCAGGTAGCCCAGCAACAGCAGTTGCCCGAGCAGCAGCAGAAACGGCGACTGGCCGAGCACGGCGCCGTGCACCAGTGCCAGGTAGCCGTAGAGGGCGCCGAACAGCAGGGCGCCGAAGCTGTGGCTGGCGTTGAAGCCAATCCAGGCCTGCCACATGCTGGTTTCGCGGCTGATCCGCGGTGAGACGGCCTGCATCCGGCCGCGTAGCGACTCATCGCGTGGGGCCAGCTTGTCTCCCCGGAAGGTGAAGAGCAGATGCAGCAGGCCAAGCAGCCCAATGATTGCGGCGCTGGCGGTTATTAGCCAGGTGCTGATGATGGACAAGCGGATGCCTCCTTTGCGCTAGGGACGGACGCCGCCGGTATCGGCCAGCGCCTCGCTGCAAGTCTTGCCGCGGGCGGGACGTTCGCCGAGGTACTGGAAGAACCTGAACAGATAGCCGTCGAGGTCGGCGACGAAGAACTCGCGCTGTCCGTGCTCGCAGTCTTCGACCCGGTACCAGGACTCGCCGACCGGGCTGCTCAGGGCGATGCCCGCCGCCTCCAGGCGGGCGAGCAGCTGGTCCAGTGCGGCGACTTCAACCTGAAAGTGCAGACCCTTGCCCTTGGGGCCGGGCTGATCCAGTCCGCAGCTGACCGCTCCGGGCGCCTGCAGCAGCATCAGTTGCGCGCCTTCGCGCTCGAAGTAGCCGAAGCGGTCCTCGGCGCGCTCGAAGCGCAGCTGGAAGCCGAAGACCTCGCGGTAGAAGGCCTTGGCGGCCGGATAGTCCACGACCAGCAGTTCGGGGACCAGTGCGTTCCATTGCATGGGATCTCTCCTGGGCCGGGCTCAAGCGCCGGGCTTGAACCAGAATTCGATTTCGTCGGTGTCCTCGGCGAACTCGGCGGCATGCTCGACGCCGGCCGGCACGTGGTACCACTGGCCGACACCGTATACGCGGGTCGAGCCCTGGGTGGTCAGGATCAGCGCGCCGCGGGTGATCACCCCGTAGTTGTCGGTGTCATGGGCATGGGCTGGGATGCTGGTGCCGGCCGGATAGGAGGCGAACAGCACATCGCTGCCGCTGGCCTCGAGCTTGTAGGCGTCGAAGCGGCCATCGAACAGCGGGAGGGTCTTGATCTTGTCGGGGTACTGGCCTGCCATGGTGCTGCTCCTTGCTGGTGGTGGGGACTTCAGTCGCCGGCCGGGTAGGTGCCCAGTCCATGGGGCGCCGCGGCGAATTCCGGCAAGGCTTCGGCGCTGGCGGAGAATTGCTGCAGGGCCGGAAATTGCGCGGCCGGGACCAGGTCCGGCAGCATCGCCTGGGTGAAACGCCAGGCGACCGCGGTGCTGATCCCCGCCTGGTCGATGCTGTGGCGCTCGTACGCCAGGGGCGCGCGGATCAGTTCGGCCTCCAAGGCCGCGTAGGCCTGCAGCAGCTGCTCGGTCACCCGCTCCAGCCAGGGCTGGTGCTGTTTGTCCGCCGGGCGCAGGTTGCGCTCGTAGACCACCTGCACGCTCTTCTCGCAGGCCGCCAGGGCCAGGCCGATGATGCGCAGCGCCTGTTGGCGCTCGCCGATGCCGCTGGGCATCAAGGATCTGTCGGGGCCGGCCAGGTGCTCGGCGAGGTCGAGGATAAGGGTCGAATCCATCAGCACGCTGCCGTCGGCGCACACCAGCGACGGGGCCTTGACCACCGGGTTGATCTGGCTGAACTGGGCGTAGCTGCTGAACACCGAGAGGGCGCGGTGTTCGAAGGGCAGCCCGAGCCGCTGCAGCGAGATGGCGACGCGGCGGACATAGGGCGAATCGAGCATTCCGATCAGTTGCATGGGCTCTCCTTGGCAGTGATCAGGTGGTTGTCTATTGGGCGGCGAGGCAGGCGCTCAGGCCTGCGTCTCGGGAATGGTCGCACGCTGCTGCGGTGGCGGGAACGGCGCGGCGAAGCTGAAGGCCTGCGCCGACGGGCTCTGGGCTCTGGGCCCGCAGGCGCGCCAGGGTCTGCTTGGCCTCGTCGAGGTCGGGCCGATGCCCACCAGAGGGCCAGGATGGGCGCGTCGGGCCTCTCGAACCAGTGCTTCTTGTTGCGCAGCAGGCCCAGGTGCTCGCCGCTGTAGACGAAGGTCTTCAGCGCCTCGAGCGAGTCCCAGACGGACAGGTTGACGATGATCCGTTCGTCCTCGTCGGGCTGCAGGGCGGTGGCGTCGCCCGCATCGGTCTGCAGGCGCCAGACGAAGCCGGCACTGGCCTCGGCCAGCTGGTTGACATGATCGAGTTGCTCGACGAAGCCCTGCATCGGCGGCGAGTCGAGCGGGGCCAGGGCCTTGGCGAGATTGACCTGGGCGAGGTGGTAGCTGCGCTGCATCTGTTCATCCCTGACGTGATAGTGCGAGTTGCATTTGCCGGCCGACAGTCTCCGCGGTCTAGCCGAGTTCGAAGCTGGTGACGCCGAATACCCGCTCGATCGGCAGTTCCGGGCGGGTGCCCAGGTACATGCGGGCCGTCTCGAAGCATACCGTCATGCCGTGTCGCTGGGCCATATCGACCGCCGCGGCGTTCGCCGCCGGGGCATCCAGAAAAATATCCGCACCTGCGGGGGCGCGTGCTTTCAACGCGAGGAACAAGCGCTCCGCCAGTTCGGCCGTGTCGGCGAACAGCGGGCCTATCTTGAATCCGTTGCGGCACCTGCGCAGCACGGCGTAGCCGGCCAGTTCGCCCGCCTGGAGGATGCCGAGCGCAATACCCTCGGGCTGGTCGATCCAGCTGCGCAGAAACGCGCTGCGATCGGCGGGAAACAGCGGCCGGTCGTAGGCGATCAGGTCGGCAAAGGGTAGGGTGGCCAGGGGCACTATCTGCGCATCGGCTGCAACCTCCCCACCCGCGCGCCCCTGGTAGCGCGCGTTGGCATGGGCGAGGATGAACCCGGATTTCATGTATCTGCTCTGCTGCTCCACCACACCGTCCAGGCCGATGCTGCAGCCGCGAAGGTAGGCCAGGCCGGCATTCCAGATCTGCTTGCCATAGCCCTGGCCCCGGTATCCGGGTTTGACGATGTAGCAGCCGAGGAAGCCGAAGTGATCGTCGTACTTCACCACCGAAATGACCGCGATGGGCTCATCGCTCAGCAGGCCGATGAGGAATCCATTGGGGTCGGCCGCATAGAAACAGTCCGCATCATGCAGGCCCGGGTTCCAGCCTTCGGCGGCGGCCCAGTCGATGGCGATATCGACTTCGGCGCGGGTCATGGTTCTGATCTTGTATTCGGGACTGTGCACGGTCTTTGTCCATTGGCCAAGGGCGCGGCACGCGCCGCGCGCAAGTTGTCTGGTGTTCGACGCCAGGCGATCTCGCCGGCGCTGTCGATCGCTCAGCGCTGCAGTTCCGGCAGGTCCTTGTACAGCTCCAGCGCCTCGGGGTTGGCCAGGGCGTCGGTGTTCTTCACCGGCTGGCCGTGCACCACCTTGCGCACCGCCAGTTCGACGATCTTGCCGCTGATGGTGCGGGGGATATCGGCCACGGCGATGATCTTGGCCGGCACATGGCGCGGCGTGGTGTTGGCGCGGATCACCTGGCGGATGCGCGCCTGCAGTTCGTCGGTGAGCGCCACGCCTTCGCGCAGGCGGACGAACAGCACCACGCGCACGTCGTCGTCCCAGTCCTGGCCGATGGCGATGGATTCCAGCACCTCCTCGACCTTTTCCACCTGGCGGTAGATCTCGGCGGTGCCGATGCGCACGCCGCCGGGGTTGAGCACGGCGTCGGAGCGGCCGTGGATCACCAGGCCGCCGTGCACGGTTTCCTCGGCATAGTCGCCGTGGGCCCAGACGCCGGGGAAGGACTCGAAGTAGGCGGCCCTGAACTTCTCGTCGTCGGGATCGTTCCAGAAGCCCACCGGCATCGAGGGAAAATGTTTGACGCAGACCAGTTCGCCTTTCTCGCCGATCACCGCCTGGCCGGCCTCGTTCCACACCTGCACGTCCATGCCCAGGCCCTTGCACTGCAGCTCGCCGCGCCACACCGGCAGCACCGGGTTGCCCAGGACGAAGCAGGAGACGATGTCGGTGCCGCCGGAGATCGACGACAGGCACAGCTGCGCCTTGATCTCGCGGTAGACGTACTCGAAGCTCTCGTGGGCCAGCGGCGAGCCGGTCGACAGGATGGTCTTCAGGCGCTCCAGCTTGTGGCTGCTGCCGGGCCGGGCGCCGGCCTTCTCCAGGGCGGCGAGGTACTTGGCGCTGGTGCCGAAGATGCTGATGGACTCGCTGTCGATCAGGTCGATCAGGCGCTCGGGGCCTGGGTGGAAGGGCGAGCCGTCGTACAGCACCAGGGTCGCGCCCAGGGCCAACCCGGAAACCAGCCAGTTCCACATCATCCAGCCGCAGGTGGTGTAGTAGAACAGCGTGTCGCTGTCGTGCAGGTCGGTGTGCAGGCCCAGCTCCTTGACGTGCTGCAGCAGGGTGCCGCCGACGCCATGGACGATGCACTTGGGCACGCCGGTGGTGCCGCTGGAATAGAGGATGTACAGCGGCTGCTCGAAGGGCACCGCGGTGAATTGCGGCTCGCCGCCGGCCTGGTAGAAATCGCTCCACAAGGCGACTTCGGCGGCGGTGGTAAAGTCCTCGGCCTTGGCCTGGGGCCGCGAGTAGGGCACCACCACCAGCTGCTCGAGCGAGGGCAGGCGTTCGAGAATCTCGTTGAGCTTGTCGGTCAGGTCGAGGTTCTTGCCGGCGTAGCGGTAGCCGGCGGCGGCGATCAGCACCCTGGGTTCGATCTGGCCGAAGCGGTCGATCACCCCCTGGGTACCGAAGTCCGGCGAGCAGCTCGACCAGGTGGCGCCCAGGCTGGTCGTGGCGAGCATGCCGACCACGGTCTGCCAGGTGTTGGGCATGCAGGCGGAGACGCGGTCGCCGACACCGACCCCGGCAGCCTTGAGGCTCTGTTGCAGGCCGGCGACATGGGCAGCCAGCTCGGCATAGCTGAGCTGCTCGCGCGAGCCGTCCTCGCCGATGGCGACCAGGGCCGGGTGGTCGTCGCGGCGGCGCAGCAGGTGCTCGGCGAAGTTGAGGTCGGCGCCGGGGAACCAGCGGGCGCTGGGCATGCGCAGGCCTTCCTCGAGTACGGCATGGGGCTGCTCGGCAAAGCGAATCGCGAAAAAGTCGACGATGGCCTGCCAGAAAGCCTCGCGCGCCGCCACGCTCCAGGCGTGCAGGGCCGGGTAGTCGGTCAGTTCGAGGCCGTGGCGCTGGTTGACGAAGCGGCGAAAGGCGTCCAGTCGGGTGGCGGCCACGCGCTCTGGGGACGGGGTCCAAAGGGCTTGATTCATCTGTCCTCCCAGCGCCGCTGAATAATCGGCAGCCGCAGGCCACGGGCGGTTGCATGAGGCGCCATTACATAATGGCACGCAGTCGGCGGCGTTGCCTGGCGGGCGCCGTCAGTTGCCGTCCGACGCTGTTTCGACCAGCGGAAGATTCAGGCTGTTCCAGTCCGTGACGTGCAGCAGCACATCGCTGAGGGCCTGGGCCGCGCTCGACAACTCGTGCCCGGCCAGGCGCAGCAGGCCGACGCGGCGTTCCACCCGCGGTTCGGAGAGGACGATGCAACGGGCGCCCAGTTCCTCCATCTGCTGGATGCACAGGCTCGGCACCGCGCTCACGCCGAGGCCCTGGGCGACCATGCGGCCGACGGTCACCAGCTGGTGGCTCTCAAAGGCCACCGGCAGTTTGCCATGCTGAGCCGCGATGCTTTCCTCCAAGAGCAGGCGCACCGCCGAGGGGCGTTGCAGGGTGATAAAGCTCTCCTGCAGCAGCGCCGCCCAGCTCAGCTCGGAGCGCTCGGCCAGTGCGCAGTCGGCCGGTACCACCGCGACGAAGCGGTCGGTGTAGAAGGGGATGAACTCCAGGCCGTCGAGCGACTGCGGTTCGAAGGCGATGCCCAGTTCGACCCGGCGGTTGCGCAGCATCTCCAGCACCTGTTCATTGATGACGTCATGCACCGCCACATTGACCTTCGGATGCCGCGTACGAAACGCCTTGAGCGCCACCGGCAGCAGGGTGCCGGCGAAGGAGGGCATGGCGGCGATGGCAACCTTGCCCAGTTGCAGGGTGAAGTGCTGGCGCAGCAACTCCTCGGTGTTGTCCCAATCGGCCAGCAGGCGCCGGGCGATCGGCAGCAGGAGTTCGCCTTCGGGGGTCAGGCTGACACTGCGGGTGGTCCGCACCAGCAAAGGGCCGCCGAGGGATTCTTCCAGGTTCTTGATTGCCAGGCTCAGCGCCGGCTGCGACAGATGCAGGCGCGCGCAAGCCTGGACGAAGCTCAGGCTCTGGGCCACGGCGAGGAAGGCGCGCAATTGCTTGACGGTCATTGGTTTGTAATTCTGATTAATGGCTTAGAAAAACAAACTTAACAAATCAATCGTAGGGGGTGAAGCTCTCACTTGCTTTCTGGCGGCACGGCTGCCAAATCGATAACTACAAGAGGCGCAGCGATATGAGTGGACTCGACAAGCGGGTAGGCAGTTACGCAGAGGCCCTGGCCGGCCTGGCCGACAACATGACCGTGCTGGCCGGCGGCTTCGGCCTGTGCGGCATCCCGGAGAACCTGATTGGCGAAATCCGCCGCCTCGGCGTGCGTGGCCTGACCGTGGTCTCGAACAACTGCGGGGTCGATGGTTTCGGCCTCGGCGTGCTGCTCGAAGACCGCCAGATCCGCAAGATGATCGCCTCCTACGTAGGCGAGAACGCCCTGTTCGAGCGGCAGTTGCTCAATGGCGAACTGGAGGTCGAACTCACTCCGCAAGGCACCCTGGCGGAGAAGCTGCGCGCCGGTGGCGCCGGTATCCCGGCCTTCTTCACCGCCACCGGCTACGGCACCCCGGTCGCCGAAGGCAAGGAAGCGCGCGAATTCAATGGTCGCCATTACATCCTCGAGCCGGCCATCACCGGCGACTTCGCCATCGTCAAAGGCTGGAAGGCCGACCACTTCGGCAACGTGATCTATCGCCACACCGCGCAGAACTTCAACCCGCTGGTGGCCACCGCCGGGCGCATCACCGTGGTCGAGGTGGAGGAAATCGTCGAACCCGGCGAGCTCGACCCGGCACACATCCACACCCCAGGCATCTACGTCGATCGCATCATTCAGGGCAGTTTCGAGAAGCGGATCGAGAAGCGCACCCTGCGCGCCTGAGAACCTATCAGGATCGGCTGCGCGTCGGCCCGGCTGTGTTGAAATCGGACTCTGACTGCTCATTTAGCACGCGTAAATTCCGCGCCCTCGTCCGATTTCGCCTTGCCGGCCTCTAGCTCGCTCGAGCCTGACCCGGTTCTTCCACCACTGAATAAATTGAGGAAGTACAAATGGCACTTACCCGCGAACAGATGGCTCAGCGTGTGGCGCGCGAACTGAAAGACGGTTACTACGTGAACCTGGGCATCGGCATCCCGACCCTGGTGGCCAATTACGTGCCGGCAGGCATCGACGTGATGCTGCAATCGGAAAACGGCCTGCTCGGCATGGGCGCGTTTCCGACCGAGGATGAGCTGGACGCCGACATGATCAATGCCGGCAAGCAGACAGTGACCGCGCGTAAGGGGGCATCGATCTTCTCCTCGGCCGAATCCTTCGCGATGATCCGCGGTGGCCACGTCGATCTCACCGTGCTCGGTGCCTTCGAAGTGGATGCCAACGGCAACATCGCCTCCTGGATGATCCCCGGCAAATTGATCAAGGGCATGGGCGGCGCCATGGACCTGGTGGCCGGCGCCGACAACATCATCGTGACCATGACCCACGCCTCCAAGGATGGCGAGTCCAAGCTGCTCAAGCACTGCAGCCTGCCGCTCACCGGCTGCGGCTGCATCCGCAAGGTGCTCACCGACCTGGCCTACCTGGAAATCGACAACGGCCATTTCATCCTGCGTGAACGCGCCCCGGGCGTGAGCATCGAGGAGATCGTCAGCAAGACCGCCGGGCCGTTGATCGTGCCGGACGATGT
>NZ_JBFIIG010000048.1:0-25547 GCF_041601375.1 Pseudomonas sp. | reverse complement strand
GCGGTTGGTCCATTCGAAGTCGAACAGCAGGCCTAGCGCCTCGCGTACCCGTTTGTCCTGGAACAGCGGGCGGCGGGTGTTGAAAATGAAGCCCTGCATGCCGGTGGGGTTGTGGTTGTCGATCTCTTCCTTGATCAGCTGGCCATTGGCCACGGCCGGGGTGTCATAGGCGGTTGCCCAGTTTTTTGCACTGCTCTCCAGCCAGTAATCGAAGTGCCCGGCTTTCAGGGCTTCGAGGGCCACGGTGTTGTCGCGGAAGTAGTCGAATCGCATGGTGTCGAAGTTGTAGAAGCCGCGGTTGACCGGCAGGTCCTCGCCCCACCAGTTCTTGACCCGCTCATAGCGAATCGAGCGTCCGGCTTTGACCTCGGCAACTTTGTAGGGGCCGCTGCCGAGCGGAATCTCCAGATTGCTTTTGCTGAAATCCCGTTTGGTGGGCAGTACCTGCAGTTGCTTGAGTGCGGGCAGCAGGCTCTCGGCGCTGCCCTTTTTCACCTCGAGGTGCAGGGTTTGCCGGTCTGGCGCGTCATAACCGGTGATCGATGCCAGGGGCTTGAGCGCTTCGCTGGGCGCATCGGCTGCCGCCTGCAGGTTGAGTTTCAGCAGCTCGGCGTCGAGTTTCTCGCCACGGACCAGGCGCGCATCCTCGTGGATGCGCAGGCTCAGGCTGGCCTTATCGGGGGCTACGACGATGTCGACAATGTGCTCGTCGCCCAGCAGCGGTTGTTGCGCTGCGTCGCGCTCATCCAGTTCGCTCCACCAGTGCTTGGGCAGTACCGGCAGTTGCCCGAGAATCAGCGGCAGTTCGCGGTTGCCCGCATGCTTGAAGATGAAGCGTACCTGGCGGGGACCTTCGACTTCGGCCCGTTCGACATCGGCATAGTAGGCGCGGTAGCTAGGCGCGCCATGGGTCATCAGGGTTTCGAAGGTGAACTTTACGTCCTCGGCGGTCACCGGGCGACCGTCGTTGAAACGGGCCTCGGGGCGCAGGTAGAAGCGTACCCAGCTGTTGTCTGGGGCTTTCTCGATCTTTTCCGCGAGCAAGGCGTACTCGGTGAAGGGTTCATCCAGGCTGTGGCGAGTCAGGGTGTCGTAGATCAGGCCGATATCGTCGGCCGCCACACCTTTGTTGATGAAGGGATTGAGGCTGTCGAAACCGCCGAAGCCGGCCTGGCGAAGGGTGCCGCCTTTCGGCGCGTCGGGGTTCACGTAATCGAAATGTTGGTAGTTTGCTGGGTATTTCGGCGGTTCGTCGTACAGGGTCAGGGCGTGCTTGCCTGCGGCCTGGGCCAGGCCGGCCAGGGCGAGCAACGCGATGGTGCTGCCATGCAGTAGAAATGAGCGCAGAGGCGGCGTCATCGGGCATTCTCCGTGGGTTTCAGCCACCAGGTGCGCAGGCCCAGGGTATAGGGCGGCGTGGTGACGAAGGCAAACCGGTTGCGGTAGGCCAGGCGGTGATAGTTGATGTACCAATTGGGGATGGTGTAGTGCTGCCACAGCAGCACCCGGTCGATTGCGCGGGTGGCGGCGATCTGTTCATCGCGGGTTTGCGCCGACAACAGTTTGTTGAGCAGGGCATCGACCACCGGATGGTTCACCCCGGCGTAGTTCTTGCCGCCTTTGACCGTTGCCTGGCTGGAGTGGAAGTACAGCCATTGCTCCAGGCCCGGGCTGAGGGTTTGAGGCAGGGTCAGCAGAATCATGTCGAAATCGAATTGATCCAGGCGTTGTTTGTACTGCGCGCGATCGACGGTGCGCAGGTTGGCCTGGATGCCGATGCTGGCAAGGTTCTCGGTGTACGGCTGAAGGATGCGCTCGAGGTTCGGGTTGACCAGCAGAATCTCGAACTGCAGCGGCTGGCCCTTGGCGTTGAGCAGATACTGGCCGGACGGTTTCCAGCCGGCGTCGGCCAATAGACCGAGTGCGCGGCGCAGGGTTTCCCGGGGGATGCCGCGGCCATCGGTTTTCGGCATTGCAAAGGGTTCGCTGAACAAGCGTTTCGGCAGTTGCTTGCGATAGGGCGACAGCAGCAGCCATTCGGCACCCTTTGGGGTGCCGGTGGCGGAGAACTCGCTGTTGGGGTAATAGCTTTTGGCGCGCACATAGGCGCTGTTGAACAGTGCGCGGTTGGTCCACTCGAAATCGAACATCAGCCCCAGGGCTTCACGTACCTTGCGCTCGGCGAAAGTCGCGCGCCTGCTGTTGATGAACAAGGCCTGGGTCTGCGTGGGGATCTGGTGCGGGATCTCGGCACGAATCACCTCGCCACGCGCCACCGCCGGGAAGCGATAGCCATTGGCCCAGTTTTTTGCCTGGTGCTCGATATAGAAGTCGAATACACCGGCCTTGAACGCCTCGAAGCCGACATGGGTATCGCGGTAGAACTCCACCTCGACCCTATCGAAGTTGTATTTGCCGCGATTGACCGGCAGTTTCTCCCCCCACCAATTCTTCACCCGTTCGAAGGTCAGGCTGCGTCCCGGGTTGACCTGGGTGATGCGGTAGGGACCGCTGCCCAGGGGCGGCTCGAACGTAGTGGCCTTGAAATCGCGGTCTTTCCAGTAATGCTGCGGCAGTACCGGCAATTCGCCCAGGCGCAGGATCAGCAGCGGATTGCCCGAGCGTTTGAAGACGAAGCGGATGCGATGGCGATTGAGGATGTCGACCCGCTTCACTTCCTGCAGGCTGGTGCGGTACTGCGGATGGCCCTCTTTGAGTAGCAGCCGATAGGAAAACGCCACGTCGTAGGCGGTGATCGGTTTGCCGTCATGAAAGCGTGCTTGCGGGCGCAGATTGAACACCACCCAGCTGCGATCTTCGCTGTACTCGACCGACTTGGCGATGAGGCCGTAGCTGGAGGTGGGCTCATCGCCGGAAGGGTCGTAATAGCCGGTGCCGGCCATCAGCGGTTCGTTCAGCCCGGTGACGCCGTACTGGAGGAAATTGGCGGTGGAAATCGGGCTGGTGCCCTTGAAGGTGTAGGCATTGAGGGTGTCGAAGGTGCCCATGCCCATGAAGCGCATCGTGCCGCCTTTCGGGGCGTCGGGATTGACCCAGTCGAAGTGGCTAAAGTTGGCCGGGTATTTCAGCGCACCAAACTGCGCATAGCCGTGGCTTTCGCTGACGGTCGCCCACGCGGGATAGCCGATGACCAAGCTGAGGATTAGCGAGAGGAGGGGACGTATCAAGTGAAAGATCCGATCCGGAGCGGCTTTTGGGCTTCTTGTCCGGTACAGTAACAGCTTGTATCCGCAGGAAAAAGGCCGAGTCTATTGGCAGGGTATGCTGGCATTATTACTCTCTTTCGATTAATCACAGCGAGGCCTTGAACTTGGATATACGTAGCCATGGTCTGCAGTCATGGATTGATCGTCTGAACCAAGCCGAATTGCCGGCCCTGGCCGCAGTGGTGCAGGATTTGCAACGCTTGGCGCAACAGGAGCACGCGTCTGTGCAGCAACTGGCGGACGTCCTGCTGCGCGATGCGTCGCTGACGTCCAAGGTGCTGCGTGTCGGCAATAGTGCCTATTACAACCCTTCGCAAGAAACCATCAAGACCATCTCGCGGGCCATCGTCCTGATCGGCTTCGACAATGTACGCCTGATCAGCCTCTCCGTGAGCCTTATCGATGGCTTGCTCACCCGTGCTCCGCGCGAGCAGCTGCAGGAGTTGCTCGCGCGCTCGTTTCATGCGGCCGTACAGGCGCGCAACATTGCCGGCTACGTGCTGTCACGGCATGAGGAGGAGGTTTTCATCGCGGCTCTGCTCTATCACTTGGGCGAGCTGGCCTTCTGGGGCTGTGGCGGTGAGCAGGCGGACGAACTGGCCAGTGCCCTGGCCCAGCCGGGCGTCGATGTAGAGGAGGCGGTGCGTGCGGTGCTGGGTACCAGTTTCCGCCAATTGACCCAGGGGCTGGTGAAGGGCTGGAACATCGGCGAGATTGCCAGCTTGGCGCATAACAGCGCCAACCATAACGACCCGGCAGTGCGCGCCGTCAGTCTGGGCGCGCGGATCGGCGAGGCGGCGCTCACAGGCTGGGACTCGCCGGCGATGGAGGCCCTGGTCGAAGAGATGGCGAGCCTCATCGGCGTCAGCCCGCAAGAGGCCATGCAGCAGATATTGGCGAGTGCCGATGAAGCGGTCAAGGTGGCCGCGACCTTTGGCGCCAGTCAACTCTGCCGGCTGATCCCCAATACCGATCCGGAGCAGATCCGCCTGCAGCAGGAGCAGCGCAAGGCGCGCCTGTTGCAACCCAATCTGCAGGTGCTGCAACAAGCCCTGCAGGATCTGGGGTTGCTGGCATCTCGCCGCGGCGATCTCGGCTTGATTCTCGACACCCTGCTCAAAGGCCTGCATCAGGGTGCTGGGCTGGAGCGGGTGATGCTGGTGGTGCTGGCCGATGGACAGAGTTGTTTCCGGGCCAAGCGGGTGGTCGGCGAGGGGACCGAGGGCTGGATGAGCGATTTCCTGCTGCCGGTCGAGCAGCGCGAGCAGCCGCATATATTCAGCTACGTACTGCGCAACAAAGAAGCCTTGTGGATGGGCGTGCCCGCCAGCTACAGCCTCAACGAACTGGTGACCCAGCCGATACGTCAGCGGCTCGGCCAGGGCATGTTCTTTATTGCCCCGCTACTGGCGGGCAACCGCAAGATTGGCGTGATCTATGCCGATAACCGGGTATCCGGGCGCGCGTTGAAGCATGAGCAGTTTGTTGCCTTTCAGCGCTTTAGCCAGCTCACCAGGCGTTGCCTGGAGGCGCTGACCCAGCGCGCCTGAAGGCTGCTCGATCAGGGTAGGCGCAGGGTCAGGGTCTGCCCTGGCTTGATGGCGCTGCCGGCGCGCGGATTCCAGCGCTGCAGGTGCCGCATCTCGACCTTGAAGCGCTTGGCGATGGCGTACAGCGAATCACCTTTGCGCACCTTGTAATAGGTGGTGTCGCGTCCGTTGGCGTTCGCTGTCGTTGGCGACTGGCCGCCGTGCAAGGCCAGGATCCGGCCGACACGCAGGCTGTTGCCGGTGATCTTGTTCCAGCGTCTTACCTCTTGCACCGAGACCTGGTGGGTCTTGGCTATTTGCCAGAGGCTGTCACCACTCTTCACCCGATAATTGCGTGAGCCGCCGGCGCGCGCGGCAACTGGCTGGAACAGCGGCTCTTTCGGTGTGACGCCCGGCTGTGCAGGTATGCTGAGTACCTGGCCGATGCGCAAATGATTGCCGGACAGCTGGTTGATGTCTTTGAGGGTGCCGACCGTCAGGTGGTAACGGTTGGCGATGCCGCTGAGGCTGTCGCCCGAGCGGACGCTGTACTGCTGCCAGTCCACCAGGTCCTGCGCTTTCATCAGCGACAGGTTGGCAGCCAGCAGCTCCGCCTTGGCGGTCGGCACCAGCAGGTGTTGCGGCCCGTCCAGGGTGATGCGTCGTTTAAAGGCCGGGTTGAGCTGGTACAGTTCGTCTTCGTCCAGGTCGGCCATGGCGGCGACCCTGGACAGGTCCATGCGCTGCTTGAGCACGACCTTCTCGAAGTAGGGCTCGTTGGCGATCGGCTCGAGGTCGACACCGTAGGCCTCCGGGGACATCACTACCTGTGACAGGGCCAGCAGCTTGGGCACGTAATTCTGCGTCTCCTTGGGCAGTGACAGGTTCCAGTAGTCGGTCGGCAGGCCGAGTCGCTGGTTGCGCTCGATGGCCCGGCTGACGCGGCCTTCGCCGGCATTGTAGGCGGCCAGGGCGAGCAGCCAGTCACCGTTGAACATCTCATGCAGGCGTGACAGGTAGTCCATCGCCGCATTGGTCGACGCCGTGACGTCGCGGCGGCCGTCGTACCAGTTGGTCTGGCGCAGGTTGAAATGCAGTCCGGTGGACGGGATGAATTGCCACAGGCCGACCGCATTGGCGTGGGAATAGGCGAAAGGGTTGTAGGCGCTTTCGATCATCGGCAGCAACGCCAGCTCCATCGGCATGTTGCGTTCGGCCAGGCGTTCGACGATGTAGTGAATATAGGGGCTGCTGCGCTCGCCGGATTTCTCGATGAAAGCAGGGTTGCTGACGAACCACAGGCGCTGCTGCTCGATGCGCGGGTTGATGCCAATCTCGTCCTGCATTTGATAGCCGTCGCGAACACGCTGCCAAATGTCGTCGGGCTCCACCGGGGCGAGACTGGCGTTCAGCCAGATGGGTTCGCGCTCCAGGCCCACGGTCAGATCGGTGTCGCGGCCGCTATCCTCGGGACCTTTTCCCGTGGTCTGGCAGCCGGCCAGGGTTGCGCAAAACACCACCACCAGCGCCTGTGCGCCTTGTGCCAATGCCTTTAAATTCAAGGTCTTGCGTGGTGATAGAGGCATTGGTTGGTTGAGGCTTCCCGAGACAAAGGTCGGACGATTCTAGAAACCGATGCCGGGGTGGTCAAGTTTTAACCACTTTTTTGCAGGTTAATCGACTTTTTTAGAAATTATCCTTCCATGCTCTCAGGCGCGCGAACACTTCGCTGGGCGAACGTTGTTGCAGGCCGTCATGCTCATCGATCTTTGCCTTGACCGCTTCTACGGTCGTGCGCAAAAAAGGGTTGGTCGCGCACTCCTGGGCCAGGCTGGACGGCAGGCTGATCCGCCCTTCGGCGCGCCAGGTGCTGACTTCCTTGAGGCGCTGGGCGATCTGCGGGTTGTTTGGCTCGACCGCCTGGGCGAAGCGCAGG
The DNA here is from genome assembly GCF_041601375.1 of Pseudomonas sp. GTDB lineage: Bacteria > Pseudomonadota > Gammaproteobacteria > Pseudomonadales > Pseudomonadaceae > Aquipseudomonas. The sequence goes on along the minus strand of NZ_JBFIIG010000048.1, from coordinate 18,855 downwards.
TTGCTCAAGGTGTACTCATGGGTGCAGTACACCTGGGTTTGCCCGGGCAGGGCCGCCAGGCGGCTGAGCGAGTCGTGCATCTGCGCGGGACTGCCTTCGAACAAGCGGCCGCAGCCGGCGGCGAACAGGGTATCGCCACAAAACAGCCAGTGCTGCTCGGCCTGGTAATAGGCGATATGCCCCAGGGTATGGCCGGGTACTTCGATCACGCGAAAGCGCTGACCGAGCACCTCGACCTCGTCGTCTTCGCGCAAGGCCAGATCGCGCGCGGGGATATGCTCCTGCGCCGGGCCGAGTACCCGCGCCCCGGTGGCCGCCTTCAACGGCTGGATGCCGCCGACATGGTCGGGGTGATGGTGGGTGATCAGAATATCGCTCAATTGCCAGCCCGGGTGGCCGTTCAGCCAGGCCAGTACCGGCGCCGCATCGCCGGGGTCGACCACTGCGCAGCGGCGCTGTTCGGGGTCTTGCAGCAACCAGATATAGTTGTCCGAGAAGGCGGGCAGGGCGTCGATCTTTATCATCATGCAGGTCGCTAAGCAGGTCATAAAGGTGCATCTTAGAACTCATTGGCAGTGCTGACTACGCAGGTAATCCTTTATGTCCGATTATCCTTTCGCCCAGGCCGATGCCGACTGGCTCGAGCTCATCGGCACGGCGCGCCGCTGGTTCAATGGACCTTACGGGCAGTTGCTGCTGGAGGGCGAGCAGCGCCTGCTGGAAGAGGAGCTGGCGCGTTTCTTTGGCGGCTACATGGTGCACTACGGCCCCTCCGCGCAAGCCTCGCCGAATGCCGTGCAGATCCAGCGCAGCGTCCGGGTCGGCGCGCCCTTCAGCGGAGTGGAGATCGTCTGCGAGGAGCAGGCCTGGCCGCTGACCGAGTACGCGGCCGATGTCGTGTTGCTCCAGCATGGCCTGGACTTCAGCCTGTCGCCCCATGGCTTGTTGCGTGAGGCGGCTCACAGTGTGCGCCCGGGCGGCCATCTGCTGGTAGTCGGGATCAATCCGATGAGCGCCTGGGGCGTGCGCCACCTGTTTGCCCGCGATGCCTTGCGGCAGGCCCGCTGCATTGCGCCCAATCGAGTCAGTGACTGGCTGCACCTGTTGGGTTTCGCGCTGGAGAAACGCCGCTTCGGGTGCTATCGTCCGCCGCTTGCTTCCACTGCCTGGCAGGCTCGTCTGGCTCCGCTGGAAGCCTGGGGCGATGCCTGGCAATCGCCGGGAGGCGGCTTCTATATATTGGTCGCGCGCAAGCTGGTGATCGGCTTGCGTCCGTTGCGGCAGGCGCAGCGAGCGCCGATGGGCAAGCTGGTTCCCATGCCGGTAGCCAAGGTCAGTCGCCGCGAGCCGAAGCCTTAAGTCTGTTGTAGGGCCTGCCGAGCGGAATTTATTGAGAGATTGGCTCTGCATGAATGAACAAGTCGAGATTTACACCGATGGTGCCTGCAAGGGCAATCCCGGCATCGGTGGCTGGGGCGCGCTGATGATTTTCAAGGGTGTGGAAAAGGAGCTCTGGGGCGGCGAAGCCGAGACCACCAACAACCGCATGGAACTGACTGCGGCGATTCGCGCTTTGGCCGAGTTGAAGCGTGCCTGTGACGTGCGTCTGGTGACCGACTCGCAATACGTCATGCAAGGTATCCAGGACTGGATGCCGAACTGGAAAAAACGCGGCTGGAAGACCGCCGCCAAACAACCGGTGAAGAATGCCGATCTGTGGCGCGAGTTGGACGAGCAGGTCAATCGGCACAAGGTGACCTGGCAGTGGGTGCGCGGCCATACCGGTCATCCCGGTAACGAGCGTGCCGACCAATTGGCCAACCGTGGCGTCGAAGAAGTGAGAGGGCTGCAGCGTGCGTAGCGTCGTACTGGATACTGAAACCACCGGCATGCCGGTCGCCGACGGTCACCGGATCATCGAAATCGGTTGTGTCGAACTGATGGGCCGGCGCCTGACCGGGCGGCATTTCCATGTCTACCTGCAGCCGGATCGCGAGATCGACGAGGGCGCCATTGCGGTGCACGGCATCACCAACGATTTCGTCCAGGACAAGCCGCGCTTCAAGGAAGTGGCCGACGAGTTCTTCGAGTTCATCAAGGGTGCGCGGCTGATCATCCACAACGCGGCGTTCGACGTTGGCTTCATCAACAACGAATTTGCCCTGATCAAGCAGCAGGATCGCGCCGATATCAGCGAGCATTGCTCGATTCTCGATACCCTGCTGATGGCCCGCGAACGTCATCCGGGGCAGCGCAACAGCCTCGATGCCCTGTGCAAGCGTTATGGCGTCGACAACTCCGGCCGCGACCTACACGGCGCCTTGCTCGATGCCGAGATCCTCGCCGATGTCTACCTGACCATGACCGGCGGGCAGACCAATCTGTCCCTCGCCGGCGATGGCTCCGAGGGCGACGGCAATGGTCGCCAGCAACCCAGCGCGATTCGCCGCCTGCCTGCCGAGCGCTCGCCTACCCTGGTGGTGCGCGCCACCCAGGCCGAGGTCGAGGCGCATGCTGCGCGCCTGGCGGCGATCGAGAAAGCGGCCGGCGGCCCGGCGCTGTGGGCGACGCTCGAGCCCTAGCCGGCAAACCGGCTCGGCAGCGCCCGCCAGCAGGACCTGTTGCCGGTGTCCAGCGGCAAGCAGCGGCGCAGCGTGCGCCTGAAGGCGCCGCCGATCATCGAGCCGCAGCGCTGGCGAGTGCCGGTCGTTCGTCGGTGGTGGCCACCGCTGTGCATTGGTCATGCGGATGTGTCCAGCGGTGGGCGGGGTGAGTCTAGAAAGTTCTAGTTCACCTTTTTCGCACCGCAGAGAGTTGCCATGCACCCGCTACGAGAAAGCCTGCACGATGAGCTGCATGCCCGGCCGTCGATCTACTTCGACGGCCCGGCCCATGTCTACCATTTCGCCTTGCTGGATGACGGTGTTTGCATCGATCCGATCATCGCCCAACTCGAAGGGCTGGCCGATCGGCACAGCCATGGCGCCTCGCGCCATGGCCTGCTGCGGATCGACGGCTATCCGTTCAAGTGGGAGCGCCACAGCGAGTTCCTCTCCCTGACCTGGGTGGTGCCGCGCACGTCCCGGGCACCGTTCTGGGCCGAGCTGCCCGAGCCGCTGCGCGGCCTGCTGCAGACCCATCAGGCGTTGATCATCAATGCCCTGGTGGTACTGGTCGAAGACGCGCAGGAGGCGCTGGACGATCCCGCCGCTTACGGTTTCAAGGATCCCGCCGGCTCCCATGTGGGCGGTGGCGATGCCACGGTATGGAGCGATTTTCGCCTGTCGGAGCAGGGCTTCAACCGCATCCTGCTGATCAATCGGGGCCTGAATGCCTACCGCCTCGGCCGCATGATCCGCCGCCTGCTGGAGATCGAAACCTATCGCATGCTCGCCTCCATGGCCCTGCCCACCGCACAGAACATCGGCGTCACCCTGCAGGAGCTGGATCGCAGCCTGATCCGCCTGGCCGAGCGCAATGCCGGGGCGGGCAATAGCGAGGCCAAGGAACTGCTCGACGCCCTCACCGAACTGTCCGCTCGCCTGATGCGTTGCGGTGCTGCCTGCCGGCCACGTTTCAGTGCCGCCGAGGCCTATGCGCAGATCGTCTTCGAACGCATCGGCGAACTGCGCGAGAGCCATGTCGGCGGCAGTCAGCGACTCGGCGTGTTCATCGAGCGGCGCTTCAAGCCGACGGTGCGCTATTGCGCCGCCACAGAGCGCCGCCTCGACCGCCTGGCCAGTGGCATCGCCAACCTCGGCGACCTGCTGCAGGCACGGGCCCAGGTGGAGGTGGAAGAGCAGAATAGCGAGATCCTCGAGAGCCTCAATGCGCGCACCAGCACCCAGCTGAAAATCCAGAAGGCGGTCGAAGGTTTCTCCCTGATCGCCATCAGCTACTACCTGGTCGGCCTGCTCAAACTCACCCTGGAAGGCCTGGCGGCGCTGGGCACACCGTTCTCCAGCAAGGTGCTGTTCGCCGTGCTGGCGCCGCTGTTTCTGCTGACCCTGCTGCTGCTGGCCCGGCGCCTGAAAGTCGCGGCCCGACATTAGGCGGTCGGCCGAGACTACCGATCTGCCGGGCTTCGCGCCTAGGGTTGCCGGCGGCGCTCCGCTTGGGGCGTAGCGACAGCCCGTCAGGCTTTGTGCCGCGCCGCTGAACCCATGGTGCCCTGCCTGTGGCGAGTGGCGCCCCGCGGGCGGCTAGTCCTGCGCGCCAGCGACGGCGCGGGCCTGCAACCAGGCGAACAGGCGTTCGGTATCGGCACGCCGGCACAATTCGCTGCCGGCGGTAATGATCGCCGCGCTGCCGGCGGCAACGCCGTAGCGTGCCGCCTCGCTCAGGCTCGCGCCCTGGGCCAGCTTGAGGGTGACGGCGCCAACCAGGCTGTCGCCGGCGCCCACCGTGCTGAGTTTTCTCACCGTCGGCGCGGTGATCCGCTCGGTCAGCTCGCGGGTCGCCAGCAACGCGCCCTGGGGCCCGAGCGAGACCAGCACGGCGGCGCATTTGCCAGCCTCGACCAGGCTGCGGACCACCCCGACCAACTGATCCGAGTCGTCGATGTCCTCGCCACTCAGGGCGCGCAGCTCCTTGAGATTGGGCTTGATCAGGTACAACCCGCCGAAGTCCAGCGCTTGGCGCAATATATCGCCCGAGCTGTCGAGGATGCTGCGGGCGCCACGTTGCGCGACGGTCTGCAGTAGGCGCGGGATGAAGTCCGCGGTGATCCCGGCGGGCAGGCTGCCGCTGATCACCAGGTAGTCCAGCTCGGGCAGGTCCTCCAGCACCTTCAGCAGTTGCGCCTGCTCGGCCTCGCTCAGGCGTGCACCGGGCAGAACGAAGCGGTACTGCTGGTCGCTGGCCTGCTCCATCACGTTGAGGCATTCGCGGGTCCAGGCGTCGATAGGCACGGTTTGGCACGGGACGTCTTCGGCGACCAGCAGCTCGGCCAGGTGCTGGCCGGTGGGACCACCGGCCGGGAACAGCGCCAGCGCACTGCCGCCGAGTTGGTGAATGGCCCGGGCGACGTTGATGCCGCCACCTCCGGGCGCATAGTGGGGTTCGCTGCAACGCAGTTTGGCGTCAGGGCAGAGGCGCGCAATGCTGGTGGCGCTGTCGAGCGCCGGACTGAGGGTCAGGGTCACGATACTGGTCATGCAAACCTCCCAGGGCCGCTGGCTGCCCGTCCTGGCCGCGCCCATTGGCTGGCCTCTAGGATTAAAGATAGTGCCTGGGAGGAGGGGTTGGCACTGAACAGGCTATGAAAACCTCCCGCAACTGCGGCGCTCGATTTTTCACAAGTTCTGGCGGCTGCGGTCACCGCCGGGTTGTCGAGACCCGGAAATACGCGACTCGATAGGGCCGCAGATTCTGCAATGATTCAAAAATGCGACAAAGCATTACCGAGGTCGACGGCCCTGTTTCCTAAAAGGCCATGGCATGGTGTTTACTGAGTGCCGTTGCCCAATCGCTCAGCGGATGCCGGATTGCCCCCATGTATAAAGACCTCAAGTTTCCCGTACTGATCGTGCACCGCGACATCAAGGCCGACACCGTGGCCGGCGACCGGGTGCGTGCCATCGCCGCCGAACTGGAACAGGACGGTTTCAGTATCCTCTCCACCGCCACCTCGGCCGAGGGGCGCATCGTCGCCTCGACCCATCACGGCCTCGCCTGCATCCTGGTGACTGCCGAGGGGGCGGGGGAGAACAAGCACCTGCTGCAGGACATGGTCGAGCTGATCCGCATCGCCCGGCGGCGAGCGCCGCAGCTGCCGATCTTCGCCCTCGGCGAACAGGTGACCATCGAGAACGCGCCGGCCGAAGCCATGGCCGACCTCAACCAGTTGCGCGGCATCCTCTACCTGTTCGAGGACACGGTGCCGTTCCTCGCCCGCCAGGTCGCCCGCGCCGCGCGCAACTACCTGGACTGCCTGCTGCCGCCGTTCTTCAAGGCGCTGGTGCAGCACACCGCACAATCCAACTACTCCTGGCACACCCCCGGCCATGGCGGCGGGGTGGCCTATCGCAAGAGCCCGGTCGGCCAGGCGTTCCACCAGTTTTTCGGCGAGAACACCCTGCGCTCCGATCTCTCGGTGTCGGTGCCGGAACTCGGCTCGCTGCTCGATCACACCGGCCCCCTGGCCGAGGCCGAGGCCCGGGCGGCGAGCAACTTTGGCGCCGACCACACCTACTTCGTGATCAACGGCACCTCGACCGCCAACAAGATCGTCTGGCACGGCATGGTCGGTCGCGACGATCTGGTGCTGGTCGACCGCAACTGCCACAAGTCGATCCTCCACGCGATCATCATGACCGGCGCGATTCCGCTGTACCTGTGCCCGGAGCGTAACGAGCTGGGTATCATCGGGCCGATTCCGCTGTCCGAGTTCAGCCGCGAGTCGATCCAGGCGAAGATCGACGCCAGTCCCCTGGCCCGTGGCCGGGTGCCCAGCAGCAGCGGGGCCATGGTCAAGCTGGTGGTGGTGACCAACTCGACCTACGACGGGCTGTGCTACAACGCCGAGCTGATCAAGCAGACCCTGGGTAACAGCGTCGAGGTGCTGCATTTCGACGAGGCCTGGTATGCCTATGCGGCCTTCCACGAGTTCTATGCCGGGCGCTATGGCATGGGCACGACCCGCTCAGCCAATGCGCCGTTGGTGTTCAGTACCCACTCCACGCACAAGCTGCTGGCGGCGTTCAGCCAGGCCTCGATGATCCATGTACAGGATGGCGGTGCCCGTCAGCTGGATCGCGATCGCTTCAACGAAGCCTTCATGATGCATATCTCGACCTCGCCGCAGTACGGCATCATCGCTTCGCTGGATGTGGCCTCGGCGATGATGGAAGGCCCGGCGGGGCGTTCGCTGATCCAGGAAACCTTCGATGAGGCGCTGAGTTTCCGTCGTGCCCTGGCCAACCTGCGGCAGAATCTCAGTGTCGACGATTGGTGGTTCGGTATCTGGCAACCGCCCCAGGCCGAGGGCGTCGACGAGGTGGCGACCGAGAGCTGGCTGCTGCAGCCGCAAGCCGACTGGCACGGCTTCGGCGAGGTGGCCGAGGATTACGTGCTGCTCGATCCGATCAAGGTCACCCTGGTGACCCCGGGCCTGACCGCGGGCGGCAAGCTCGATCAGTGCGGGATCCCGGCGGCGGTGGTCAGCAAGTTCCTTTGGGAGCGTGGCCTGGTGGTCGAGAAAACCGGCCTGTATTCCTTCCTGGTGTTGTTCTCCATGGGCATCACCAAGGGCAAGTGGAGCACCTTGCTCACCGAGTTGCTGGAGTTCAAGCGCAGCTATGACGTCAACCTGCCGCTGACGGTCGCCTTGCCCTCGATCGCCAAGGCCGGCGGTGCTCACTATCACGGCATGGGTCTGCGCGACCTGTGCGATGCGCTGCACCGTTGCTACGGCGACAACGCCACGGCCAAGGCCATGAAACGCATGTACACGGTGTTGCCGGAAGTCGCCCTGAGGCCGGCCGATGCCTACAACCAGCTGGTGCGCGGCGAAGTCGAGGCCGTGCCCATCGAGCGGCTCGACGGGCGCATCGCCGCAGTCATGCTGGTGCCCTATCCGCCGGGTATCCCGCTGATCATGCCGGGCGAGCGCTTTACCCCGGCGACCCGCTCGATCATCGATTACCTGGAGTTCGCCCGCACCTTCGACTGCAGCTTTCCCGGCTTCGACGCCGACGTGCACGGCCTGCAACGCAACGAAGGGCCGGACGGCAACGCCTACACGGTGGACTGCATCAAGCTCTGAAGAGGCGACTGGCGCGTTGTCGGCTGGACGGCGCGCCAGCCGTCACCGCCTTGCCGGACTATCTCCACTAGATCAAGTGGTTACCGCCAACAGTCAAAACGCTGCTCAAGTCCAATGGCGTGTTCTGCGTCACAGAGGCCGGCATCGACATTTAGGCCGTGCTTGTTATAGTTGCCCGGCTGTAATCACAAGAATGTCTCTGTGCGCCTGCGCGCCGTTTGCTGCTGAGGATGACTGCCGTGTCCGACTACCAAGCCTTTAGTGTCGAGTTGGCAGATAAGATCGCCCACGTGGTGATCGACCGCCCGGAAAAAATCAACGCCATGAACGCCGATTTCTGGACGGAGATCATCGAGATCTTTCGCTGGATCGACGCCACGGACGAGGTGCGGGTGGTGGTGCTGTCGGGTGCCGGCAAGCATTTTTCCTCCGGTATCGACCTGATGATGCTGGCCCAGCTGGGCAGTCAGATGGGCCCGGATGTCGGCCGCAACGCGGAAAAGCTGCGGCGCAAGATCCTCGAGCTGCAAGCCTCGTTCAATGCCGTCGACCAGTGCCGCAAGCCGGTACTGGCGGCGATCCAGGGCTACTGCCTGGGCGGTGCCATCGACCTGATCGCGGCCTGCGACATGCGCTATGCGACGGTCGATGCGCAATTCTCGATCAAGGAAATCGACATCGGCATGGCCGCCGATGTCGGCACCTTGCAGCGCCTGCCACGGATCATCGGCGACGGCATGATGCGCGAGCTGGCCTTCACCGGGCGCACCATCGGCGGCGAAGAAGCGCGCAGCATCGGCCTGGTCAATCGCACCTTCGCCGACATGCCCGCCTTGCTCGAGGGGGTGATGGGCATTGCCCATGAAATCGCCGCGAAATCCCCGGTGGCGGTGCGCGGTACCAAGGAAATGATTCGCTACATGCGCGACCACCGGGTCGACGATGGCCTCGAGTACATCGCCACCTGGAACGCCGCGATGCTGCAATCGGTCGACTTGCGCGTGGCCATGGCCGCGCACATGAGCAAGCAAAAGCCGGAGTTCGCCGACTGATGCGAGCACTGTCTTCTCTACCGGCGCGGGAGGCGCACTAGCGCATGGTTTCTGGAGCCACGTCACTCAGTTTGGTGCGTAACGAACTGTTCACCACCATGGAGGAGGCCGAGTCGAGCCTCGAGCATTTCATTGCCGAGCGGCATAACGGCAGCCTGCTGCAACAGGCGGTGGAAAGCCTTCATCAAGTCCGCGGCACGCTCAACCTGGTCGAGTTGACCGGCGCCGAGTTGCTCGCTCAGGAAGTGCTCGAACAGGCCACCGACATCCCCGCCGGTGCCGGCGAGGAGCGCGATGTGCAGCTTTCGGCGCTGAGCAACGCACTGCATGTGCTGCGCCGTTATCTGGAAAACGTCGAGCTGCACCGCCAGGAAATGCCCGAGTTGCTGCTGCCGGCAATAAATGACCTGCGCCAGGCCGGGGGCCAGTCGGCGCTGCCGGAAAGCTTCTTCTTCAGCGTACGCCTCGACCATGCGCGTCCGCGCACCGCGCCGGCCGCCCTGGATGCGGCGGCCAAGGAAATCGAAGGACGGCGCTTGCGCCAGATGTATCAGGTGGGCTTGCTCGGTTTCATCCGCGAACAGAATCCGCAGGCCAGCCTGAAGCTGATGAGCCGGGCCATGAGCCGGCTGGACAGCCTCTATGCCAACGAGCCGCGGGGCCGTCTGTGCTGGATCGGCGCTGCGGCGGTGGAGGCGCAGCTCGAGGGTCAGCTACTGACGCGCAAGTCGCGCAAGCAACTGTTCTCGCGGATCGATCGTGAACTCAAGCAAGTCCTTGCCAACAGCCTGTACGAGACACCGCGCAGCCTGCTCAAGGAACTGCTCTATCTGGTGGCCCTGGCCGACAGCCGCGGACCTTTGGTCACGCCGGTGCGCGAGCTGTTTGGCCTGACTTCGCTGCCTTTCACCGATCACCTGCTGGAAGAGGAATACCAGCGTCTGGCCGGCCCTGGGCAGGAGGTCATGCGCTCGCTGAGTTCGGCCATTCGCGAGGAGCTGACCAGCGTCAAGGACATGCTCGACCTGATCGAACGGGGCACCGTGCAGGCGGAAAGCCTCGGCAACCTGCACGCTTTGCTCGGCAAGCTGAGCAAGACCCTGGGCATGGTCGGCCTCAGTTCGGCGGGCAATGCGCTGAATGCGCAACTGCAGACGGTTGCTGGCTGGAGCGAGGCGCGCGCCCCGCAACAGCAGGAGCTGCTCAAGCTGGCCGATGCCGTGCTCTATGTCGAAGGTATGGTCGCCAGTCTGGAACGTGGCGAGCGGCGCGACCACAGCGCCGGGTCGCTGGCGCCGGGCAAGGAGCTCGAATCCTTCGCCTATTACCAGCTCAACGAGGCCCGCATCGTCGTGGTCGACGAGGCCCGCGGCGGCCTGGCGTTGGCCAAGCGCGCGATCACCGCCTACCTGGAGGCCGACGGCGACCGCATGCACCTGTCCAATGTACCGTTCAGCCTGCAGGCGGTGCGCGGTGGCCTGTGGTTCCTCGGCCAGGAGCGGGCGGCCTTGCTGGTCGGCGCCTGCGCCGAATATATCCAGAAGCAGATGTTCGAGGCGCCGCAGATGCCTTCCGAACAAATGCTGGAAACCCTGGCTGACGCACTCAGCAGTCTCGAATACTATCTGGAAGCGGGCGCGGTAATGCGCCCGGAAACCCAGCCCAGCGTGCTCGACCTGGCCGCAGACAGCGTGCGCGCCCTGGGCTTACCGGTAGCCGCATAAATGACCCAGCGTTGGCAGCCCGCCTTACTCGACAGCCAGCAGCCCGGTGGCTGGGCCCTGGTACATTGCCGTCAGCAGTTTCTGGCGGACAGCAACGGCGTGTTGTTTCCGCGCGAATGGCTGAAAAAGCAGGAGCTGCCGATTCTGGCCGAGCATGGCATCGGTCATTTCGACGGCGATGCCATCTACCTGCTGGAGTTGCAGCAACCGGTCGATATGCCCGGTTGCAGCTGGCAAAGCCTGCGTCAGTTCATGCTGCAAGGCGATGCCGACATCTTCAGGATGCTCGGCTACGCGACGCAGATCGGCACCTGGGCGCGCCAGCACCGGTTTTGCGGCAGTTGTGGCGAGCCTATGGCGCATTTTCCCGGCGAGCGCGCGATGCATTGCCCGCGTTGCGAGCTGCACCACTATCCGCGCCTGTCGCCGAGCATGATCGTGTTGGTCACCCGCGGCGATGAAATCCTCCTGGCCCGCTCGCCGCGTTTCGTCCCCGGCGTCTACAGCACCCTGGCCGGTTTCGTCGAGGCGGGCGAGTCGGTCGAACAGTGCGTGGCACGTGAGGTGCACGAAGAGGTCGGGGTCGAGATCAAGAACCTGCAATACCTTGGGAGCCAGGGCTGGCCGTTCCCGCATTCGCTGATGCTCGGCTTCCACGCCGAATACGCGGCCGGCGAGATCGTCATGCAGGTCGACGAGATCGAGGATGCGCAGTGGTTCAGCGTGCACCGGTTGCCGCCCTTGCCGGCGCCACGCTCGATCGCCCGCTACCTGATCGACGTCTATGTGGCGCAGCGGCTAGGGCTGCCGGCGCCGTCGCTGTTGGGGTAGTCGGATAACCCCTACGCCAGGCCGAACCAGTGCTGCCAGGCCAGCCGCGCGGCGAGGGCCAAGACCATCAGGATGAACACCGGGCGGATGAACTTCGAGCCGCCGCGGATTGCCGAGCGCGCGCCGAGAAAAGCCCCGGCCATCAGGGCGATGCCCATGCTGATGCCGAGCACCCAGGCGACTTGCCCGGCGACGATGAACACCACCAGGGCGCAGGCGTTGCTGACGAAGTTCATGCTGCGGGCCACGCCGCTGGCGCGGACCAGATCGAGCGGATAGAGCAGCAGGCTGCTGACCGTCCAGAATGCCCCGGTACCCGGCCCGGCGACGCCATCGTAGAAGCCCAGGCCGAGGCTTTGCGGCCACTGCCGGCCCTGGGCAATGGGCGCATCGACGCTGAGCGGTGCCGCCGGGGTGCGACCGAACAGCAGGTAGAGCCCGCAAGCGAATACCACCACCGGCAACAGTTGGTTGAGCCAGGCCGCCGGCAGCCAGTGCACCAGTGTGGCCCCCAGCAGGGCGCCGACCGCGGTACCGATCAGCGCATTGCGCCAGGGCAGGGGGGCGAACAGCTTGCGCCGGTAGAAGGTGTAGCTGGCGGTGGCCGAGCCGAAGGTGGCGCAGAGTTTGTTGGTGCCCAGCACCAGATGCGGCGGCAGACCGGCCATCAGCAGGGCCGGAATGGTCAGCAGGCCGCCGCCGCCGGCAATGGCGTCGATGAAGCCGGCGACGAAGGCCACCAGGGCGAGAATGGCCAGGGCTGCCGGGTCAACGGCAAGCTCGAAAGGCAAGGGCATGGAAAAGACGACCTGTGTCCGATTGTGCAGCGAAGCTGCTGTTCGCTGGCGGGGTTGCTGCGCATAATGCCGGGATTTTCACGGACAAGGAACCGACTCGATGCAATACGACGGTCTGGCATGGGCGACGGCGCTGCTGGCATTGCTGGCGGTGCTGGTTGCCGCACGAATCCTGTTCGCTCGCCACTGGTTTCTCGGTTGGTTGCGCGGCACCTGCGGCCTGGCTTTCGTGGCGCTGGCCGGCTTCATCGGCCTGGTGGCCTACGACCTCTACCGCTATACGCCGCTGCCAGAGGGCAAACCGCTGGTGACCTTGAGCTTCGAGGCCGATGGCCCACGTTATCGGGTCAACCTGCTGGAGGGCGGCAGCGAGCGTAGCGTGCTGTTGGAGGGGGACTTGTGGCAGCTGGATGCGCGGTTATTGCGATGGCAGGGGCTCGCGGCACTGATCGGGCTGCAGCCGGGCTACCGCCTGGAAAAACTCTCGGGGCGTTTCCTCGCCATCGAGCAGCAGGAGCAGGCTCAGCAGGCTCAGGTCGAGCTGGCCCGCAGCCCCTACGGCGTCGACCTGTGGCGCTGGCTGCGCCTGGGCCAGCACGACCTGTTCCTGTTCGATGCCCAGGCACGCCGGGTCACCTACCTGCCGATCGCCGACCAGGCGGTCTACAGCGTCAGCCTGACGCCGACCGGCCTGCTGGCGCAGCCGATGAATCAGGCGGCCAAACAGGCGCTGCAGGATTGGCAGTAGCGTGCGCCGAATGGGCAGGCGAAGATCCGCTTGAGGTCGCCCCGGCTGAGGGGGTTGAACGCAAATAAAAAGGGACCCGAAGGTCCCTTTTTGCTGGGCACCGATCTTTATCAGGACAGGAAGCCGCCATCGACGTTCAGCGCCACGCCGGTGGTGTAGCTGGAGGCGTCGCTGGCCAGGTAGAGCACGGCGCCGGCCATTTCGCTCGGATCGGCCACGCGCTTGAGTGGGATGCGTTGCAGCGCCAGGTTGAGGATGGCGTCGTTCTTGGTCAGTGCGGAGGCGAATTTGGTGTCGGTCAGGCCCGGCAGCAGGGCGTTGCAGCGGATGCCGAACTGCGCGCATTCCTTGGCGAAGACCTTGGTCATGCTGATCACTGCGGCCTTGGTCACCGAGTAGATGCCCTGCATCTCGCCCGGGGATACGCCGTTGATCGAGGCCACGTTGACGATGCTGCCGCCGCCGTTTTCCCTCATCAGCTTGCCGCCTTCGATGGACATGAAGTAATAGCCGCGGATGTTGACGTCGACGGTCTTCTGGAAGGCCGACAGGTCGGTGTCCAGGACATTGCAGAACTGCGGGTTGGTGGCGGCGTTGTTGACCAAAATGTCCAGGCGCCCGAACTGCTCGCGGATCTGCGCGAACACGTTGCTGATCTGCTCCATTTCGCCGATATGGCAGGCAATCGCGGTGGCCTGGCCGCCGTCGGCGGTGATCGCGTCGGCGACGGCCTGGCAGCCGTCGATCTTGCGGCTCGAGACGATCACGTGGGCGCCCTGCTGGGCCAGCAGTTTGGCGATGGCCTCGCCGATACCGCGGCTGGCACCGGAGACGAAGGCGATCTTGCCGTCGAGGTCGAACAGTTGGGTCTTGGACATGGACTTTTCCTTTCTGGTTGAAGGCCTGTTCGGCCGATTACAGCTGCGACTTGGCGATGACCTGCAGGCTCATCTGCTCCAGCAGCTTGTTCATCTGGATGAACTGGGCGAAGCGTTTGTCCTGGGTCTGGCCGTGGTAGTAGCGGTAGTAGATCTGCTGGACGATACCGGCCAGGCGGAACAGGCCGTAGGTGTAGTAGAAATCGATGCTCTGGATCTCGATGCCGGCGCGTTCGGCATAGTAGTCGGCGAACGCCTGACGGCTGAGCATGCCGGGCGCGTTGCTCGGCTGACGGCGCATCATTTGCACCGGCGCCGGATCGTCGGCCTCGATCCAGTAGGCGAGGGTGTTGCCCAGGTCCATCAGCGGGTCGCCGATGGTGGTCAGTTCCCAGTCCAGCACGCCGATGATCTGCATCGGGTTGCTCGGGTCGAGGATCACGTTGTCGAAGCGGTAGTCGTTGTGCACGATGGCCGGCTTGGGGTGGTCGGCCGGTATCTTGTCTTTCAGCCAGGCCTTGACCGGTTCCCACAGCGGCGCATCAGGGGTCAGGGCCTTCTCGTAGCGAGCGCTCCAGCCACCGATCTGGCGCTCTACATAGCCCTGCGGCTTGCCCAGGTCGCCGAGGCCGCAGGCTTCGTAGTCGACGTTGTGCAGTTCGACCATCTTGTCGATGAAGCTCTTGCACAGCTGGCGGGTCTTGTCGGCATCGAGGTTCAATTCGGCCGGCATGTCGGAGCGCAGGATGATGCCGTTGATCCGCTCCATTACATAGAATTCGGCACCGATCACCGCCTCGTCCGTGCAGTGCACATAGGCTTTCGGGCAGTAGGGGAAGGCGTCGTAGAGCTGGTTGAGAATGCGGTACTCGCGGCCCATGTCATGAGCGGATTTGGCCTTCTGGCCAAATGGCGGTCGGCGCAGGACGAATTCCTTCTCGGGGTATTCGAGCAGGTAGGTGAGGTTCGATGCCCCGCCGGGGAACTGGCTGATCCGTGGCTCGCCAGTCAGGCCGGGAATATGCGCCTTGAGGTACGGGTCGATGATCGCAGCGTCGAGCTCTTCGCCCTCGCGGATGCGAGTGGACTGGTCAGTAAGCGCCATGCTTATCCCTTCTACTTATGATGGGTGCCCTAGGGTCTGTTGCCGTTTCAGCGCAAGCCGCGTTGCTGCGCAAAATCTCGCCAGGCTAGGCGGAGGACGCAGGGAATGACGTTCCCTTGCCAAGTCCTCCAACAACGCATGGCGAGATTTTGTGCGCAACCCGAAGGGCCGGGCCCGTTTTGCCGCGAATGCTGCGTTTCTCGACGCTCATTTGGAATGCCAAACTTCGCGTCTCGTGCCTTGCCTCGCGGTAAAACGGGCTCCGGCGCGGTCGTGCTGAAACGGCAACAGCCCCTAGATTATTGGCTAATCTAATGCTGCACCCTGGCCGTAACAAGTAATACACGCCGTTATAGGTGGTCGTGTTGCCGCTTGATCAAGCAGCCTGATTGATCTGCCGACAAGCCTGCAGGCAAAAAAAACCGGAGCGCGGGGCCCCGGTTTTTTCGGTCAGGCTGCTGCCGTGAAGCTTAGACCGGGAACAGTTCACCCAGCTTCATGGCCAGCATCATGTCGCCTTCGGCGCGCAGCTTGCCGCCCATGAAGGCCTGCATGCCATCGGTCTCGCCGCTGGTGATGCCTTTGAGGGTTTCGCTGTCCATGATCAGGGTCACGTTGGCGTTGTCGGCATCGCCTTGCTGGACGTCGCAAGTGCCGTCCTTGATCACCAGGTAGTGGTTCTCGCCGTCTTCGATGTTGAACTGGAACACCAGGTCCAGACCCGCAGCGGCAGAGGCGTTGAACTTGGACTGCATGGTATTGATGATGTCTGCAACGCTCATGATGTCTTCCTTTGTTTTCAGGGTTTTTTCTCGCGCCCGCATGGGCGCGCTAGGCCGGAGCTCAGCGATAGGTGATGAGTTCCGGCTCCTTCAGCAGCTGCAAATGCACATGGCTGTTGAAGGAGGCCAGGCTCACTTGGCTGCCGCGAAATTTCAGGCAGCTCAGTGAAGTGTTGACGATTTGCCAGTTCAGCTCGAAGGCCTTGGCGGCCGACACGCCGGTGATCAACTGCAGCAGCGCGGTGATGGTGCCGCCGGAGGTGAAGACTGCGATGTTCTGTTTGCTATCGGCCTGTTGCAGCAGGCGGGTCAGCCCGCCCTGGACCTGTTCGACAAAAGCCGGCCAGCTTTGCAGGCCGGGTTGCTCGTGGTCGCCGGAAATCCAGCGGCCGATCAGCAACGAGAACAGGCGTTGGAACTCGGCGCGGTTCTGCGCCCCGTTGCGCAACACGTGCAGGGCTTCGGGTTCCTGCTCGAGCAGGCCGGGAAGCAGGCTGCGAATCACCGCGTCGGCATCGAACTCGTCGAAGGCGGCATCGACGTGCAGATCGGGGACTGCCTGGCCGCTGCTGCTCAGCTGCTGCATCGCTGCATTGGCGGTGTGCTGCTGGCGGCGTAACGCACCACTCAGGCTGCGATCGATGCGAATGCCGAGATCAGCCAGGTGCGCGCCGAGCGCTTCGGCCTGGCGAATGCCGATGGGCGATAGCACATCGTAATCGTCGGCGCCGAATGAGGCTTGACCGTGTCTGATCAGGTAAATACTGCCCACGTTTGCCACTGTCCCGGTTCGCTGAAAGTTCGCCGAGCGTATGGGGATCGGCTAGGCCTGTCAACGAAAAAACATACGCTTGTTTGAATATATGGCCTGCCATTCATGGCGGCGTGCCAGGCAACTGGCCGCCAGCCGATGGCGTCGGTATGCTTGCTGCACACGAGCGCCGATAGGCACTGGGCGCTGGCATGAACAATGAGGGGAAATGCGTGGAGTTTTTCGCGGAATATGCGGCCTTTCTGGCCAAAACGGTCACTCTGGTAGTTGCTGTTCTGGTGATCCTGGCGGCAGCCGTTGTGGCACGCAGCAAGGGCCGGCGCGTTGCCGGGCAGTTGCAGGTGGACAAGCTCAACGACTTCTACAAACAGCTGCGCCATCGTCTCGAGCATGCCGTGCTGGACAAGGATCAACTCAAGGCGGCGCACAAGGAAGAGGTCAAGGCGGCCAAACTGGAGAAGAAAGCCGGGGTGCACAAACCCCGGGTATTTGTCCTGGACTTCGATGGCGATCTCAAGGCCTCGGCCACTGACAGCTTGCGCCATGAAATCACCGCCTTGCTGAGTCTGGCCACACCTCAGGATGAAGTGGTGCTGCGCCTGGAAAGCGGTGGTGGCATGGTGCACAGCTATGGCCTGGCCAGCTCGCAACTGGTGCGTATTCGCCAGGCGGGCATCCCGCTGACCATCTGCATCGATAAAATCGCGGCCAGCGGCGGCTACATGATGGCCTGTATCGGCGAGAAGATCATTTCCGCCCCCTTTGCCATGCTCGGTTCGATCGGCGTGGTTGCCCAGTTGCCCAACGTGCACCGCCTGCTCAAGAAGCACGACATCGACTTCGAGGTGCTTACCGCCGGCGAGTACAAGCGCACCCTGACCATCTTTGGCGAAAACACCGACAAGGGCCGGGAGAAGTTCCAGGAAGACCTGGAAGTCATCCACGAACTGTTCAAGAACTTCGTCGCCCGCTATCGGCCGCAACTGGATATCGACGACATCGCCACCGGCGAAGTCTGGCTGGGCCTGGCCGCGCTGGAAAAACAACTGGTCGATGAACTCAAGACCAGCGACGAATACCTGGCCGAACGGGCCAAGCAGGCCGAGCTGTTTCACCTGCACTACGCCGAGAAGAAGAGTTTGCAGGAGCGGGTCGGTCTGGCGGCCAGCGTCGCCTTGGACCGTTTCAGCCTGAATTGGCTAGGCCGCCTCAATCAGCAGCGTTTCTGGTAGCCGGCCATTTTTAACGGCCCTTTCTTTTATCGAGAGGGGCCACGCAGGTGGTTTTTCAACGGCCTGCTGATCCACTTTTACCCAGGGGGATGATGATGACCACGTTCACAGCACTGCAGGCCCGCGCAAGCGCGACGGGTGAGTTCGAGCAAGCGATTGTCCAGCGCACCATCGGTGAGCTGCCGGCCGGCGAACTGTTGATTCGGGTCAGCTACTCGTCGTTGAACTACAAGGATGCCCTGTCCGCCAGCGGCAACCGTGGTGTGACCAAGCATTTTCCGCATACCCCGGGCATCGATGCCGCAGGCGTGGTCGAGCAGTCGAGCGTCGCCGAATTCAGCGCGGGCGATGAAGTGATAGTGACCGGCTATGACCTGGGCATGAATACCGCGGGCGGCTTCGCTCAGTACATTCGGGTTCCGTCGGCCTGGGCGCTGAAACGGCCGCAAGGCTTGTCCCTGCGTGAGGCCATGGTGCTGGGTACTGCGGGTCTGACCGCGGCGCTCTGCGTCGACAAACTGGAGCAAGCCGGCGTGCTTGCGGACGCCGGCCCAGTGCTGGTGACGGGCGCGACCGGTGGCGTGGGCAGCGTCGCCGTGGCCTTGCTGAGCAAGCTAGGCTACAGCGTGGCGGCGTCCACCGGTAAGGCCGAGCAGGGCGAGTTCCTCAAGGGCCTGGGCGCCCGGCAAATAGTTCTGCGTAGCGAACTGCAGGAAGGCGCGGAGCGCCCGCTGCTCAAGGAGCAATGGGCGGCTGCGGTGGATACCGTCGGCGGCGATATTCTGTTCAATGTGGTCAAGTCGCTGCGTTACGGTGGCAGCGCCGCCTGCTGCGGGCTGACCGCCGGGGTCGCGTTCAAGGGCAGCGTGCTGCCGTTCATCCTGCGCGGGGTCAACCTGTTGGGGGTCGACTCGGTCGAGCTGCCGTTGGTGGTCAAAGCCTCCATGTGGGACAAACTCTCGCTGCAATGGAAACTCGACGACCTCGAGCGCCTGGTTACTGAAGTCAGCCTGCAGCAGTTGCCCGAGGCCATCGGCCAGATACTCGCCGGCAAACTGGTTGGCCGGGTACTGGTGCGGGTGGATTGATAGGGCGCTGTACCATCTGGTGCATGGGGTATCTGTCCTCTTCTGTAGGAGCGGGCCATGCCCGCGATGCGTTTCGCGGGC
>NZ_JBFIIG010000047.1:0-25713 GCF_041601375.1 Pseudomonas sp. | reverse complement strand
GGCTGGCGGATTTACGCGGCAGTATCGGCCTGCTATTCATAAAAAAACGCCCCAGGCCATCGACGCCCAGGACGGTGAAGATGTCCAAGACCCGCTACCCAGTTGACCGCAAAGCTGCTCCGCTTAAGTGAACAGCATTGCCGTCGGTTGCGGGGCTTTTTTCTGTCTGAGTGCTGGACGTATCGATAAAACCGGTGTTACATTCGGCCTCGCTGCATTTCCTATGCAGCGCCCTGCAAGCCGTCGCCGACGGATTCCTACGCGAATACCTTCGAAACACGCTGGCGATCCAATCGCCTTCTAGCGGCGCGGCCTCCCAAGCTGAATAGCTTATTTCCCCTCCTTCAATGATTACGTCATTCCTATGAATCTGACCGAACTCAAGCAAAAGCCGATCACCGACCTGCTGGAACTCGCCGAACAGATGGGCCTGGAAAACATGGCCCGTTCGCGCAAGCAGGACGTGATTTTCTCGCTGTTGAAAAAACACGCTAAAAGCGGTGAGGAAATCTCCGGTGATGGCGTGCTGGAGATCCTCCAGGACGGTTTCGGCTTCCTCCGCTCCGCGGACGCTTCCTATCTCGCCGGCCCCGACGACATCTACGTCTCGCCGAGCCAGATCCGCCGCTTCAACCTGCGGACCGGCGACACCATCGTCGGCAAGATCCGCCCGCCGAAAGAAGGCGAGCGTTACTTCGCCCTGCTCAAGGTCGATACGATCAACTACGATCGTCCGGAGAACGCGAAGAACAAGATTCTGTTCGAGAACCTGACGCCGCTGTTCCCCACCAAGCGTCTGGTCATGGAAGCCGGTAACGGCTCCACCGAAGACATCACCGGCCGGGTCATCGACCTCTGCGCGCCGATCGGCAAGGGCCAGCGCGGCCTGATCGTCGCCCCGCCGAAAGCCGGCAAGACCATCATGCTGCAGAACATCGCGGCCAACATCACGCGCAACAACCCCGAGTGCCACCTGATCGTCCTGCTGATCGACGAGCGCCCGGAAGAAGTGACCGAGATGCAGCGCACCGTGCGCGGCGAAGTGGTCGCCTCGACCTTCGACGAGCCGCCGACCCGCCACGTGCAGGTCGCCGAAATGGTGATCGAGAAGGCCAAGCGCCTGGTCGAGCACAAGAAGGACGTGGTCATTCTGCTCGACTCCATCACCCGTCTGGCGCGGGCCTACAACACCGTGATCCCGAGCTCCGGCAAGGTCCTCACCGGTGGTGTCGACGCCCATGCCTTGGAGAAGCCGAAACGCTTCTTCGGTGCCGCGCGTAATATCGAAGAGGGCGGTTCGCTGACCATCATCGCCACCGCGCTGGTGGAAACCGGCTCGAAGATGGACGAAGTGATCTACGAAGAATTCAAGGGCACCGGCAACATGGAACTGCCCCTGGACCGTCGTATCGCCGAGAAGCGCGTGTTCCCCGCGATCAACATCAACCGCTCCGGCACCCGCCGCGAAGAGTTGCTGACCGCCGAAGACGAGCTGCAGCGCATGTGGATTCTGCGCAAGCTGCTGCACCCGATGGACGAAATCGCCGCCATCGAGTTCCTTATCGACAAGCTGAAAGCGACCAAGACCAACGAAGAGTTCTTCATGTCGATGCGCCGCAAGTAAGAAGATCTACTGCGTTTCGGTGATGCTGGGTAACAACTGGCTGACTTGCGCTCGCTACGAGCCTGGTTCGGCCGGTTAAGACAAAAGCCGGGGAAACCCGGCTTTTGTGTGTCTACGCACTGCCACTCCTTCTGAATAACCCAGTTCGGCGCTAAACTTTGCGCCCCGACTGGCACGCTCGACACGAGGCTCGAACATGCAGTATCGCGATCTGCGCGACTTTATCCGCGGCCTGGAACAGCGCGGCGAACTCAAGCGCATCCAGACCCCGGTTTCCCCCGTGCTGGAAATGACCGAAATCTGCGACCGTACCCTGCGCAAGGGCGGTCCGGCGCTGCTGTTCGAGAACCCCACGGGCTTCGATATGCCGGTGCTCGGCAATCTGTTCGGCACGCCCAAGCGGGTGGCGCTGGGCATGGGCGCGGAAGAGGTCAGCGAGCTGCGCGAGATCGGCAAGCTGCTGGCCTTCCTCAAGGAGCCCGAGCCGCCGAAAGGTCTGAAAGACGCCTGGTCGAAGCTGCCGATCTTCCGCAAGGTGCTGGCCATGGCGCCCAAGGTGCTGAAAGACGCGCCCTGCCAGGAAGTGATCGAGGAGGGCGACGACGTCGACCTCGGCAAGCTGCCGGTGCAGACCTGCTGGCCCGGCGATGTCGGCCCGCTGATCACCTGGGGCCTGACCGTGACCAAGGGGCCGAACAAGGAACGGCAGAACCTCGGCATCTACCGTCAGCAGGTGATCGGCCGTAACAAGGTCATCATGCGTTGGCTCAGCCACCGTGGCGGCGCCCTGGATTTCCGCGACTGGTGCGAGAAATACCCGGATCGTCCCTATCCGGTGGCCGTGGCCCTGGGGGCGGATCCGGCGACCATTCTCGGCGCCGTCACCCCGGTGCCCGACAGTCTGTCCGAGTACGCCTTCGCCGGCCTGCTGCGCGGCCACAAGACCGAGCTGGTGAAGTGTCGCGGCAGCGAGCTGCAGGTGCCGGCCAGTGCCGAGATCGTCCTCGAGGGGGTGATCCATCCCGGCGAGATGGCCGATGAAGGCCCCTACGGCGATCACACCGGTTACTACAACGAGGTCGACCGCTTCCCGGTGATGACGGTCGAACGCATCACCCGTCGGCAGAAGCCGATCTACCACAGCACCTACACCGGACGGCCGCCGGATGAGCCGGCGATTCTCGGCGTGGCGCTCAACGAAGTGTTCGTGCCGATCCTGCAGAAGCAGTTCCCGGAAATCACCGACTTCTACCTGCCGCCCGAGGGCTGCTCCTACCGCATGGCGGTGGTGACCATCAAGAAGCAGTATCCCGGCCATGCCAAGCGCGTGATGCTCGGGGTCTGGTCGTTTTTGCGACAGTTCATGTACACCAAGTTCGTCATAGTCACCGACGACGACATCGATGCGCGCGACTGGAATGACGTGATCTGGGCCATTACCACGCGCATGGACCCCAAACGCGACACCGTGCTGATCGACAACACGCCGATCGATTACCTGGATTTCGCCTCGCCGGTGTCCGGCCTGGGCAGCAAGATGGGCCTGGATGCCACCCACAAGTGGCCGGGCGAAACCAGTCGCGAATGGGGCCGTGCGATCGTTCAGGACGAGGCGGTCAAGCGTCGGGTCGACGAGCTCTGGGCCCAGTTGGGGATCGACTGATGCGCCGGATCGATAAGCGACTGCGGTCGCGCTTACTGCAATGCGTGCAGGGCCCGGCCAAGGCCGCGGGTTTGTGCTTTGGATTGAAAACGCTATGAAAGTTACTCTGCAACCCTCAGGCGCCGTGCTCGAAGTCGAGCGTGGCGAGCGCATTCTCGATGCGGCGCGCCGCCTCGGTTACGACTGTCCGCAGAGCTGTCGCAACGGCAACTGCCATATTTGCGCGGCCCTGCTGGTCAACGGCCGGGTGCGTCAGGCGGGCCAATCCCACGAGCATGGCGAGGTGTTCGCCTGTCTGGCCGAGCCCGAGCAGGAGTGTGTGCTGCTCTGGGACGGGGTGCTGGCGCCTGGCGAGCTGCCGGTGCGCGAACTGAACTGCCAACTGATCGAATGTCACGATGCCGGTGGCGACGTGTTTCGCGTGCGTCTGCGCGCGCCGGCCGGCAAGCTGCCGCGTTATCACGCCGGCCAGTACCTGCTGCTGCAGCGGGCAGATGGCGAGTTTTCGGCTTTTTCCCTGGCCTCGGCGCCGCAGTCCGGGCGTGAGCTGGAGCTGCATATCCTGGCGCGTGACCCATCCAGTGTCGCGGTCATCGAGCACCTGCGCGAGCAGGGTTTCGCGCGGATACAGATGCCGTTTGGCGACACCCATCTGGCCGAGCTGCCGGACGGTCCGCTGGTGTTGATCGCCGCCGGTACCGGCATGGCGCAGATGCGCAGCCTGATCGAGTGCTGCCGTGCTGCCGGCTTCCCGCACCCCGTACACCTGTACTGGGGGGCGCGCCGGCCGGAAGATTTCTATGAGCTGCCCTGCTGGGTCGAGTGGCAGTCGTTACCCAATCTGTTCCTGCATCGGGTGGTCAGCGATCGATGTGGCTGGCAGGGCCGTTGTGGTCTGCTGCACGAGGCGGTGCGCGAGGACTTTGTCGACCTCAAGCCGCTGCATGTGTACGCCAGCGGCTCGCCGACCATGGTCTACGCGACGCTGGACGCCCTGGTCGAGGCGGGCATGGACGCCCGGCAGATGCGCGCCGACGTTTTCGCCTACGCCCCCAGGGGCTGATTGCGCCCATGAGGAAGTCCGCCTGAGGGCAGCTTTTCCGTAGGGTGCGCTGCGCGCACCGATATTCCTGCGTGGGGCTGATGGTGCGCACGGCGCACCCTACCGGCTAGCGGCTCAGCGAACCTTGACCACCACCTTGCCCACGGCCTTGCGCTGGCCGAGGGTGTCGATTGCCGCAGCGGCCTGCTCCAGCGGGAAGGTCTGCGACACCAGCGGCTTGAGCTTGCCTGCGACGTGCCAGGCGAACAGCTGTTGGAAGTTGGCGGCGTTGTCCTGCGGCTGGCGCTGGGCGAACGAGCCCCAGAACACCCCGACCACGGCGGCGCCCTTGAGCAGGGCCAGGTTGACCGGCAGTTCGGGGATGCGTCCGCTGGCGAAGCCCACCACCAGCAGGCGGCCGTTCCAGGCGATGCTGCGGATCGCCTGATCGAACAGGTCGCCACCCACCGGGTCGTAGATCACGTCGGCGCCCTGGCCGCCGGTCAGGCGTTTGACTTCCTCTTTCAGGCTGCTGTCGTGGTAGTTGATCAGCTCGTCGGCGCCGGCGGCCTTGGCCACGGCCAGCTTCTCGGCGCTGCTCGCCGCGGCAATCACCTTGGCGCCCATGGCTTTGCCGA
The DNA here is from genome assembly GCF_041601375.1 of Pseudomonas sp. GTDB lineage: Bacteria > Pseudomonadota > Gammaproteobacteria > Pseudomonadales > Pseudomonadaceae > Aquipseudomonas. Next base: position 20,746 of record NZ_JBFIIG010000047.1, on the reverse strand, counting down.
TTTCCACTGCCGCCAGGCCCACGCCGCCGGAGGCGCCGAGTACCAGCAGGGTTTCGCCCGGCTGCAGGTTGGCGCGCTGCTTGAGCGCGTGCATCGAGGTGCCGTAGGTCATGCCAAAGGCAGCGGCAGTGGTGAAGTCCATGCTCGGCGGGATCGGTATGACGTTGTAGCCCGCTACCGCCACCTGTTCGGCAAAGCTGCCCCAGCCGGTCAGGGCCATTACCCGGTCACCGACTTTCAGGTGACTGACCTTCTCGCCCACCGCCGCCACTACGCCCGCAGCTTCGCCGCCGGGTGAGAAGGGCAGCGGCGGCTTGAACTGGTACTTGCCCTCGATGATCAGGGTGTCAGGGAAGTTGACCCCGGCCGCATGCACGTCGAGCAGAATCTCGTTGTTCTTCGCTTCGGGGCTGGCGGTTTCTTCCAGTACCAGGGTTTCGGCGGGGCCGAAGGCTTTGCACAGCACGGCTTTCATCGGGCTTTTCCTCTGCGGGTGATGGTTTTGCAGTGTAGAGAGGAGGGGCGCTCGGTCAACGAGCATGGTCGCGTCTGATGGGGCTGTATAAGTATGGGCGTTTTTTCACGCGTGCAAGGGCTTGGGCTGCGGCCCAGCTATGGCTATGCTAGGCGCCCCTGTGGAGGAATACCCCCTGTGAAAGTCTGGATCGCATTGTTGTTGGCTCTGGCCCTGCCCGTGATGGCATTGGCCGAGGAAACGGAAAACAAGCCGGAAGAGGGCGCGCCGCCGGCGGTTGCCTATGTCAGCCTGGTGCCGGCGTTGGTGGGTAATTTCGGTTCAGGAGCCAAGCTCAAGTTCTACAAGGCGGATATCGCGCTGCGGGTCAGCGGCGCTGCAGCCGAAGGCAAGGTCAAGTACCACGAGCCGCTGATCCGCAATCAGCTGGTGATGCTGTTTTCCCAGCAGACCGAGGAGGGCATAGCCGTGGCCGGCGCCAAGGAGACGTTGCGCCAGGAAGCGCTCAAACAGGTGCAGGACATCCTGACTCAGGAAGAAGGCCTGCCGCTGGTGGAGGACCTGTTGTTCAACAACCTGATCATTCAGTGACGCCGCTTCGCGGCTCTCAGGCCGCGCCCCGCCAGATGCAGATGCGGTTGCGGCCCTCGTGCTTGGCGCGGTAGAGCGCCTGATCGCAGTGTGCGGCCAACTGGTCCGGCGACTCGCCGCTGCCCGGCGCGGCAACGGCCAGGCCGATGCTCAGGGTCAGGCGCCCCAGTGGGCTGGCCGGGTGGGCGAGGTTCAGCGCTTCGAGCCGTTGCTGTACCTGTGAGGCGACATGCAGGCCGCCCTCCAGGCCGGTATCGGCGAGGATGATGGCGAATTCCTCGCCGCCGTAGCGGCAGGCGCTGTCGCCCTCGCGCTGCAGGCTATTGTGCAAGACTTCGGAAACCTGGCGCAGCGCATCGTCGCCGGCCAGATGGCCGAGTCGGTCGTTGTAGCTCTTGAAGTAATCGATATCCAGCATCAGCAGGGCCAGCGGGCTGCCCTGGCGGCGCAGGCGACGCCATTCGCTGTTGAGTTGGCTGTCGAAATAGCGTCGGTTGTACAGGCCGGTCAAGCCGTCCTGCTGCGACAGGCGTTGCAACTGGGCTTCGAGTTGCAGGCGTTGGCTGTTGTCGCGGGTTACCCCGATCAGGTACTCGCGGTCGTTGACCAGGACCAGTTGTGCACTGATTTCCGCCGCTTGTTCGCTGCCGTCGCGCCGCTGCATCTTCTGCTGGGAGATGGTCGACAGCTTGTCTTGCTGGGCCTGGCGAACTTCCTCCAGCCAGTGCTGATAGCCCGGCAGCAACTGTTCCGGATTCTGCTTGAACAGTTCGCGGAAGCCCTCTGCGCTATAGCCCAGGCGGCTGTAGGTGGCCTGGTTCATGTGCAGGATGTCGCGGTTCTGCGGGTCGATGATGAACAGGCCGTCGTGGCTGGAGTCGGTCAGGTCGAGCACCAGTTGCAGGCGTTCACGGCTGTCGCGCAGTATCTGCTCGATTTTTTCGCGTTGCTCCAGCTCTTCGCTCAGGCGCCGGTTGCTCACTTGCAGGGCGCCGGCGCGGCGCGCATTGGTCAGCGCCAGGCCGAGGGCGGCGACCAGCAGCAGGCTGATGGTCAGGCTGGCGCCGAGGACGACTTGCGGCAGGGGCGTGGCCAGCCGCTGCACCAGCCGTTCGGTAGGCTGCAGGCGCAGGGCGAAGTCCTGGTTGTTCAGCAGCTGCAGCGGCACCTCCTGCTGCAGCGCGTCCAGGGCGTCAGGCTGTTCGTGCTGGTAGATCGGTCGGCCCGCCTCCAGCAGGTAGGCGCTGAAGTCTTGGCTATCGAGATGGCTGAGCAGTTCGTCCATCAGGCGCTCGACGCGAAACACTCCCTGCAGGAAGCCATCGAAGACCCGTTCCTGCTGGGCGTCGTGGATATACAGCGGGGTATAGAGAATGAAGCCGCGGCCGCCCTGGACCAAGGCGAAGCTGTTGGAGAAGCGTGGTTCGCCCGAGGCCTTGGCCTGGATGGCCAGGTTGAAGTTGGGGTGGGCCGGCGTCAGGCGCACTTGCAGGGCCTCTTCGTTGCCCAGCAGGGGTTCGGTCCAGCGCATCGCCAGGTCGGCGCCGAGCCATTGGATCGCCTGGTAGCCCTTGAAGCGCTTGAGGGCGAAGCGGCTGTCGAGCACCCATTCGTCCATGGGCATGCGCCCGCGGTGATTCCATTGCAGTGCGATGCGGCGCAGGCTATCGACCTGATCGTGCAGGCTGGCTTCCAGTTGTCGGGCGAGGCTGTGCGCCTGGTAGTTGACGCGCTCGGCGACTCGCTGCTGCTGTGCGATCAGCAGCCGCTGCCAGAGCAGCACGCTGACCAGGCACAGGCCCAGGAGCAATGCGGCAAGCGCCAGGCGAGCTGGCCAGGGGGATTTAGGGCGCAACGGCATGAGCTCCGTGGGGCGGTTCGCTTACCTCATAGCACAGTGCCGGTATCCAGTGCCAGAGCCGCTTCAGCGCAGCGCCAGGATCGCCGCCCATTGTTCGGCGCTGACCGGCATCACCGACAGCCGGCTGCCCTTGTGCACCAGGGGCAGTTCCAGCAAGGCGCTCTGCGCCTTCAGTTCGGCCAGCGGGATGACCCTGGCGAAGGCTTCGACAAAGGCCACGTCGACCGCGCTCCAGGGATTTTTCGCGCTGCTGGCCTTGCTGTCGAAGTAGTGGCTGTCGGGGTCGAGCGCCGTCGGGTCTGGGTAAGCCGGGCTGCTGATCCGGGCGATCCCGGCGATACCCGGCACGGGGCAGCTGGAGTGATAGAAGAGGAAGTGCTCGCCGGCCTGCATGCTGCGCAGAAAGTTGCGCGCCTGGTAATTGCGCACCCCGTCCCAGCGGGCTTGGCCCAGGCGCTGCAGGTCGTGGATGGAGAATTCATCGGGTTCCGATTTCATCAGCCAGTAAGGCATGAACTTTGCTCCGTAAAGACGGTCTTTGCTGCGGACCAATGGCCGTACGTGCAGCTGGCGACCGTTTGGCGCCAAAAATTGCTTGGTTATGCGCGCAGGCAGACAATGCCGGCCCCTGCGCCAGACAGTTTGTATGTCCGATAAAAATAAAGCCGCCGGTCCACCGTGCGCAGTATGCCTTGAAGGGGGAGGCATCCAATGAAACGCAAACCAGATCTATTGTGGGTATTAGTCGTCCTGTTCAGCCTGGGCGTAGTTACTACGGGTTACACCCAGAGCCAATGGGCGCGCCAGGGTGAGGCGCCGGTCAATGTCTCCCAGCAACGGTAATCCGTATGCCGGGTTCGCCATGTGCCGCAGGGATCGCGGCGTCACCCGGGCAGTTCAATACCATGCCCTGTCCGTCACCGTCGCCTTGAGTGACACATCCCAGCTGGCCAGTGCCAGTCGATCGACCTGCTGACATTCATGCGCCAGACCCAATAGGGTCGGGTTGTGCCATTTTTTGCGCACCCCGCGATAGGCCAGGCTGCGATCGTAGAAGCCCCCGCCCATGCCGATGCGGCCGCCGTGACGGTCGAAGCCGACCAGCGGCAACAGCACCAGATCCAGCGCCCATACCTTGCGTTGCAGTCTGCGATTGTGGCGCGGCTCGGGGATGCGGAAGCGATTGGGTTTCATGGCTTCGTGCGGGCGCACGCGCTGGAACACCATTTTGCTGCGCGGCCAGGAGTTGAGTATGGGCAGGTAGGTGGCTTTGCCGCGACGTTGGGCGGCGCGTAACAACGGTCGAGGGTCGATTTCGCCATCGTTGGGCAGGTACAGGGCGATGTGCCTGGCGCGTCGAAACAATGGATGGTGCGCCAGTTGCCGATACAGCTGCTGCGCCGCTCGGCGCTGCGCTTGCTTGCTCAGGGCGCGGCGCTTTTGCCGCAGCAGGCGGCGTAATTGCGGGCGGGTCAGGTCGGCCGAGTCGAGCATGATCAGGCGTGGAGCCCGTTGCCGGCAGAGGCTCGCAGCTGTGAAATAAAGGCTCCCCGACGTGCCGCTGTCGGCTTAGCCCTTGAACCCGAAAGTTCAAGGTGGAGGTTGCAGGAGGCGTTAAGGCTTTCCGTCAGGCGGACATGCGCACCGGCCCCAGCATGCAACCCCCGGGTTTGTGCGTATCGGCTCAGGGACATCACCAACTGGCGCACACCCCAGGGAGTGGCGGCCAGTATACCTGAATCCGCTGCCTCGTAATCAGCGAGCTTGGTCATCGTCATTGTCATCGTTGGCCAGGGCTTGGTCGACGCGCTCGAGCAGGTCGCGCACATGCTCGCGGGTCGAGGTCGATTGCCGATTGAGGTTGTGCTCTTTGTGCAGCAGGTCATGGGCGATGTTCAGGGCAGCCATTACCGCTATGCGGTCGGCGCCGATGACTTTGCCGCTGCTACGGATCTCGCGCATCTTGTCGTCCAGGTAGCGCGCGGCGCTTTCCAGGTTGCTGTGTTCGCCCGGCGGACAGGCGATGCAATATTCTTTGTCGAGGATATGCACGGTGACGGTATTCGACTGGGTCATGAGTCCTGCTCCAGGGCTTTGAGGCGCGAAATCATGGATTCGACCTTATGCCGGGCCATTTCGTTCTTTTCGATCAGATGGGCGCGTTCCTCGCGCCAGGCCTTTTCATTTGCCAGGAGAACCCGGTTGCGGGCCTTGAGCTGCACGACGCGCTGGATCAGTTGGTCCAGCTTGGTCGTGAGGGCATGCAGGTCGACGTCTTCCATGGGGTCTCGCTAAGGCAAGGATTGACCGGACTATATAGGCTTGAACCCTAAGGAGGTCAAACCTTGCGCCGGCCCTGGATGGTCTTGGCGCGCCTGCCGGTGCTAGGATACGGGGTCTTCATTCTAGTGATTGCGCCGCTTGGCGCCTAGTGATCTATGCCGACTTCAAGTTCTCCTTATACCGCTTTCGCCGCACTGCTCGCCAGCAGCGGTCATCCTGTTTCCCCTGCCGAGTTGCATGGCCTGCTGCTGGGCCGCAGCTGTGCCGGTGCCGGCTTCGATATCGACCCCTGGCTGGTGGATGCCGCCGAGCTGCTCGGCGCTGCGCCGCAGGACAATGTGCGCCAGGCCCTGATTGGCTTGCAGGAGATGGTCAAGAGCGAATTGTGCGGTGACGACGTCACCGTGGTGCTGCTCCTGCCATCCGATGAGGCGCCGCTGTGCGAGCGTGCCGTTGCCCTGGGCCAGTGGTGTCAGGGCTTTCTCGGCGGCTTTGGCCTGACCGCGCGTGACCGCGCCCTGAGCGCCGAGGCCATGGAAGTGCTGCAGGACCTCGCGGCCATCGCCCAGGTGCAGAATGCCCTGGAAGAGTCCGAAGATGGCGAGAGCGACTACATGGAAGTGATGGAATACCTGCGGGTGGCCCCGCTGTTGCTCTTCAGCGAGTGCGCCAAGCCGGTAGCCGCGGCCGCCAAGCCGTCGCTGCACTGATTTTTACGCCTTAGAAGTGGACCCAGCCTGCCCATGATCAGCATCCCCAAGTCGGAATACGCCCGTCGGCGCAAGGCGCTGATGGCGCAGATGGAACCCAACAGCATCGCGATCCTGCCGGCAGCGCCGGTGTATATCCGCAATCGCGATGTCGAGCACGTCTACCGCCAGGACAGCGACTTCCAGTACCTCTCGGGTTTCCCCGAGCCGGAGGCGGTGATCGCGCTGATTCCCGGTCGCGAACATGGCGAGTACGTGCTGTTCTGCCGCGAACGTGATCCCGAGCGCGAGCTGTGGGATGGCCTGCGCGCCGGTCAGGACGGCGCCATCGGCCAGTATGGCGCCGACGACGCCTTCCCCATCGGCGATATCGACGACATCCTCCCCGGGCTGATCGAAGGTCGCGAGCGGGTGTATTACGCCATGGGCACCAACCAGGAGTTCGATCGTCACCTGATGGAGTGGATCAACGTGATCCGCTCCAAGGCCCGTCAGGGCGCACAGCCGCCGAACGAATTCGTCGCCCTCGATCACCTGCTGCACGATATGCGCCTGTACAAGTCGGCCGCCGAGGTCAAGGTGATGAAGGAGGCCGCACAGATTTCCGCGCGCGCCCACATCCGCGCCATGCAGGCCAGTCGCGTGGGGCTGCATGAGTTCCACCTGGAGGCCGAGCTGGACTACGAATTCCGCAAGGGCGGGGCGAAGATGCCGGCCTACGGCTCGATAGTCGCGGCCGGCAGGAATGCCTGCATCCTGCACTACCGCGAGAACGATGCACTGCTCAAGGATGGCGATCTGGTGCTGATCGACGCCGGCTGCGAGATCGACTGCTACGCCAGCGACATCACCCGCTGCTTCCCGGTCAACGGCAGGTTCTCGCCCGAGCAGAAGGCCATTTACGAGCTGGTGCTGGCGGCCAACGAGGAAGCCTTCAAGCACATCGCGCCCGGCAAGCACTGGAACGAAGCCCACGAGGCCACGGTGCGGGTGATCACCGCCGGGCTGGTCGAGCTGGGTCTGCTGCAGGGCGAGGTCGACGAGCTGATCGCCGCCGAGGCCTACAAGCCGTTCTACATGCACCGCGCCGGCCACTGGCTGGGCATGGACGTGCATGACGTCGGCGACTACAAGGTCGGTGGCGAGTGGCGGGTGCTGGAAGTCGGCATGGCCATGACCGTCGAGCCGGGCATCTACATCGCCGTGAACAACACCAAGGTGGCGAAGAAATGGCGCGGTATCGGTGTGCGCATCGAGGATGACGTGGTGGTGACCAAGAGCGGTTGCGAGGTGCTCTCCCTTGGCGTGCCGAAAACCGTCGGCGAGATCGAGGCGCTGATGGCCGCCACACCGACTGCGGCGGCCTGAACCCATGCAGCGAGTCGATCTGGCAATCATTGGCGGCGGTCTGGTCGGCGCCAGCCTGGCCCTGGCCCTGCAGGGCCAGGCCAGGGCGCGCGGCTGGCGCATCAGCCTGATCGAACCCTTCGCCCCGGGCGAAGGCTACCAGCCGAGCTACGATGCACGCTCCACCGCGCTGTCCTACGGCACACGGCTGATCTACCAGCGCCTGGGGCTGTGGCAGGCCATCGCCGAGCGCGCCGAGCCGATTCGGCAGATTCATGTCTCCGACCGCGGCCGTTTCGCCGCGGCGCGCCTGAGCGCCGCGGAGGAGGGCGTGCCGGCGCTGGGTTATGTGGTGGAGAACGCCTGGCTGGGTCAGTGCCTGTGGCAGGCCCTGGATCAGCGGGTGGTCAGCTGGCGCAGCCCGGCGCAGGTGACCCGCCTGGACGCGCTGGAGAACGGTTATCGGCTGACCCTGGACGATGAGTCCAGCCTGGAGTGCGACCTGGCGATTCTGGCCGACGGCGGTCGTTCCGGGCTGCGCGAGCAGTTGGCTATCGGCGTCAGCCACAGGCCCTACGGTCAGAGTGCGCTGATTGCCAATATCAGCCCGCAGGACGATCATCGCGGCTTGGCCTTCGAGCGCTTTACCGAAGAGGGGCCGATGGCCATGCTGCCGCTGGCGGACAAGCGCTGTGCGCTGGTCTGGACCCGCTCGACGGCTGACGCCGAACGCTTGCTCAGGCTGGACGAGGCGCGTTTTCTCGAGGAGTTGCAGGAGGCCTTCGGCTACCGCCTCGGCGCCTTGCGTCAGGTCGGTGCGCGGCACCTGTACCCGCTGGCGCTGAGCGAGGCCGAAGAGCAGGTGCGTTCCCACCTGGTGGTGCTCGGCAACGCCGCGCACAGCCTGCACCCGATTGCCGGGCAGGGCTACAACCTGTCCCTGCGCGACACCCTGGCGCTGGCCGAGACGCTGCTGGCCAGCAGTGCGCCGCTGGGCGATCTGGCGACCCTGCAGGGTTATCTGCAGCGGCAACTGGCCGACCAGCAATTGACCGTGGGCTTTTCCGATCGGGTCACCCGCCTGTTCAGCAGCGGCCAGCCGCTGCTGGCCGCCGGGCGCGGCCTGGGCCTGCTGGGCCTGGACCTGCTGCCGCCGGCCAAACGCTGGTTCGCCCGCCAGGCCATGGGCCTGGGCACTCGCGACCTATGACGGGGGGCCGCCGCGAGCCATTGTCACAACCCTGGGCCAGGCAGCTGTCTCGGCAGCGGGGGCATGCCCGGTCACCGCTCAATTCGCGTTGGTTCAATAAGGAATGATATGCGTGCGGATCTGATCATCGTCGGTGCCGGTATGGTCGGCAGCGCCCTGGCTTTGGCCCTGCAAGAGCAAGGGCTGGAGATTCTCCTGATCGACGGCGGGCCGCTCAGCGTCAAGCCGTTCGACCCTGCCGCGCCCTTCGAGCCGCGGGTCAGTGCGCTGTCGATCGCCAGTCGGCGGGTGCTCGAGCGGCTTGGCGTGTGGCAGGGCGTCAGCGCCCGCCGCAGCAGTCCCTATGCCGAGATGCGGGTGTGGGACGGTAGCGGGACCGGGCAGATTCATTTCAGTGCGGCCAGCGTGCATGCCGAGGCGCTCGGCCATATCGTCGAGAACCGTGTGGTCCAGGACGCCCTGCTCGAGCGCCTGCACGACGGCACTATCGGCCTGCTGAACAATGCCCGTCTGGAGCAGTTGCGCCGCTCCGGCGACGACTGGCTGCTGACCCTGACCGATGGCCGCCAGCTGCGTACGCCGCTGCTGATCGCCGCCGACGGCGCCAACTCGGCGGTGCGCCGCCTGGCTGGCTGCGCCACCCGCGAGTGGGACTACCTGCACCATGCCATCGTCACCAGCGTGCGCTGCAGCGAGTCGCACCAGGCCACGGCCTGGCAGCGCTTCACCGACGACGGCCCGCTGGCCTTTCTGCCCCTGACTGCAGCGCCGGGCGAGCACTGGTGCTCGATCGTCTGGTCGGCCACCCCGGACGAAGCCGAACGCCTGATGGCCCTGGATGATGCGGGTTTCTGTGCCGAGCTGGGCAAGGCCTTCGAGCATCGCCTGGGCAGCGTGCTGCACGCCGATCCGCGTCTGCGCATCCCGCTACGCCAACGCCACGCCAAGCGCTACGTCGAGGAAGGGCTGGCGCTGATCGGCGACGCCGCGCACAGCATCCACCCGCTGGCCGGACAAGGCGTCAACCTGGGTTTTCTCGATGCGGCGGTGCTGGCCGAGGTGCTGCTGCATGCCTTGGCGCGGGGTGAGCGCCTGGCCGATCCGCGCGTGTTGAGTCGCTACGAGCGTCGGCGGATGCCGCACAACCTGGCGATGATGGCGGCGATGGAGGGCTTCGAGCGCCTGTTCCAGGCCGATCCGCTGCCGTTGCGCTGGCTGCGCAACGCCGGCCTCAACTGGGTCGACGAGTTGCCCGAGGCCAAGGCGCTGTTCGTCCGCCAGGCGCTGGGGCTGAGCGGCGACTTGCCGGAGCTGGCGCGCGCCTGAGGCCGGTGCCAGGTCTCCTCTGTGTCAGCCGGCGCGGTGCCTGCAGAGGTGCGACCTGTTGCGGATTAAAAAAAGATAGCGAAGATTGACCTGAGTCATGGCGGATTACGTCTGCGAGGCGAAGAATGGTTGAGAAACTAAATGCTATTCACTACTATTCATCGTCTTAGTTCGTCTACCTCAGGAGGCAGTCCACATGCAGGTCAGCAAGTCGTTGTTCGCCGCACTCACCCTCACTGCGCTGGCTGGCGCCGTCCAGGCTGCCGATGAAGTGGTGGTCTACTCCGCCCGTATCGACGAGCTGATCAAGCCGGTCTTCGATGCCTACACCGCCAAGACCGGTGTCGAGGTGAAGTTCATCACCGACAAGGAAGCGCCGTTGCTGGCCCGCCTGCAGGCCGAGGGCGAGAACACCCCGGCCGATATGCTGATCACCGTGGATGCCGGCAACCTCTGGCAGGCGGAGCAGCAGGGCGTGCTCAAGCCGCTGCAGTCCGAGGTGATCGAGGCCAATATTCCGTCTCAGTATCGCTCCAGCACAGGCGCCTGGACCGGCCTGTCGCTGCGCGCGCGGACCATCGTCTACTCCACCGAGCGGGTTGAGCCGCAGGAGCTGTCCACCTACGAGGCCCTGGCCGACAAGAACTGGGAAGGCCGCCTGTGCCTGCGCACCAGCAAGAAGGTCTACAACCAGTCGCTGACGGCCACCCTGATCGAGACCCACGGCGCCGAGAAAACCGAGGCGCTGATCAAGGGTTGGGTCGGCAACCTGGCGACCGACGTGTTCCCCGACGATACCGCGCTGATCCAGGCCATCGACGCCGGTCAATGCGATGTCGGCATCGTCAACACCTACTACTTCGGCCGCCTGCACAAGCAGAAGGCGGATTTGAAGGCCGCCCTGTTCTGGCCGAACCAGGCTGACCGTGGCGTGCACGTCAACCTGTCCGGCGCCGGTGTCACCGCGCACGCGCCCCATGCCGAGGCCGCGCAGAAGCTGCTGGAGTGGATGACCACCGAGGAAGCCCAGGGTCTGTTCGCCAGCCTCAACCAGGAATTCCCGGCCAATCCGCAGATCGCGCCGTCCGAGGAAGTGGCCGCCTGGGGCAGCTTCAAGGCCGACAGCATTCCGCTGGAAGTGGCCGGCAAGCGTCAGGCCGAAGCGACCATGCTGATGGATCGCGCCGGCTGGAACTGATCGGCCCTCGTAGGGTGGGTCGAGACGCGTAGCGTCGATACCCATCGCTGCTGGATCGATGGGTATCGCTGCGCTCAACCCATCCTACGTCTGCAGTTATACTCCACGCCCCGGCTTAGTCCGGGGCGTTGTGTTTATGCCGTCGAGAAAATTGTTTCGAGGATTCTGCGTGGCCCATCCTGCCCAGCGTCGCTGGTATCCCATCGCCTTCGCCGTTGCCCTGCTGGTGTTGCTGCCGCTGAGCGTGCTGCTGTTCAGCTGGCATGAGGTGGATCGGCAGATCTGGGCGCACCTGTGGCAAACCCAGCTGCCGCGCCTGATCGGCAATACCCTGATGCTGGTAGTCGGCGTCGGTATCGGGGTCACCGCGCTCGGCGTCAGCCTGGCCTGGCTGACCAGCCTCTGCGAATTCCCCGGGCGGCGCTGGCTGGATTGGGCGCTGATGCTGCCCTTCGCCATTCCGGCCTATGTCCTGGCCTTCGTCTTCGTCGGCCTGCTGGATTTCGCCGGGCCGGTGCAAACCCTGCTGCGCGACTGGTTTGGCACCGGCTTGCGCCTGCCGCGGGTGCGCTCCACCGGTGGGGTGATCATCGTCCTGGTTCTGGTGTTCTACCCCTATGTCTACCTGCTGGCGCGCAATGCCTTTCTGGCCCAGGGCAAGGGCCTGATGGAGGCGGCGCGGGTGCTCGGGCAGAGCCCCTGGCAGGCGTTCTGGCGGGTGGCCCTGCCGATGGCGCGGCCGGCCATCGGCGCCGGCCTGGCGCTGGCGATCATGGAGACCCTGGCCGATTTCGGCGCGGTCTCGGTGTTCAATTTCGACACCTTCACCACCGCCATCTACAAGACCTGGTACGGCTTCTACAGCCTGACCAGCGCCACCCAGCTGGCCAGCCTGCTGTTGCTCGCGGTGATGCTGGTGCTCTATGGCGAGCGGCGTGCCCGTGGGGCCGTGCGTCCGGCCAACGAGCGACCCCGGGTCAAGGCGCTCTATCACCTCAAGGGTGGCCAGGCACTGGCCGCCAGCGTCTGGTGCGGCCTGGTGTTCGCCTGTGGTTTCGTGATTCCGCTGCTGCAGTTGCTGGTGTGGTTCTGGCAGCGCGGTCGTTTCGATCTGGACGAGCGCTACACCGCCCTGATTCTGCATACCCTCTACCTCGGTGGCATGGCCGCGCTGATCACCGTCTGCGTGGCCTTGCTGCTGGCCTTCGCCCGCCGGCAGACGCCGACTCGGTTGATGCGCTCGACCGTCAGCCTGGCCAATCTCGGCTATGCCTTGCCGGGCTCGATGCTGGCGGTGGCAATCATGTTGGCCTTCAGCGTGCTCGACCGCGAGCTGGTGATTCCGCTGTCCAGCTGGCTCGGCGGTGCCGGCAAGCCGATCCTGCTCGGCAGCCTGTCGGCCTTGCTCCTGGCCTACCTGATTCGCTTCATGGCGGTGGCCTACGGGCCGCTGGAGAACAGCCTGGCGCGGATCCGCCCGTCGTTGCCGGAAGCCGCGCGCAGCCTGGGTGTCGGCGGCATCGGCCTGTTCTTCCGGGTCTACCTGCCGCTGCTGGTGCCGGGGGCGATGTCGGCGGCGCTGCTGGTGTTCGTCGATGTGCTCAAGGAAATGCCGGCGACCCTGCTGATGCGCCCCTTTGGCTGGGGCACCCTGTCGGTACGGGTGTTCGAGATGACCAGCGAGGGCGAATGGGCACGCGCCGCGCTGCCGGCCCTGACCCTGGTGCTGGTCGGGCTGCTGCCGGTGATCCTGCTGATCCGCCGTTCGGCGCGGCGGATCGGTTAGCGGAGCGGGACGCCGGCCGCTCATCGGCGCCGCCGTTCGGCCGCGACGAGTAGGCTGCAGGTCCATGCGACCTACTGCTTCGCGAGTACGCCCTATAGCCAAGATGACCCGCCGCGGTCTTGCGGCTACAATGCGCGCCATTCGCTGCGGCGCCTCATTTCGATGGCCCGTGCCAGTGCCCTGATTCAACGGGTTCAGCACTTGCCCGCAGCTCTGCCAAGCCCGGAAGGAGACACCCATGGGACAGCGCACCCCTCTCTACGACCTACACCTCGCCCTAGGCGCCAAGATGGTCGACTTCGGTGGCTGGGACATGCCGCTGCACTATGGCTCGCAAGTCGAGGAACACCACCAGGTGCGCCGCGATTGCGGGGTCTTCGACGTCTCCCATATGTGCGTGGTCGATGTCGGCGGCAGTCAGGCCAAGGCCTACCTGCAACACCTGCTGGCCAATGACGTGGAGCGTCTGCATGTCTCCGGCAAGGCCCTGTACAGTGCCATGCTCAACGAGCAGGGTGGGGTGATCGACGATCTGATCGTCTACCTTGTCGACTCTGCCGAGGGGCCGAGCGGCTATCGCCTGGTGGTCAATGCCGCTACCCGCGACAAGGATCTGGCCTGGATGCGTCAGCAGAGCGGCGCCTTCGATGTCGAGCTGAAGGAGCGCAGCGAGCTGGCCATGTTCGCGATCCAGGGGCCGCATGCCCGCGCCAAGACCTGCGAACTGGTGACCCAGGCCCGCGCCGCCCTGATCCACGAGCTCAAGCCGTTCCAGGGCCTGGCGGAGGGCGAGTGGTTTTTCGCCCGCACCGGTTACACCGGCGAGGATGGCCTGGAGATCATGTTGCCGGCCGCTCAGGCCGTGGAGTTCTTCAATGACCTGGTCGGTGCCGGCATCTCGCCAATCGGCCTGGGCGCGCGCGATACCCTGCGCCTGGAAGCCGGGATGAACCTGTACGGCCAGGACATGGACGAAAACGTCACGCCGTTGGCTGCCAACATGGCCTGGAGCATCGCCTGGGCGCCGGCCGGCCGCCAGTTTGTCGGACGCCGGGCGCTGGAAGCACTGAAGAGCGCCGGGAGCCAGCCCCGGCTGGTCGGTCTGGTGCTCGAGGAGCGTGGCGTACTGCGCGCCCATCAGGTGGTGCGGGTTGACGGCGTGGGCGAGGGCGAGATCACCAGCGGCAGCTTTTCCCCGACCCTCGGCAAGTCCATTGCCCTGGCGCGCGTGCCGACGGCCACGGGTGAGCGTGCGGAGGTGGAAATTCGCGGTAAATGGTATCCGGTCCGGGTGGTCAAACCGATGTTTGTCCGCCACGGCAAGGCCCTGATCTGACCCCCGATTGCAGGCAGTGCGGCCGCTGTCCGGTCAGGCCTGCAGCCCAGAGGGAGCTGGGCGTGCCGTTACCCGTTGGGTGCGGTTGTGTGCGCTATGTTTGCAATGATTCCCTTTCGCTATGGCCAACCCCTGCTAAATTCTCCTGACGGCGCGGTCGCCGTCATGTCTTACGAGGAACGACACATGAGCACTATCCCCGCCGATCTGCGTTACGCCGCCAGTCACGAATGGGCCCGCCTGGAAGCCGATGGCACGGTCACCGTCGGTATTTCCGATCACGCTCAGGAAGCCCTGGGCGACGTGGTCTTCATCGAACTGCCGGAAGTCGGCAAGAGCCTGACTGCCGGTCAGGAAGCCGGAGTCGTGGAGTCGGTCAAGGCCGCCTCCGATATCTACACGCCGGTGGGCGGCGAAGTGATCGCGATCAACCAGGATCTGGCCGACAGCCCGGAGAGCGTCAACAGCGATCCCTATGGCAGCTGGTTCTTCAAGCTCAAGCCAAGCGATGCCGGCGAACTGGACAAGCTGCTCGATGCGGCCGCCTATCAGGCTGCTGCCGACGCCTGATCGAACCGCGCCAAGCTGGTCTTGTCGGGCCGGTTTGGCGCGCATGGCTGCGGCCGGCCCGGCGGATAGGGGCTCGCGATGCCGAAGGCGTGGTCATGTCCATCGCCCGTGGTGCCCCGTCTGCGTCCGATCCAGCTGCCCGCGAACGCCTGGGTAGGGGCGCTTTCCTGCTAAGCTAGGCAGCCGCCATCCAGCGTGCCTGCCCGATCGATTGCCCATGCCCGAACTGCCTGAAGTCGAAACTACCCGCCGCGGTATCGCGCCCTTTCTCGAGGGCCAGCGGGTCACCCAAGTGGTCGTGCGCGAGCGCCGTTTGCGCTGGCCGATTCCCGAAGACCTGGATGTGCGCCTGTCCGGCCAGCGCATCGAGTGCGTCGAGCGGCGGGCCAAGTACCTGCTGATCAAGGCCGAGACCGGCAGCCTGATCAGCCACCTGGGCATGTCCGGCAGCCTGCGGCTGGTCGCATGCGGCCTGCCGGCGGCCAAGCACGAGCATGTGGACATCGAATTGGAGTCAGGCCTGGCCCTGCGTTACACCGATCCGCGGCGCTTCGGTGCGCTGCTCTGGTGCGCCGACCCCTTGCAGCATGTGCTGCTCAGCAAGCTCGGTCCCGAACCACTGACCGAGTCGTTCGGCGGCGAGCGCCTGTACCAGCAGTCGCGTGGCCGTTCGATGGCGGTCAAACCCTTCATCATGGACAATGCCGTTGTGGTCGGGGTCGGCAATATCTATGCGAGCGAAGCGCTGTTCGCCGCCGGCATCGATCCGCGCCGTGAAGCCGGTTCGATTTCCCGGGCGCGCTATCTGGCTCTGGCCGAGCAGATCAAGCGTATCCTCGCCCACGCCATCGAGCGCGGTGGCACTACCCTGCGCGATTTCGTCGGCGGCGATGGCCAGCCGGGCTATTTTCAGCAGGAGTTGTTCGTCTATGGGCGCGGCGGAGAGTTTTGCAAAAACTGCGGCAGCACCCTGCGCGAGCTCAAGCTGGGGCAGCGCGCCAGCGTCTATTGCCCGCGCTGCCAGCGCTGAAGCTCCCAGCCCGGCGTCTGCGGGCGCCTCACCGCAGCGGTCGGGCTACGGCGCTGGAGATGTTCACGGCCACTGACCGGCGGCCGGAATTTCCCGTCTGCCCGGGCTTTTTCCCAAAAAAACCGAATACGCATTGCATGGCGATTGACGGCCGTCACGCTGACAAATTCCAGAGCGCTGTTATAGTTACCGGCACTGCCTCCTAATAGCTGAAGGATCGCCCCGATGAAACTGTTTCGCTCAACCGCTGTTGTCCTGGTGCTGACCACTGGCCTGCTGGCGCTGCCGGCACAGGCGGAAGTGGTTCAACAGAATGCCAGTGGCGATCCGCTCTACAGCGTCGAGGCGCCGGGCGCCTTCTCGATGGTGGCGGACCTGCTGATTGCCCGTCCCTTGCTGATCGCCGCCACCGTGATCGGTGCCGGCGTCTTTGTCGTGGCCTTGCCGTTCGCCGCGACCGGTGGCGGCATTGGCGAGGCCGGCCGGGCGCTGGTGGTCGAACCGGGCAAGGCGGCCTTCGTGCGCTGCCTGGGGTGCACCGGGGATGGTTATAACAAGCGTCAGTGATTGTGCGTGAACGCGCACTGAATGCCTGACCCCGGCCGCAGTCTGCTGCTGCGATTACGCGCGTTCAGCTGGATTTTCCTGTTTGCCCTGCTGGCCCTGAGTTTCTGGTTCAGCGCCGGCTGGCTGGCTCTGTGCGCAGGCCTGGCGCTGTTCCTGTTCGGCATGCAATGCTTGGAGGAGGGGCTGCGCCAACTGGCCGGCGGCAAACTGGAACGCCTGCTGGCGCTGAGCACCGCCACCCCCTTCAAGAGCCTGATGTTCGGCGTGAGCGCCACCATGCTGGTGCAGTCCAGCTCGCTGGTGTCGCTATTGACCATCGCCTTCCTCAGCACCGGCCTGATCCAGTTGGCGGCGGGCATCACCATTCTGTTCGGTGCCAACCTGGGCACCACCAGCGGTATCTGGCTGCTGGCCCTGGCTGGGCAGAATGTCAGTCTCGGCCCTCTGGCGCTGCCCCTGCTGGTGTTTGGCGTGCTCGGCAGTTTCGCCGGTGCGCGAGGCTCCGCTATCGGGCGCGTGGTGCTCGGCGTGGCGTTCCTGTTTCTCGGCATCGAGCAGATGAAGGCCGGCTTCTCCAGCGTGGCCGACGGCTTCGACCCCCTGCGCTACCAGTTGCCCGGCATGGCCGGTCACCTGCTGTTTGCCGGCGTGGGCCTGCTGATCACGGTCTTGCTGCAGTCCAGTCATGCCACCCTGATGCTCACCCTGACGGCCTTGGCTGGCGGCCAGCTGGCGCTGGAACAGGGCCTGGCGATCGCCATCGGCTCCAATCTGGGCAGCACGGTGACGGCGGTGATCGGCGCTTTCGGCGGCTCCCGTGCCGGGCAACGACTGGCCCTGGCCCATGTGCTGTTCAATCTGACCACGGGTGTACTGGCCCTCGCCCTGTTGGTGCCGCTGGCCCTCCTGGTGCAGTGGCTGACGGCGCCGATGAGCCTGGGCGGCAACCTGCCGATTCAGCTGGCGCTGTTCCATACGCTGTTCAATGCCATGGGCGTGAGCTTGTTCTGGCCGTGGCAGGGTTGGCTGGCGAGCCTGCTGGAGCGCTGGCTGCCCGAGCGCGAAGAGCCCCGGGTGCTGATCGCCGAGGTGGCCGAGCCGGCGACTGAGCCGACGCACGCCCGTTACCTGGATGACAGCGCCCTGGCCAGTGCCGATACGGCCGCCAGTGCGGTGGTGCAGGAGTTGCAGCACCTGGGACGCCTGAGTCTGGAAGTGATCTGCCATGCGCTCTATCTGCCGGTGACTCAGCTCGGCTGCAGCCGGTTGGACGAGACGCTACTGAACGCCCGTCCCGAGCCCCGTGCGCTGGATGCCGAGCAGCTCTACCAGCAACATATCAAGGGCGTGTACGGCGATCTGTTGGGCTTTATGGGGCGCCTGGAAATCACTCTGGATCAGAGCCATCAGCAATTCTGGGTCAGTTGCCAATTGGCTGCACTGCAACTGGTGGATGCGGTCAAGGATGCCAAGCACCTGCAGAAAAACCTCGGCCGCTACCTGCGCGAGGAAGACAGTGCTGCCCGCCGGGCCTATGTCGATCTGCGTAGGCACTTGCTGGGGGTCTTGCGCGGGGTGCATGAGCTGGGGCCGCTGGAGCTGCCGGAGCAGGCCTGGGCCGAGCGCCTCGATCTGTTAGACCAGCAGGCCGGAGAGTTTGACCGGCGCTTCCGTCAGCGCCTGTTTGCCGCCGTGCGCGAGCGGCACCTGAACGGTCAGCAGGCCAGTTCGCTGATGAATGACCTGGGCTACGCCAGCCGCATCACCCAGAGTCTGCGCAACGTGCTGCTGCTCGGTCAGGGCGAGGGCAATGAGCCGCTACGTTCGCTGCGCCGGATGCTGGCCGAAGATGAGCCGCTGATCCAGCTGGATTGAGTGTGAGGTCTTATCGGCGGCGCGCCGTGCCGACGCCATACCGGGTTACGCGGCGTTCGGAGGAGGCGGTGCCTGTTGTTGGGAGGCAGGCGCCGCTAACCCGGCCTACGGGATTGGCGGCGCAAAAAAAACTGCGCTGGTACCGACGCCGCGTGGGTCGCTGGCGGCTTCGACCCGTTTGCCTGGCTTGTCCCAGAACAGCACCTGCTGGTTGCCGTAGCGGCGTTCCAGGGCCTTGAGTCGATGGCCGCGGGCGCTCAGGGCAGCGATCTGCGCCGGGCTGAAGGTGTCCGGTTCGTGCTCGATCAGGTCCGGGCGGAACTGATGGTGATAGCGGGCGACGCTCGGCCAGCGGCCAATCGGCTGGCCGTCGAGGTACTCGAGCATCGCGAGCAGCACCATGCTGGGAATGCGGCTGCCGCCGGGAGTGCCGAAGCTGGCGAAGTCTTTGCTGCTTTCGATAAAGCTCGGGCTCATGCTCGACAGCGGACGCTTGCCGGCGGCGATGGCATTGGCCTGGCTGCCGGCCAGGCCATAGGCGTTGGCGCCCTGGACGTCGGCGGCGAAGTCGTCCATTTCGTCGTTGAGCAGCACGCCGGTGCCGGGCGCGGTGAAGGCGGCGCCGAACGGCAGGTTGATCGACAGGGTCGCGGCCACCGCGTTGCCGTCGGCGTCGAGCACCGAGAAGTGGGTGGTGTGGTCGCCTTCGTGCCAGCCTCCAGCGGCTGGCAGGCTGTCGCTCGAGGTGGCTTTATCCGGGTCTATGCTGGCGGCCAGTTGCTTGAGGTAGGCGGGCGCGAGCAGCTTGTTCAGTGGGTTGGCGACGAAGTCAGGGTCGCCAAGCAGGCCGCGGTCGCGGTAGGCGCGGCGCAGCGTTTCGACGACCAGGTGGGTGCGTTGCACCGGCTCGGCCTGGCGCCAGGGCAGTTGCTGCAGGATCAGCAGGCTCTGCGCCAGGGCCAGGCCGCCAGCCGAGGGCGGCGGCGCGCTGATCAGCTCGCGACCGTCGGCCAGGGACGCGCGCAAGGGCTGGCGCTCGACGATACGGTACTCGGCGAGGTCGCGCAGGGTCCAGATGCCGCCGGCGGCGCGCACGCCAGCGACCAGCTTCTCGGCGATCTCGCCGGCGTAGAAGCCGGCGTGGCCGTCACGGGCCAGGCGCTCCAGGGTGGTGGCCAGTTCCGGCTGACGCAACAGGTCGAACTCTGCAGGGATTTCGCCGTCTTCGTCGAGGAAAATCCGCGCGCTTTCCGGGTCGTCGCGCAGGGCCGCCAGGCGCCAGTTGGCCCGCTGGCGGTAGACCGGGTCGATGCCGACGCCGTCGCGGGCCAGGCGAATCGCCGGGGCCAGCGAGTCGCGCAGCGGCAGCTGGCCGAAGCGTTCGGCCAGCAGCACCAGCGAGGCGGGCAATCCGGGAATGGCCGCCGCCAGCGGCCCGTTCAGCGATAACTGCCGCTGCACCTCGCCATCGCGTCGGTAGAGGTCGACGTGGGCGGCCAGCGGCGCCCGCTCGCGGGCGTCGAGAAAACGGTAGGTCGGTTGTGCGCCGGCTTCGCGCAGCAGGAAGAAGCCGCCGCCGCCCAGGCCCGAACTGTAAGGTTCCGCCACCGCCAGGGCGGCGCTGATGGCGACCGCCGCATCGAAGGCATTGCCGCCCATGGCCAGGGTTTCCTGGCCGGCAACGGTGGCGGCGGGGTGGGCGCTGGCGATGGCCGCGCGACCGGGCCGTTCGGCGGCCTGCAGGCCCAGGGCGAGCAGCAGCAACAGCGAGCCGGCGAACAGGCGCCAGGGCAGCGCGCCGCGATTCAGGCGGCGCATGGAATCGAGGCCGTTTGGCCGAACACGGTAGCTGTCCAATGGCCAGTCAGGCTTTGCCGGTGATGATCAAGTACTTCTCCATCAGTTCGTCCTTGCTCTCGACATGGTTCGTGTCGAGCGGGATGCAATCCACGGGGCAGACTTGCTGGCACTGCGGCTCGTCGTAGTGGCCGACGCACTCGGTGCACAAATTGGGGTCGATCACATAGATCTCCTCACCCTGGGAGATCGCGCCGTTCGGGCACTCGGGCTCGCAGACGTCGCAGTTGATGCAGTCGTCGGTGATGATCAGGGACATGGGCTAAGCGCTCCTGTCGCAGCCTTCGGCTACGACATGTTCAAACAACAATAGGCAGACATCAATGGGCGAATTGTGCCGGATTGTTGGGGCGGACGCCATGTGTGGGCGGGTCGGGAGCAGGTCATCTGGGCTGTAGGAGAACCCCCGTCGCCCAGACGCCGCGCTGTCGCGCAGCAAACGGGGGGCAATCGTGTTTGTCGGCTTGTGGGTACCTGTAGGAGCGGCTTCAGCCGCGAAGCTTAGCTGTGCCGCGAAGAATTCGCGGCTAAAGCGGAACGCCGCCCGGCCGCTCCTACAAAAAAGCAATAATCCATAAAATCAATGATATATGGGTTGTTTGATAAGAGATCCCCCGTCGTCCAGACGCCGCGCTGTCGCGCAGCAAACTGGAGGCTTCCCGCTGTCGTAGGAGCGGCTTTAGCCGCGAAGCTTTGCTGTGCCGCGAAGAATTCGCGGCTGAAG
>NZ_JBFIIG010000046.1:0-26374 GCF_041601375.1 Pseudomonas sp. | reverse complement strand
TCAGGTAGCGTTCGAGAAACAGCGGGCCACTGGCGCCACTGCGCAGGCCGACCGCGCCGAGCAGCTGGCCGGCGAGATCCTCCAGGCCGAACAGGCAGGGCATGAAGTGGCGCACCCGGGCGCCATGCTGCAGCGCGAAGCGCTCGTGGATAAAGGCTTCCAGCTGCGCCCGGCGCGGGCTGGAGGCCTGAGCCAGGTACAGGCTCATTGGCTGATCGCGGCCGATTCGAGCCAAAGCGTTGTCGTGTTGCACCCAAGGCAGCTCCATGAATGGAACCTCATCTGTTGGCTTGGGTGTCAGTGTCGGCGGTGAGTCTTAACGCAGACTTAAGCGATCGGTATTCATGCGGGGAGGTTGGGGCGGGGGCGGTGCGGCTGGTGACGAGGCCTCGGCTGCGCTTGCGGCAGCCGAGGTGGGCGGCGCTCAGCCGACCTGGGCGATCCAGTCGTTCAGGTTGTAGTAGTTGCTGATCCGCGTCAGCTTGCCGTCGGCGATCTCGAAGAAGGCGCCGGCCGGCAGCACATAGGTCTGGCCGTTGGCCGGCGGCAGGCCCTGGTCATCGGCCAGGTACTCGCCGTGTACCACGAACTCGGCCGCGGCGCGGTTGCCCTCGCTGTTCTGCATCACCACGATATCGCTCAGGCGTTCGCGGTAGCAGCGGTTCATCTTGTCCATGAAGGCGGTGAAGGTGGCTTTGCCGACCTGGCGCTCGCCCTGGTTGATGTCGTGCACCACCTCATCGCTGAGCAGGTCGAGGAAGGCGGGCATGTCGCCGGCATTGAAGGCGCTGTAATAGGCGTGCACCAGTTCGGTTGCGGTCATGGCAATACTCCGGTCGCTTGGGGATTGGTTCGGCGTTCGGCCGGCATGATAAGTTCTGCCTTTCGCGCCGGCATAGCCGCTGGCGTCATCTATCGGTAACGGAGCGACACGCTTGATGGATATCCGCCTGCTGCATGGCCCGGCCATCGCCCCCCATATCGACGACCTGGCACGCCTGCGCATCGCCGTGTTCCGCGAGTTTCCCTATCTGTATGACGGCTCGCTCGACTACGAGGCCGAGTACCTGCGCACCTATGCGCAATCGGCCGACAGCCTGTTCGTCCTGGCGCTGGATCGGGGGCGGGTGGTCGGCGCCTCTACCGGCCTGCCGCTGGCCGACGAAACCGCTGAGTTCCAGCGGCCCTTCATCGACGGCGGCTGGAAGCCTCAACGAATCTTCTATTTCGGCGAGTCGGTGCTGCTGCCGGCCTATCGCGGCCAGGGCCTGGGCGTGCGCTTCTTTGCCGAACGCGAAGGCTATGCGCGGCGCCTCGAGCGCTTCGATCACTGCGCCTTCTGTGCAGTCGAACGGCCGCTGGAGCATCCGCGGCGTCCGCTCGACTACCAGCCGCTGAATGAGTTCTGGGTGCGGCGCGGCTATCGCCACCATCCCGAGTTGCATACCGAACTCAGTTGGCAGGATCTGGATGAAAGCGCCGCGTCGGCCAAGCCGATGTCGTTCTGGTTGAAGGAGCTGCGCCCGTGATCAAGCTCGCCGCCTGCCAGTACCACATCGACCTGCTGTCGAGCTGGGATGCCTACGCCAGCCACCTCGGCGAATTGTGCGAGGAGGCCGCGGGGCAGGGCGCGCAGTTGCTGCTGTTGCCGGAGTACGCCGGGCTGGTGCTCAGCGGCCAGTTGTCGGCCGAGCAGCGCGGCGACCTGCACGCCTCGATCGCCGGCATCCAGCCGTTGCTCCCGGCCTGGCTCGAACTCTGCGCCGGGCTGGCGCGGCGCCTGGGCGTCTACCTGCAACCCGGCTCGCTGGCGGTGCTGGACGGCGACGGTCGCTATCGCAACCGCGCCTGGTTGTTCGGTCCCGAGGGCAACCTGGGCAGCCAGGACAAGCTGATCATGACCCGCTTCGAGCACGAGCAGTGGCAGATCGCGGCGGGCAGCGGCTTGCGCGTGTTCGACACTGCATTGGGCAGGCTGGGCATCCTGATCTGCTACGACAACGAATTTCCCCTGCTCGCCCGGCGCCTGAGCGAGGCCGGCGTCGACCTGATCCTCGCGCCCAGCTGCACCGACAGCGCCGCCGGTTTCCACCGCGTGCGCATCGGTGCCCAGGCCCGCGCCCTGGAGAATCAGATCGCGGTGCTGCAGTCGCCCACCGTCGGCCTGGCGCCCTGGTCGCCGGCGCTGGATGAAAACTACGGCCGCGCCGCGCTCTACCTGCCCCCAGACCATGGTCTGCCAGCCGACGGCGTGCTCGCCGAAAGCGCCGAGCTGTGTCCGGATCGCAGCCAGTGGCTGATCTGCGAGCTGGACCTGGACGCCGTGCGCCGGGTACGCGAGCAGGGTCAGGTATTCACCCGCCGCGACTGGCCGCAGCAGTTCGCGCCGGGACGCCTGGAGATTCTCTGAGCGGCTGAGCTGCGGGTATAGGCGGGCGATGCTTTGGCTTGGCGGCGGAGCATGTCCGCTGTCTGCGCGGGGTGTGCTTCCCGGATTGCGCTGGGGCTTATCCGGCTATGAAGATCCGTCCGGTAGCCCGGGTGCAACCCGGGGATCTCCGGCAGATTGTTGCACCCGCAATCCGGAGGCCGTCATCCGTTCGATCTGGGGCAAGCCAGCCTCCGTAGGGTGCCACTCGCCGCAGGCAGTGCACCGCTCGACGGCGCCGGATATTGTCACAGCCGCCGAGTTTTTCCGGGGGCAGGCCTTTATTGCGTTTAAAATGCGCGGCAACGACCCGGTGCTAAGGCCCCCATGAATTCTGATGCCATCGCTACCCTGCAGCAGCAGTTGCTCGCCGCATTGAACCCCGCCCCCGACGAAGCGCGGCGCCTGTTTCACGGCCGCGGGCGCTGCTGGCCGGGGCTCGAGCAGATCACCGTCGACTGGTTGCAGGGCGTGCTGCTGGTGTCGCTGTTCCGCGAGCCGGAGCAAGAGGAGCTGGCCGCGCTTAAGCGCATGCTGATGGCGCTGACCCAGTCGCCCGCCTGGCGCAATAGCCAGGCGCACAGCCTGTTGCTGCAACACCGCTACCTGCCGGACAGCGCGACGCAGTGGCTGCTGGGCGAGGTGCGCGACGAGTGGTCGATCAGCGAGAACGGCCTGCGCTTCAAGCTGGATCTGGGCAAGAAGCAGAACACCGGCCTGTTTCTCGACATGCGCTACGGCCGCCGCTGGGTCCAGGCCCAGGCCGAGGGCAAGCGGGTGCTCAATCTGTTCGCCTACACCTGCGGCTTCTCGGTGGCAGCCATCGCCGGTGGCGCCGAGCATGTGCTGAACCTGGACATGGCCAAGGCGGCTCTGAGTCGCGGGCGAGACAATCATCGGCTCAATGGGCATGACCTGAGGCGGGTGAGCTTCCTCGGTCACGACCTGTTCAAGTCCTGGGGCGCGGTCAGAAAACACGCGCCCTATGATCTGGTCATCATCGACCCGCCGTCGTTCCAGAAGGGCAGTTTCGTCCTGACCCAGGATTATCGAAAAGTCCTGCGCCGCCTGCCCGAGTTGCTCGGCGAGCACGGCAGGGTGCTGGCCTGCATCAACGACCCGGATATTGGCCCCGACTTCCTGCTCGACAGCATGGCCCTCGAGGCGCCGGACCTGCGTTTTGACCTGCGCCTGGACAACCCGCCGGAGTTTACCGATATCCAGCCTGACAGCGGCTTGAAAGCCCTGGTCTTCGAGAGGCCGTGAACACGCTCGTCCATTGCGCTCGTCTCGCCACGGCGCTGGATATTTTCCCCGCCGCCTCCTGTAGGCTGCAATCCTGACCAAAGGAGATCCCCATGCCCCCGATCGATCCCCAGCAGCGCCTGGCCATTCTCAGCAACCCGGACGCCCAGGATTGCACCGTCTACCGGCCGGATGACGATGATCCCGACGCCGAAGAACTCGACCTTGGCGATGCCAAAATCCTCTTCAGCGGTGCCTTCCAGGCGCCTGCCGACTGGGACGAACTCGAGCGTGCCGACTTCTTCGGCGATGCCGAGCCCGATACCTTCGTCACCGCCTATATCGAGTGCGAGGCCAAGCCCGGTTCGGCCGGCTTCTTCGTGGCCGACATCGGCGACTATGTGGCGACCATGCCGGGGCTGGGCGAGGTGGTGATGTTCTATGTGCACGACTACAGCGAGGACCAGCAGGGCAGGCACTACACCCTCATTCGCGACGATGAACCGCTGGACTGAGGCTTGTGAAAAAACGCTCGCCTGCTGCGGCCGCCTGCAAACGTCCTACGCTGCGACCCATTACCTCGAACAATCCGCGATCCGTAGGGTGTCACTCGCCGCAGGCAGTGCACCAGAGTTCTGCGGCGCGGCACAAAGCTGGCGGGTTGTCGCTGCGCTCCGAACGGACGGCGCCCCGGCCGCCCTACCCGTAGGCAGTGCATCAGGGGGCTCGCTACGGCGCTCGACATTTTCACCAGTGCTGAGACTGTCTCTGCCCCTTTAACAACAAACCCGGCACATGGCCGGGTTTGTCGTTTAAGCGGATTAGCGGTTACTTGATTTCAACCGCCAGGCTGTCGGCGATCTTCTTGTTCCAGATCGCCGGGCCGGTGATGTGCACCGATTCGCCCTTGGTGTCGACCGCGACGGTGACCGGCATGTCTTTCACCTCGAACTCGTAGATGGCTTCCATGCCCAGTTCGGCGAACGCCAGCACCTTGGATTTCTTGATCGCCTGGGACACCAGGTAGGCGGCGCCGCCGACGGCCATCAGGTACACGGCCTTGTTGTCCTTGATCGCCTCGATGGCAATCGGGCCGCGTTCGGACTTGCCGATCATGCCGAGCAGGCCGGTGCTTTCGAGGATCTGCCGGGTGAACTTGTCCATCCGCGTGGCGGTAGTCGGGCCGGCCGGGCCAACCACTTCGTCGCCGACCGGATCGACCGGGCCGACGTAGTAGATGAAGCGACCCTTGAGGTCGACCGGTAGCTGTTCGCCCTTGTTGAGCATTTCGACCATGCGCTTGTGCGCGGCGTCGCGGCCGGTGAGCATCTTGCCGTTGAGCAGTACGGTCTCGCCCGGCTTCCAGCTCTGCACGTCTTCCGGGGTGATGCTGTCGAGGTCGACGCGGCGCGCGCTCGGGCCGGCTTCCCAGACGATTTCCGGGTAGGCGTCCAGGGACGGCGCCTCCAGCTCGGCCGGGCCGCTGCCGTCCAGTACGAAGTGGGCGTGGCGGGTGGCGGCGCAGTTGGGGATCATGCACACCGGCAGGCTGGCGGCGTGGGTCGGGTAGTCCATGATCTTGACGTCGAGCACGGTGGTCAGGCCGCCCAGGCCCTGGGCGCCGATGCCCAGCTGGTTGACCTTGTCGAACAGTTCCAGGCGCAGCTCTTCGATCCGGTTGGACGGGCCGCGGGCCTTCAGTTCGTGGATGTCGATGGACTCCATCAGCACTTCCTTGGCCATCACCGCGGCCTTCTCGGCGGTGCCGCCGATGCCGATGCCGAGCATGCCCGGCGGGCACCAGCCGGCGCCCATTTGCGGCACGGTCTTGAGTACCCAGTCGACGATCGAATCGGACGGGTTGAGCATGGCCATCTTCGACTTGTTCTCCGAGCCGCCGCCCTTGGCCGCGACGTCGACCTCGACCTTGTCGCCGGGGACGATGCTGTAGTGGATCACCGCCGGGGTGTTGTCCTTGGTGTTCTTGCGCGCGCCGGCCGGGTCGGCCAGGATCGAGGCGCGCAGGACGTTCTCCGGCAGGTTGTAGGCGCGGCGTACGCCTTCGTTGATCATGTCGTCGACGCTCATGGTCGCGCCGTCCCAGCGCACGTCCATGCCGACGCGGATGAACACGGTGACGATGCCGGTGTCCTGGCAGATCGGCCGGTGACCGGTGGCGCACATGCGCGAGTTGATCAGGATCTGCGCCATGGAGTCGCGCGCGGCCGGCGATTCTTCCTTGAGGTAGGCCTCGTGCATGGCCTGGATGAAGTCCACGGGGTGGTAGTAGGAGATGAACTGCAGGGCGTCGGCGACGCTCTGGATCAGGTCGTCTTGCTTGATCACGGTCATGCTTGGCGCTCCTTTTATAGAGGTAGGAGTAGGGCAAAACTTTGGCGGCAGCGAGCCACGAGTCGACGCGCGGGCGCAGTAAAAAAGGCGCGGCAGTATAACGCGCGGGCGGCTGGGCGGACAGTCGCCGACGGTCGACCTTGGTCGCGAATAGCCCTCTGAACGTGCTGGGCATTTGATCATCACGGGCGTAGAGTGGCGGCTGAATGCCAGTATGGGATGGAGCCCATAAACCCCCATGAGCCTAAGCCATCAGCGGGTCACTCAGCATACCCTGCAGCGCCTGCTGCTGAAGCGCTTCGGCATGGCGGTGGCGACCTACGCCCTGACGGTTTTGCTGTGCTGGGTCGCGCTATTCAACGATCTGTTTCGTGCCACCATACCGACTGCGCTGTTGCTCACCGGGTTGGCGGCGCTCACTCAGGCGGTCTTCCTCGGTCTGTTTCTCTCCGGGCAGAACCTGCGTTTTCGCGACCCCAGTCTGACCGAAGCGCAGGTGCTGGTGGCTCTGGTCTGGCTGACGGTCTTGTTGGGCCTGTTTGCCGATGGCCGCGGCGCCTTGCTGGTGATCTACGTGCTGATCCTGTTGTTCGGTATGTTCCAGTTGCCGCCCAGGGTGTTTGCGCGCTGTGCGGCCCTCGCTTTTTTCGGCTTTGCCGGGCTGAATCTCTACGAGGCCTATCAGTACCGGCTGGCCGATCCTGCCCTGGCCATTTTGCAGGTCAGCGTGCTGGGCGGGGTGATGCTCTGGCTGAGCCTGTTTGCCGGCTATGTGCAGGCCATGCGTCAGCGCATGCGCCAGCGCCGCTTCGCCTTGCAGGCGCACCAGGACACCCTGCGCGGAATGATGCGCCAGCTCGAGGACCTGGTGGCGACGGATGAACTGACCGGCCTGTTCAACCGCCGCCACTTCCTGCGCTTTGCCAAGGGTGAGCTGGAGAACCTGCGCGCGGGCAGCCAGCATGGCCTGGCGCTGATCGACCTGGATCACTTCAAGCGGATCAACGATGCCCACGGTCATGCCGCCGGCGATCGTGTCCTGCAGACCTTCGCCAGTGTGGCGCAAGCCTGTCTGCGCGATGGCGATATCATCGCCCGTTATGGCGGCGAAGAATTCGTGCTGTTGTTACCCAACACCCGGGCCGATCAGTTCACCGCCTGTTGCGAGCGCTTGCGCGAGGCCTTCAATCAGGCTGAACCTTTGGGCATTAAGGTGGATACTCTGAGTTTGTCCATCGGAATGACCTTGCTGACCATGCACGATAATCTGGATGAGGCGCTGCAGCGCGCCGATCAGGCGCTCTACCGGGCCAAACGCAGCGGGCGTAACCGTTGCGCGGCAGCCTGGGAGGATGTCGATGCCTGAGCTTCGGGTGGGTGAGCAACGGCTGACCGTTGCGCCCGCCAGCAACCTGCTCGATGCCCTGCTGCAGGGTGGCGTAGCTGTGCCTTATAGCTGCCGTTCGGGCAGTTGCCATACCTGCCTGGTGCGTTGTCTGCGCGGTGAGCCGCTGGATGCCAAGCCCGAAGCGCTCGACCAGCAGCGTCGCGAGCAGGGCTGGCGGCTGGCCTGCCAGTGCCGGATCGTCGACGACTTGCAGATCGAAGTGTTCGATCCGCTGCGCGATGGCCGCCCCGCGCAGATCGCTGCCTGCGACTGGCTCAGTCCGGATGTCCTGCGCCTGCGCCTGACTCCTCAGCAACCGCTGCGTTACCGGGCCGGTCAGCACCTGGTGCTCTGGACCGACACGGGGATTGCCCGGCCTTATTCGCTGGCCAGCCTGCCAGGCGAAGATCCCTGGCTGGAGTTCCACCTGGACTGTCGCCAGCGCGGCGCGTTCGGCGATGCGGCGCGGGCTTTCAAACCGGGCGATGTCCTGCGTCTCGGTGAGCTGCGCGGCGGCGCCTTGCACTACGACCCAGACTGGCAGATGCGCCCGCTCTGGCTGCTGGCGGCCGGCACCGGGCTGGCGCCGCTCTACGGGGTGCTGCGCGAAGCACTGCGCCAGGATCACCAGGGCCGCATCCGGGTCATTCACCTGGCCCATGACCGAACCGGGCATTACCTGGCCGAACCCCTGGCGCAGCTGGCGAGGGAGCATCCGCAGCTGCAGGTCGAGCTGCTCGGCGCGGCCGAGTTGCCAGCGGCTTTGGCCGAACTGCGCCTTGTTTCCCGGCAAACCCTCGCCTTACTCTGCGGCCACCCCGACAGTGTCGAACGCTTTACCCGGCGCCTGTATCTGGCAGGCATGCCGCGTAACCAGATGTTTGCCGACCTGTTTTTACCGCACGCCCGCTAACCAGCAGGCCATTGAAAAAAACGTCGGTAGTTTTTCAACAGCCTGCTACCCCTGCGGCGTGATCCCGGAGCATGAGCGATGAGTGAACACCTGTTGGTCGAGCGCGAAGAAGGTCTGTTGACCCTGCGCCTGAATCGGTTGGACAAGAAAAACGCCCTGACCCGGGCGATGTACCGCGCCATGGCCGAAGCGCTCGAGCAGGCCGATCGGGACCAGGGTGTACGCGCCGTGCTGATCACCGGCGGCGAGGCGTGTTTCACCAGCGGCAACGATGTGGCCGATTTCATCCAGGCGCCGCCGGTCGGCCCGAACAGTGAAGTGTTCCAGTTCATGCAGGCCCTGTTCGAGTTCGGCAAGCCGGTGGTGGCGGCAGTCAGCGGGCCGGCGGTGGGCATCGGCACGACTCTGCTGTTGCATTGCGACCTGGTCTACGTCAGCCGCGATGCGAGCCTGAGAATGCCCTTCGTCAACCTGGGATTGTGCCCCGAATATGGTTCCAGCCTGATCCTGCCACGCCTGCTCGGCCATGCGCGGGCGGCCGAATTGTTGCTGCTGGGGCAAGGCTTCACTGGCGAGCAGGCGGCCGCCTGGGGGATTGCCAACCAGGCACTGGAGGACGGTGCCGCGACACTGGCCAAG
This sequence comes from Pseudomonas sp., assembly GCF_041601375.1. GTDB lineage: Bacteria > Pseudomonadota > Gammaproteobacteria > Pseudomonadales > Pseudomonadaceae > Aquipseudomonas. The sequence goes on along the minus strand of NZ_JBFIIG010000046.1, from coordinate 17,410 downwards.
GCCCGCGAGATGGCCCTGCGTTTCCAACAACTGGCGCCCTCGGCGGTAGCCGACAGCAAGCGCCTGATGCGCGCGCCGGGTCGTGACGAGTTGCGCCGGGTGATCGAGGAGGAGGGTGCACTGTTCGGCCAGCGCCTGCGCTCACCGGAAGCCATCGAAGCGCTGACGGCCTTTATGCAGCGGCGCGCGCCGGACTTCTCCAAATTCGGCTAACCGCCGACTCGTAGGGTGGATCGGGGCGCGTAGCTGACGCTTCACCCATCCACCAGCTGCGATGGTGGATGAAAAAGGCGTCATCCACCCTACACAGCTGACCGCCGATTCGTAGGGTGCGGCGCGCGCACCGGCAGTTTTCATGGAGCCCTTGGTGCGCGCCGCGCACCCTACGCTGCACAAACGAAAAGGCCGCTCGATCGAGCGGCCTTTTGGCGTTACGGCACAGGCGTTACACCAGCGCTTCACCGACATGCAGGATCTTCATGCCGTTGGTGCCGCCGATGGTGTGGTAGCTGTCGCCCTTGGTCAGGATCACCCAGTCGCCCTGCTTGACCACGCCACGCTTGAGCAGTTCGTCCACGGCCGCCTGGCTGACTTGTTCCGGGGGCAGGGCCGCCGCGTCGAACGGCACCGTGTAGACGCCGCGGAACATGGCGGCGCGGGCCTGGGTGGCGCGGTGCGGGGAGAAGGCGTAGATCGGTACCGAGGAGCGAATCCGCGACATGATCAGCGGGGTGTAGCCGCTTTCGGTCAGGGCGATGATGGCTTTGACGCCCGGGAAGTGGTTGGCCGTGTACATGGCCGCCAGGGCGATGCTTTCGTCGCAACGCTCGAAGGTCGTGCCCATGCGATGGCTGGAGGCTTTGCTGGTCGGGTGCTTTTCCGCCCCGACGCAAATCCGCGCCATGGCTTGCACCGCTTCCAGCGGGTAGGCGCCGGCGGCACTTTCCGCCGAGAGCATCACCGCGTCCGTGTAGTCGAGCACGGCGTTCGCTACGTCGGAGACTTCCGCGCGGGTCGGCATCGGGTTCTGGATCATCGACTCCATCATCTGGGTCGCCGTGATCACCGCCTTGTTGTGGCGGCGTGCATGCAGAATGATTTTCTTCTGAATGCCGCACAGCTCGGCGTCGCCGATTTCCACGCCGAGGTCGCCGCGGGCGACCATTACCGCGTCACTGGCGCGGATCAGGCCGTCGAGGGTTTCGTCGTCGGCTACGGCCTCGGCGCGTTCGATCTTGGCCACCAGCCAGGCGGTGCCGCCCGACTCGTCACGCAACTTGCGCGCGTACTCCATGTCCGAGGCGTCACGCGGGAAGGACACGGCCAGGTAATCCAGGTCCATCTCGGCGGCGAGGAGGATGTCGGCCTTGTCTTTTTCGGTCAGCGCCGGCGCGGTCAGGCCGCCGCCGCGGCGGTTGATGCCTTTATGGTCGGACAGCGGTCCGCCGATCAGTACCGAGCAGTGCAGGGCATCGGCATCGGCGCTGTCTACGCGCATCACCACCCGGCCGTCGTCAAGCAAGAGTTCGTCGCCGACGCCGCAGTCCTTGACCAGATCCGGGTAGTCGATGCCGACGATGTCCTGATTGCCTTCGGTCAGCGGATGGCTGGTGGAAAAGGTGAAGTGGTCGCCGACCTTGAGCTCGATGCGCTTGCAGGCGAACTTGGCAATGCGGATCTTCGGCCCCTGTAGGTCGCCGAGCAGGGCGACATGCCGGCCATGCTTGGCGGCCAGCTCGCGCACCAGCTTGGCGCGGGCCTTGTGCTCGTCCGGCGAGCCGTGGGAGAAGTTCAGGCGGGCCACGTCCAGACCCGCGACTATCAGTTGCTCGAGGACTTCGGGCGAATTGCTCGATGGACCAAGGGTGGCGACGATTTTGGTGCGGCGAAAGGTCATGCACAGACTCCTGAGTTGCGATTGAGCGCGAGGCTACTACGCCGTAACCCTGTAGTCATTGTTGCTCTGCACTACCTTTCGGCTCAGCGGTTGTGAAAATATCGAGCGCCGTAGCGAGGCTGTCTCCAGGTGTTCGCGGCAAGGCGCGCCAGGTGAAAAGCAGGGGGAGTTTAGTGAGCTAAATGACCCTGCTTTTCACCTGGCGCAACGCCAGCGGCGGGCGTCTGGAGGCGGCCGCAGTAGGCGGGAGTTTTTTCACAGCCGCTCAGGTTTGAGCACCAATAGATCGCAGTCCACATTCTCCAGAATGCGTTCCGCGGTATGTCCGATCAGGGCCGTATCCAGGTGGCCACGGGCGATGGCGCCCATCAGCAGCAGGTCGACATGCTGCTCGCGAACAAAGCGTGGCAGCGCTTCTTCGGCAAAGCCCTCGATCAAGTGGGTGTCGGGCGTAGCGATCGGGTATTGGCCGATCAACTGCTCGAAGGCTTCGCGGTGCTGGGCGGCGCAGCGGGCGACATAGTCATCGTAATTGGCCACCAATTGGGCATCGAACATCAGGGTGCGCGGCAAGGGGGAATAACTGTGCAGGTAGTGAGCCTGCATGCCCAGTTGACGGCTCAGCTCGCTGGCGGCGCGAATCAGTTGATGGTCGAGCGCCGCCGGTTTGTCGGCGCTGTGCAGCGGGTCGAGCGCCGCACACAGGCTGTGGCCTTGCCATTCGGCATGATGCACCAGCCATAGCGGTGTCGGACAATGGCGTATCAACTGCCAGCAGCTGTTGGTCAGCAGCAGCCGACGCAGCAGGCTGTCGTGAACGGTGGACTTGAGCACCAGGTCCGGTGCCACTTCCGCTTCTTTCTCCAGGACCAACTTGTGCAGCGGCCTGCCCCAGCGCACGTCCAGATGAACCTCCAGGCCCTCGGCCCGCAGCGGCGCAGCCAATTCCTCCAGCCATGTCTCGCCACGTTCGAGCAAGGCGGCCCGCCCCCGGCTTTGCATGGCGGTATCGAACAAATGGCCGGCTTCCAGGGCGGCGTTGTATTCGACCAGCAGCAGGTGCAGTTGTGCGCGGGTCTTGCGCGCCAGCCAGACTGCCCGATCGAGTGCCGGCTGGGGTGTCTGCTGGGGGTCGATGACAACCAGTAGCTGTTGCAGATTCATGGCCCTGGACCTCGCTGTGGGTGAGCTGCGCATTGCAACGCATGGGAGCGCTGCTGGCGTTGATCTGTATCAGCTTAGTGGACACTGCGGGTGGCGGCTGAGTAGCACGCTGGTGCCGGGCGCCTTAATCGGTGTCGGCGCTGCCCTGCAGATTTTCCCGTGTCGGTCGATACACTGCTCATTGGAGGAGAGACCCATGCGAACCCTGTCGATTCTGATTCTGGCGCTGAGCGCCGCCGGCTGTACCCGAGGCTCGCTCGACCAGCATTTGAACAACGCTTATCGCGCCTATGAGCAGGGCGATTGTCCGCAGGTCATGCTGGCGTTATCCCAGGCCGAGCGCAAAAGCCGTTCGCACGGCTACCTGCAGCCGGAAATCTCTCTGCTGCGTGGCCAGTGCCTGGAGCGGCAAAACCTGTTCGTCGATGCGGCGCAGACCTATGAGTTCATCATCAGCCGTTATCCCGCCAGCGAATACGCGTTCCGCGCCCGCGCGCGCCTGGAAACCTTGCAGCAGCTGGGACATTACCGTCCTGCTGGAGCGGCCAAGGCGGCATCCGCGACACTCTGACCGCTGGTCGAAGGGTTTGGCGACTTGGTGTTGCGGGGGTAAGCTGATGCATCGTTCAGGAAGGAAGTGTCATGCGCCTGTTGTTCTGTCTTCTGTTGCTGCCTGGATTGGCAACGGCGGAAATTTATCGCTGGGTCGACGCCAATGGTCAGGTGCATTTCACTCAGCGGCCGGTCGCGCCCGGAGCCGAGCAGGTCGAGGTCAGGCCGCAGGTGATCGAGCGCGACGAGGCGACCCGCGAGCGCGAGGCGCGTACCGCGCGCTTCTTCGAGGCGCGCCGCGCCGAGCAGACGCAGGCTTCGCTTGCCTCGGCCGAGCGTCAGGCCCGGCATGCGCAGGAGTGCGGCGAACTGCGCAACAGGTTGGCGCAGATCGCGGAAGGGCGTCGCTATTTCCACGCCGAGGACAATGGCGAACGGACCTATTATAGTGATGAACAGCTTGATGCCGCTCGTCGCCAGCTGCGTGATCGAGTCGCCGAGCGCTGTTCCTGAAACTGGTTTAAGTGCAGTAGTGCGGCCATACTGAAGGGCCATTCATAGCGATTTGCCATTATGCCTATTCAGCGTCGAATAGAACGCCAGCAGTTGCCTTGCTATCTGAAGGTCTACAACCGCATTACCGATAAGCCGATGGGCTATATCGGCAATGTGTCGTTGGACGGCCTGATGTTGATCAGCCAATTGCCGCTGCTGGTCGGCGGGTGTTTCGAGATGCGCCTGAAGATCATGGAGCAGAATGCACTGCGTTTCATCGATTTCTCGGCCACCTGCCAGTGGAGCCGCGAGGATGTCACCCCCGGCAGCTTCGACTCGGGGTTCGCCCTGGTGGCACCGCCAGCCGAGTTCGTCGAAATGGTCGACTCGCTGCGCCGATACTTCAGCTTCTACCCCCTGGGCGCCTCCGCCTAGGCGGCTCGAGCGGGTCGCGGCGAACCCTGCGCAGGATTGGCCGGTGCGCCGATCGATCTGCGATGGGTTTCGCTACGCTCAACCGCGCTACGCTCATCCTACAAAAGCCGGTGCGCAATCCTGCGCTCTGATGTGGGTGACCGCCAGCAGCGGGCTCGTGCGCTGCTCGAGCGAAACAGCGTCCGTAAAAAAACCGCCTCGCAAGGCGGTTTTTTCACAAGCTTGCGGTTCTGCCGCCGACTCAAGCCATGGCTGGCTCGTTCAATTGCAGCAGCTCGTCGGAACGCGCCTGCACCTCGCTATAGCGTTCGGCGTCGTTGGCAAGCACCTCGGCCATGGCGGGGAAGATCTCGTTCAGCTTGCTGCGCCACTGCTCGGATTGAGCCTGCTTGGGGAAGCAGCGCTGCAGCAGGTCGAGCATGATCGACACGGTCACCGACGCGCCTGGCGATGCGCCGAGCAGGGCGGCGATGGAGCCATCCTTGGCGGCGACCAGTTCGGTGCCGAACTGCAGGATACCGCCGTGCTTGGCATCTTTCTTGATGATCTGCACGCGCTGGCCGGCCATTTCCAGGCGCCAGTCCTCGGCTTTCGCCAGGGGGTAGAAACCGCGTAGGGTCTTCAGGCGCTTTTCATCGGACTGCATCACTTCCTTGATCAGGTAGCGGGTCAGTTCGAAGTTGTCGCGCGCCACCGCGAGCATCGGGCCAATGTTGTTGGGGCGGATCGACAGCGGCAGATCGAGCAGGGAGCCGTGGCGCAGGAATTTGGTCGAGAAACCGGCGTAGGGTCCGAACAGCAGGGATTTCTTGCCATCGACCACGCGGGTGTCGAGGTGCGGCACCGACATCGGCGGCGAGCCGACTTCGGCCTGGCTATAGACCTTGGCTTCGTGCTGTTTGACCACCTCGGGGTTGTCGCAGCGCAACCACTGGCCGCTCACCGGGAAACCGCCGTAACCTTTGCCTTCGGGAATGCCGGACATCTGCAGCAACGGCAGGGCTGCACCGCCGGCGCCGAGGAAGACGAACCTGGCCTGGACCGTACGCTGATCGCCGTTCTGCAGATCCTTGATGCTGACGCGCCAGCCGCGCTCGTTGCGCTCGAGGCCGGTGACCTTCTGGCTGCATTTGACCTGTGCGTTGGGCTGTGTGCCCAGGTGGTCGAGCAGGTGTTTGGTCAGGGTGCCGAAGTTGACGTCGGTGCCCGCCATGACCCGGGTCGCGGCGATCGGTTCGTTGGGATCGCGCCCCGGCAGCATCAGCGGCATCCACTTGGCCATGGTGGCGCAGTCTTCGGTATATTCCATTTCGCGGAAGGCGTGGTGCTGGGTGAGGGCCTTGAAGCGCGCCTTGAGGAAATCGATGCCTTCCTGTCCGCGCACGAAGCTCAGATGCGGCACCGGCGTGATGAAGGACTTGGGCGAGCCGAAACTGCCTTTCTCGACCAAGTAGGCCCAGAACTGCTTCGACTCTTCGAACTGGGTGTTGATGGTCACCGATTTCTTGAGGTCGATCGAGCCATCCGCCGCCTGCGGGGTGTAGTTCAGTTCGCATAGCCCGGCATGGCCGGTACCGGCATTGTTCCAGGGGTTGGAGCTTTCGATCGCCCCGGACTCCATCAGTTCGATGAGTTCCAGCGTGAGGGTCGGATCAAGCTCTTTCAGTAGCACGGCCAAGGTCGCGCTCATGATACCGGCGCCAACCAGCACCGCATCTACTGTTTCGTAATCGTGTTGCGCCATTACCACTTCTCCTAAAAATGCAGCACCCAGTTGACGGCCAGAGGCCTAAGCGTGAAACAACGCCTATCGGCAGTCGCCGAGATGTCCTGGGGTGAGGCAGGAGGGGATAGCGGAGCATTTGCCAGCCGCAAGATCGTTCATTTTCGCCACACTCTTGTGAAGTTGTTGAACCCGTTTTTTCACGCTCTTTTGGAGCCGTGAACCTCAAAAGCTCGTTCGCCCAGGCTAGCCTTTTTTATCCGCGCAAAGCTGCCGTTGCATGGCTGCAAGCTGTTCTGCGCTATGGGTAAAAGCGGCGAGCCGGAAGGGCTGCACGAAGTGGGCGACTCTCTGGGGCGTGGCCGATGGCTAATGCATCAGCGGTACGGCGAGGCCCGATCAGGAGGCGTCCTTATAATCGGGGCGCGATTATAAGACGAATACGGGGAAATTGATCGCCTCGAGTGACTTTTCTTCTTCCGCCGGTCAGGCGGCCAAGGCTTCGGCGGCGGCCGAATGTGTCGCGGTGGCGGCGATGCGCGCGCCGGCGGGGAGTGGTTTATGCAGCCAGCCGAGCCGCTGCTGATTGACCTCGATCCAGCCCAGGCCTTGTGGCGCCTGGGCTGCCTGGCGAAAGGCACGGCACAGGCCGTACTCATCGAGCAGGGCAAAGGTGCGAATGTGGTGGCGCGGGGCGAGCCAGGAACGAAGGGAAAACATGATGTGGACTCAGGCGGTTGACGACTAAAGTCTTATGCCTGCCGGGCATGACAACACGGTGACAGTGGCGGCGATTGGCGCCCTCGGGTCGGTAAAGTGGCGCTGTCAGCACGCCGGGTGGCTAGGTATACTGCGCGCACAATTTTGTGCCCTATCCATGGAGAGATGAGCATGCTGCATCGCCTATCGTTCGCACTGATCGCTGTCGTCAGCCTGGCCCTGGCCGGCTGTGCCCACAGCCCGCAACAACTCAGCCCGCAACCCAAGATCAATGCCCCGTTGGCCGCCGTTGGCCAGGGCCAGCCGGTGGTGGTGCGAGTTGTCGACGGTCGGCCGTCGCCGGTACTCGGCACGCGTGGCGGTCTGTACCCGGAAACCAGCGCGATCGTCGTGACCGGCCAGAACATCCTGCCAAAACTGCAAGCCCAGGCAGAAGCCGCGGTGCGCCTGCTGGGCTTCACCCCGACGCCGAATGCCTACAATGCGCCGCAACTGACCCTGACCCTGGCCGAGCTGAAGTACCAGTCGCCGAAAGAAGGCCTGTATGTCACTGAGTCCAATATCACCGCGACCTTCCGCATCGACGTGCAGAACAGCGCGCGGCGTTACAACGGTCGCTACGGCGCCTCGTTGAACCAGCGCTTTGGCATGGCGCCGAATCAGGAAACCAACACCAAGCTGGTCAGCGATGTGTTGAGCGATGCGCTGACCCGTGCGTTCAAGGACCCGACCGTTGGGCAGATGCTCAGGGAGTAAGCGCTGGTCGATGTCGATAGAGGTCCGGCCGTTCGCGCAATGCCGCTAGCGCGCAAAGAAAATGCCGCTTTCCCCACAAGGGCCGAGCGGCTTTTTTCTTGGCTATGTCGCAGTTACCTGTTGCGTCGCAAGCGTCTAATTGTAGGAGCGGCTTCAGCCGCGAAATTCGCGGATAAATCCGCTCCTACAGAAGCCAGAGCGCGCCTGCAACGCATAACCTGTACAGAGCCTTTTTCTTTGGCTGCACGTGCGGCACAGGATCGGCATTGTTCGGCAGCGCTGCAGTGCATCGATCAGCCATGCCGGGATGGCCCCGTCCTGGCTCGGTAGCGCACACAAGAGCGCCGCTTTCCGGTAACTGGAAAGCGGCGTTTTTTCTTGAGACGGTGGTATGGCGACCGTGCTTGGTGTTCTGGAGGATTCAGGCCGCGTCGGCATAAAACTCCGGCAAGCTGAAGCCGGTTATCTCCGGCAGGTCATAGTGTTCATGACCGCCAAGGGCGCAATAGACCAGCCAGTGGTGATCCTGGACGTTGAAGGACAGTTCGTTGATTACGTCTTCCACTTCGTCGAGCGAATCGATCAGGTAATCACGATCAAGCGGTTGTGGGGTGAGCATGGCGATTTCTCCGTGGGCAGGTTGGATACGCCGCCGTACTGCGATGACGGTGGCGTTGAAGACGAATCAAAGACTAGGCCAGGAATGTGACGATCCTCAGACGATTTCGGGATAGACCCTTCGTTCGTCGGAAACGAAGCTTATAAATAGGCGGCTTCAGTAAACTGCGCGCGGTATTTCGGATCGTCCGGCGGGCGCGGCGGTGTGAAGTGCGCCTGATGGAAGTGCTTGAGGCGGAAAATCAGCGCCTATTCCTGGGGACTCGAGTTTTCCCTTCGTCGAACGATCAGCGCAGCAGCTTCATTCCGTCCGATAACGCCGGCATTTTCCCTTTCGCGGTGCACGGATGTGTTCTATGCACCAATTTGATGTGGAGGTTGCTGATGTCGTTGCAGGCGCTCTGGTCTGTGTTTCTGGCCCATCCCGCGCAGTCGTTGAATGCCCTAGCCCTGTTCTTCGGGCTTGCGGGAAGTTGGTTGTTGCTGGCCACCCGAGTGCGTGAGCAGCGTGCGGTGGCGCGCCTGATCGACGGCGGCGCCGTCAGGGATATGGCCGGGGAGGTGTGCGTGTTCGACGCCCCGACCCAGCGACTTAACGGGTTTTTCTATCGCTTCGGTTCTGCCGGTCTGGCGCTGTCGCTCGCGCTGTCCTGGGGTAGCACTCAGCTCTGAGAAGCTGTGAAGAAACGCTCGCTTGCTGCAGCGGCGCTGGATATTTTCACAACCACTGAGTCGCTCCGAGGCGGCAACAATGGTTTCAAGTAACAAAAACGGCAGCCCATGGGCTGCCGTTTTTGCTTGCTGGGTCGGCTCTGCCTACAGCGGCAAACCGGCTTTCACCCGGTATTGGTTGCGCACCGGGTTGGCATATTGCAGCACCAGAAAGGGTTGCTGTTCGGCCGGGCAGCGCGCCAGGCGCTTGTTCCACTCGGCTTCGGCGCGGGCCAGTTCCTCGGCGGGAAACAGCTGCGCGGCGGTCGGTACGTCGAGTGCCGGATCGCGCTCGCTCCACATGGCATAAGCCAGGTAATGCACGGGGAATAGCCGGTAGCCGCCGAGGATCTGCTTGTCCATTTCGGCGGCCAGCTGCTTGCTGTCTTCCAGGCCGCTGCTCACCGGCGCGCTGAAGTGAATGTGCACGCGACCCTTATAGCCGGTAATGCCGAGGGCGATGCTCTGGTCGTCTTCACCCGGGACTTTGCTGTAGCTGCCGCTGCTGGCGCGGATGAACAGCTCGCGGGCCTTGGCCTGGTCGCAAGGGTCGTATTCGTAGCTGATCGACACCGGAGTCAGTTTCAGCGCAGCGATGACCTCGGCAAAGGGTTCGCTCTTGCGACTCATGTGGAACATCTTGAGGATCGCCGAGTCGGTGCGGTCGTTACCATCCTTGGCGCGGCCCTCGGCCTGGGCGATCCAGATCGACTCGCAATCGGTGCGGATCGAGTGATTGATATAGGCCGACAGCAGTTGGTAGGACGCGAGTTTCTCGCGACGGCCGCTGAGCGAGCGATGCACGATAAAGCTCTTGTTCAGGCGCATCAGGTCGCTGACGAAAGGCTTCTGCAGCAGATTGTCGCCAATCGCGATGCGCGGGGTCGGCAGGCCGGCGTGGTACACCGCGTAATTGACGAAGGCCGGGTCCATGACGATGTCGCGGTGGTTGGCGAGAAACAGGTAGGCACTGCCGGCCTTGAGTTGCTCGATTCCGGAATAGGTCACGCCGTCGGTAGCGCGTTCGATGCTCTGGTCGACGTAAGCCTCGACTTTCTCCTGCAGCGCCGCTACCGAGGCGACCTTGTTGAACTCAAGGCGCAGTCGATAGGCTATAAGTGGTTTAAGCATCCAACCCAGTGCGCCGGCCAGGCGTGGGAAGCGATACTGGGTGAGGATGTCGAGAAACTCGTTGTCTGCCAGCAAGCGCGCCAGAACAGTGGGTACTTCGGAATCGGCGTAAGGTCGGATGGCATCGAATTCGCCCATCATGCTCTCTTGTCGTGGTTGGCTGTGGTTAGCAGAATGCTGAAGAGGCTGGTTACGTGTTTGGCACCAGCGATAGACCGGCGATTATACCTACAAGTCACACGGAGACTGCGATGCTGGAAAATCAGCGCTATCAATGCCCGTACTGCGGCGAGTCGGTCGAAGCCCTGCTCGACCTGTCCGCCGGCGATCAACAATACATCGAGGATTGCCCGGTGTGCTGCCGGCCCATTGTCTTCGATCTGCACACCGACGGCACTGAGTGGACACTCGATGTGCGCGGAGAAAACGACTGATGCAGCGTATCTACGAGCCGCAGGACGTGCTGGAAGGCGAATTGCTGCTGGGTATGCTGGCCAGTGAGGGCATCGAGGCCCACCTGACCGGCCAGCACTTGCTCGGTGGGGTCGGCGAGTTGCCGGCCTCTGGCTTGCTTGGCTTGATGGTCGAGGATGTTCAGGCCGAGCGCGCACAGCAGTTGATCGCCACGTACAATGCCGCGCAGCCGCTGGCCAATGACGAGCCAGAGAACTTCCAGGGCGTACTGCTCTGCTAGCAGGTAGCTTTTCTACAGCCTGGTAGTGGTCGTGCAGGCTGCGCCGCGCGCAAGGGCCTGGTCTGCCCAGGCCGCGTGAGCGACAGCCGGTGGGCCTTCGCGAGTTTCCTATTCAACAGCCGGCCGTGCCTGGCCCGCTGCCTACCTGTTATCGAGTTGCCTCATGTGTGGACGTTATGCCCTGTTCCGTTGGTCGCCAGTGTTTGCGGCCTTGCCCGGTTTCCCTGCGGATCAGCAGCCGCAATGGAATATTGCGCCCGGCGCCCAGATCCTGTTGCTGCGTGCCGTCGCCGGTGAGCGCCAGCTGGTTCGCGCCCGCTGGGGGCTGACCCCGCCTTGGCTGACGGATCTGTCGAAAACCCCGGCCCAGGCGCGGGCGGAAACCCTGGCCGAGCAGCCGATGTTCCGTGACGCCTTGCGCCTGCGCCGCGGCTTGTTGCCGGCCAATGGTTTTTACGAGTGGCGCGGCTCTGCGCGCAAGCGGCCGTATTGGCTGACCAGCGAAGACAGCCCGCTGTACTTTGCCGCGCTGTGGGAGGCCTATCCGGTCGAAGGCTGTGTCTATCTCAGCGCGGCGGTGGTGACTCAGCCGGCGGCCAATCAGCGCCGCCCGCTGATCCTCGACGCTGCTGCCCAGGCGCTGTGGCTGGCGGCCGATACACCGCGCGATGTGCTTGCAGCGCTGCTAGCCCGTCCGCAACCGTTGCTGCGCGAGCGGGTCCTGGCCAACCTGGTCAATGATCCCAAGCTGAACGCCCCCGAGTGCCTGACACCGGCGTAGCTGCCGTCAATAGTGTGCCGGGGGTGGAACTTATTGCCGGCCGGTCGGCCCTATCAAAGCGGCGTGCGCGACGTGACTGTTTATCGTGCGCAGGGTCTGGCAGCGATAACGACTAGCCGACGTTCTTCCCGCGATTGCCGGTTGCTCGCCCAAGGGGGCAGGCCTAGCATACGTTGCTTAATCGAATGGAGACTCAGCATGAACCAGACGTTGTCCTTTACCGCGCTGGCCGCGGCCTTGCTGCTGGCAGGATGCCAAGCCGTGAACACCACCAGCGGTGGCGCGGTGGGTGTCGAGCGCAAGCAGTACATGTTTGGCATGCTTTCGAGCCAAGAGATCAATCAGATGTATGCGCAGTCCTATCAGAAGACCCTGGGTGAGGCGTCGAGCAAGGGTGTGCTGGACAAGAGCAGCGCCAGCGCCAAACGGTTGCAGGTCATCACCGGTCGCTTGATCAGGCAGGCGCCGATCTTTCGACCCGATGCCGCGCAGTGGCAGTGGGAAGTCAATCTGATCAAGAGCCCCGAGCTGAATGCCAGCTGCGGCCCGGGTGGCAAGATCCTGTTCTACAGCGGGCTGATCGATAAGCTGCAACTGAACGATGATGAAATCGCCGCGATCATCGGCCATGAAATGGCCCATGCCCTGCGCGAGCATAGCCGTGAAGCCATGTCCAAGGCCTATGGCGTGGGGCTGGCCAAGCAGGGCGCCGGTGCGCTGCTCGGACTGGGCGAGGTGGGTATGGCCATGGCCGATACCGTGGTGCAGTACAGCCTGACCTTGCCCAACAGCCGGGGCAACGAGAACGAGGCCGATCTGCTCGGGCTGGAACTGGCCGCCCGCAGCGGCTACAACCCGCACGCCGCGATCAGTCTATGGCGCAAGATGGCCCAGGCCGGCAATGGTGCGCCGCCAGAGTTCATGAGTACTCACCCGTCGTCGAGCAGCCGCATCGCGGCCTTGCAGGCAGCCATCCCGAAAGTCATGCCGCTGTACGAGCGGGCCAAGGCCGCGCGCTGACAGCGCTGCCATCGCGGGCAGGGCACGCCCGCGCTGGCGTGGGCGGCGACCCGCTTACGGCAGGGCTTTTTCCGAGAAGGCGCGGGTGTCCAGGCTGAGTTGGGCGCGGAAGCTTTCCATGTCGAACATGGTGCAGATTTCCTGGATCTCTTTGCTCGGGCTCAGCGTCCAGAAGGCCATCGCCGCGATGCCCAATACCTTGTCGCTCGGCGGGTAACCCAGGGCCGGTTTCTCGATGGTGCCGATCAGGGTGCTCCAGGTGACCACCTTGTTGCCTTCGGCGATACACTCCTCGACCACTACCTGCAGGTCCGGCATGGCGGTGCGGATGTCCTGGATCAGTTGGACGAAGGCCGCGCTGTCCAGGGGGTGGCCGACAAACGAGCTTTTGTAGAGAAAGTCCTTGCTGTGCAGCTGCTCGGCCAAGGCCAGATGGCCTTTGTTCCACGACAGATCGATATGCCGGCGGACCACTTTTTTCCGATCATCCAATGACATGCTGTTCTCCATCACTGCCGGGCAAGGTGCGCAGGATGCTGCGCACTTTCAGTCGGTCGGCAGAGTAGCCAGAAAACCTGCCAGAGCGCCAGGGGAGTGGCGTCAAATCAATACCATAACTGTCCGCCGAGTTGCAGGGCCTGGTAGCCCGCATAAGTCGCCAGGGCGGCGAAGGCGCAGGCGGCCAGGCGGCGAATCAGGGTCAGTGGCAAACGCTCGGCGGCAAAGTTGCCGACCAGCACCACGGGTACGTTGGCGATCAGCATGCCCAGGGTGGTGCCGATCACCACGAGGACGAAGTGCGGGTACTGCGCGGCCAGCATCACCGTGGCGACCTGGGTCTTGTCGCCCATCTCGGCGATGAAGAAGGCGATCAGGGTGGTCAGAAATGGTCCGTAGCGTTTGAAACCCGAGCTCTCGTCGTCATCCAACTGGTCGGGAACCAGGGTCCACAGCGCCACGGCGACGAAGGAGGCGGCGAGCGTCCAGCTCAGGGTCACCGGGGAAAACAGGCCGGCTACCCAGTTGCCGGCGGCGCCGGCGAGAAAGTGGTTGGCCAGGGTGGCGACCACGATGCCGAGGATTATTGGCCAGGGCTGGCGAAAGCGCGCGGCCAGCAGCAAGGCGAGCAGCTGGGTCTTGTCGCCGATTTCGGCCAGGGCAACGATCAGGGTGGGGACGAACAGGGATTCCAGCATCAGACTTCCTAACGGGGGCGGGTCGACATGGCTATGACACGTACGACCTTCCCGCCCCGGGTAAGGTGTGCGTGTCATAGGTCTGGTCAAACCCCGTGCGCCCTGTCGTCAGCCAGTGGCTGGTTGTTGACAAGGCGTCAGCCCGTTCGGCTGGGCGGTGGGTCGCACGCACCATGGTCGGTGGACCAAGTATGTTGACGCGTGCCGGGCGAGCTGGTGCTCGCGGGAGACTACTCCCCTAGGACGAGCGCATTCTGCCCAACCGCCGCGGATTGGGCAAGTCTGTCTGGTCTGTGGGCCGCTACTGTTTGCTCGCGGCGTAGATGCGAAAGCCCTTGGCCTCGGCCAGGGTATGGCAGGGGCCGAGGTATTGTTCGATCAGCGGTGGGTACTTGAGGAAGCTGTTGGCCACCAGGCGCAGTTGGCCGTGGCGTTCGAGGTGCTCGTCGGCATGGCGCAACAGATTCTCCGTGGCCTGGTAGTGGGTGTGCACGCCCTGGTGAAACGGTGGGTTGCTGAGGATCGCGGCCAGCCCCCGGGGGGCGGCGGCGATCCCGTCGCCACTGATGACGTTGGCCTGCAGGCCGTTGGCGGCCAGGGTCAGGCGGCTGCTGGCCACCGCGAAGGCATCGACATCCAGCAGGGTCACCTGGTTCTCGGGGTAGCGGCGCTTCAGCGCCGCACCGAGCACGCCAGCGCCGCAGCCGAAGTCGAGCAGGTGGCCTGCCGGCAACTGGTCCAGATGCTCCAGGAACAGGGCGCTGCCGATGTCCAGGCGACCATGGCTGAACACCCCGGGTAGACTGATTACATTCAGCGGACCGTCACTCAGGGGCAGGCTGTAGTGGCGCGCCAGGGCTTCGAGGTCGGGGGCTGCTGGGGCGTTTTCCACGGTTACTTGCCAGAGCTGGCAGTGGCGCGCGCTGTCGAGTTTTCGCGTTCTGCCGAACGCGGCCAATTGTTTGGCCGCGCGTTCGATGCCGGCGCGCTTCTCGCCGACCAGGAACAGCTGGCGCCCGGCCAGTCGTGCGGCCAGGGCGCCCAGCAGGTAGTCGGTGAGTTCGCGGGATTTCGGCAGGAACAGCACCGCGGCGGCGAAATCGTCCGCCGGAGGCGTTACGCCAAGGTGGCTGCGTCCGGCAAAGCGGGTTGCCAGCAGCGCCTGTTCGCCGGCGTGCCAGCTCCAGCCCCGGGCTTGCGGCAACTGGCCGAGCAGGTCATCGGCCGGCAGGCCGGCGAGCAGCAGCGGGCCGCCGAACAGATCGGCCTGACGCAGCAGCACTTCGCTTCGCGGGTCCATGGGGTGGCTCCTGGGAAAAGCGCGGAGGATAGCAAATCCGGCCAGGGCTTGAGAGCAATGGGCGTGAGATTGGGCGGGCGGCGAAGGCCGGACACGATTCCCCGTCGCCCCCGTCGCCCCCGGCGGCTAGCAGGCCGTTGAAAAACTACCTATGTTGGCAATACTGCGTTAAAAACAGGCTCGGGTGCGAGCCCAGTCGGAATGCTCATTTACAGCACGTAAACTCCGCTTCCTCGCCTGTTTTTACCTTGTCTTGTCTGCCTCGCCTACGGTTTTCAACGGCCTGCTAGTTCACCAGCCGTCGCGCGCTACCCTCGAAAAACGCCTGGGCGTTCTCCAGCAACTGGGTGACGATGCGCTGCCGCGCTTCGCGGCTGCCCCAGGCGCTGTGCGGGGTGACGATCAGCCGTGGGATGTCGGCGGCGAGCAAGGGGTTGCCCGCGGTTGGCGGCTCCTGGGTCAGCACGTCGGTGGCCGCGCCACCCAGATGGCCGCGGCGCAGGGCGTCGGCCAGCGCCTGTTCGTCGACCAGGCCGCCACGTGCGGTGTTGATCAGGAAGGCGCCGGGTTTCATCAGGCTCAACTGGTAGTCGCCGATCAGGTTGTGGGTGGCGGCATTGAGCGGACAATGCAGGCTCAGGGCATCGACCTGCGGCAGCAGTTCGTCCAGCGGCAGACGATCCTGGCGGGATGGCCGCCCAGGCAACTGGCCCAGCAGCACGCGCATGCCGAAGGCTTCGGCCAGGGTGGCCACGGCGCCGCCCAGTTCGCCATGACCGAGCAGGCCGAGGGTCTTGCCTTCCAGCTCGACGATGGGAAAGTCCAGCAGGCAGAACTGTTGCGCCTTTTGCCAGCGGCCGTCACGCACCGCGCGTTGATAGTCGGGCAGGCGGGTGGCCAGGGCGAGCAGCAGCATCAGGGTGTGTTGCGCCACCGAAGGCGTGCCATAGCCTTGGCAATTGCAGACCGTCACGCCATGTTCGCGCGCGGCGGCCAGGTCGATGTTGTTGGTGCCGGTGGCGGCGATCAGCACCAGTTTCAGCTCTGGGCAGGCGGCGAAGATCCTGGCGTCCAGCGGCACTTTGTTGCTGATCGCCACCTGCACACCCTGCAGGCGCTCGATCACCTGCTCGGGGGCGCTCAGCGGGTACAGGGTCAGTTCGCCGAATAGCTGCTGCAGTGGCGACAAGTCGAGATCGCCCAGGTCGAGCGTGCTGTGGTCTAGAAAGGCTGCGCGGCTATTGTTACTCATCAGCTGTACCTTTTCTGCTGTCGGAGCGAGGCGTAAGGTAAACAGCCTATCAGACCCCTATGCCTGTTGCGGAGCCGCTATGTACTGGACGGAGTTTTTCACCGTTGCCCTGATTCACCTGCTGGCCGTAGCCAGCCCCGGGCCGGATTTTGCCATCGTGGTGCGCGAAAGCGTGGCCTTCGGCCAGCGTGCCGGGGTCTTCACCGCGCTGGGTGTGGGCGCCGGGATCTTCGTCCACGTGGCCTATTCGCTGCTCGGTATCGGCCTGATCGTGTCCCAGTCGATTGTCTTGTTCAACGCCTTGAAGTGGCTGGCGGCGGCTTACCTGCTCTACATCGGGATCAAGGCGTTGCGCGCCAAGCCGGCGGGTCCGGCCAGCGCCGAGCTGAGCCTGGAGCAGGCCGTGCGTTCTCCGCGTGCGGCCTTTGCCACAGGCTTCGTCACCAATGGCCTGAACCCCAAGGCAACCCTGTTCTTCCTGTCGTTGTTTACCGTGGTGATCGATCCGCACACCCCGCTGGCAGTGCAGGCCGGTTATGGCCTCTACCTGGCACTGGCGACGGCGCTCTGGTTCTGCCTGGTGGCGATGCTGTTCAGTCAGCCACGGGTGCGCGCCGGATTTACCCGCTTGGGGCACTGGTTCGATCGGTTGATGGGCGCGGTATTGGTCGGTTTGGGCATCAAGCTGGCGTTCAGCGAATTGCGTTAGGAGCGCTCGCCGGCTATGACGGTGTTGGGCGTTTCGGTCGCCTCCATGAACGCGCGGGATAAATAAGTAGTGGCTGTGAACCGTCTGCGTTTGCCGGTTCTGCCGCATGACCAAGTGCGGCTAAAAAGTCATACGGGAAATCATTCTTTTGACTGATTTGCCCACCTGGTAAGCGCTCTAGAGTCCTGTTACTGAAAATAATATTTTTGCCGACAGGTGCCCTCTATGTTGCAGACCCGCATGCTCCCGCCCGCGG
>NZ_JBFIIG010000045.1:0-26435 GCF_041601375.1 Pseudomonas sp. | reverse complement strand
GCGTTCGCCGTGGTATGACGGCCAGTCGCTGATGGAAATTCTCGAAACCGTGGAAGTGGCCGGCGACCGCAACTTCACCGACCTGCGTTTCCCGGTGCAGTACGTCAACCGCCCCAACCTCAACTTCCGCGGCTTCGCCGGCACCCTGGCCAGCGGCATCGTGCGTAAGGGCGACGAGGTGGTGGTGTTGCCGTCCGGCAAGGGCAGCAAGGTCAAGTCCATCGTCACCTACGAAGGCGAGCTGGAACACGCCGGCCCGGGCCAGGCGATCACCCTGACCCTGGAAGACGAGATCGACGTGTCCCGTGGCGACATGCTGGTGCACGCCGACAACCGTCCGCGGATCAGCGACAGCTTCGACGCCATGCTGGTATGGATGGCCGAAGAACCGATGCTGCCGGGCAAGAAATACGACATCAAGCGTGCCACCAGCTATGTGCCGGCCTCGATTGCCAGCATCAGCCACCGGGTCGATGTGAACACCCTGGAGCACGGCCCGGCGAGCAGCTTGCACCTGAACGAAATCGGCCAGGTCCGCGTGGCCCTGGATGCGCCCGTTGCCCTGGACGGTTATGCGCACAACCGCACCACCGGCTCTTTCATTATTATCGATCGCTTGACCAACGGCACCGTGGGCGCCGGCATGATCATCGCCGATCCGGTCGGAGCGCAGCAGGCAGACGGTCACCACGGCAAGCTGGCTCACGTGTCGACCGAGGAGCGGGCTGCGCGCCTCGGCCAGCAGCCGGCCACCGTGCTGTTCAGCGGCCTGTCCGGCGCCGGCAAGAGCACCCTGGCCTATGCCGTGGAGCGCAAGCTGTTCGACATGGGCCGTGCGGTCTATGTGCTGGATGGCCAGAACCTGCGTCACGACCTGAACAAGGGCTTGCCGCAGGATCGCGCCGGGCGTACCGAGAACTGGCGGCGTGCCGCCCATGTCGCGCGGCAGTTCAACGAGGCTGGCCTGCTGACCCTGGCGGCCTTCGTCGCGCCGGACGCCGAAGGCCGCGAGCAGGCCAAGGCGCTGCTCGGTGCCGAGCGCTTGATCACCGTCTATGTCCAGGCTTCGCCACAGGTCTGTGCCGAACGTGACCCCCAGGGCTTGTATGCGGCGGCTGGCGACAATATCCCGGGCTTGTCATTCGCCTATGACGTGCCCCTGGATGCCGATCTGGTCATCGACACCCAGAGCCTGTCGCTGGAAGAGAGCGTCAGGCAGGTGTTGGCGCTGTTGCGCGAGCGCGGCGCGATCTAACGGTCGTACGCCCAACAAAAAGCCCCGCTCTCGAGCGGGGCTTTTTGTTGGGCTCTGTACCCCTTAGGTGCAGCGCGCTTTTCCGGTGATGCGGGGTGTTTTCAGGCTTGCCGAACAGGT
Source organism: Pseudomonas sp. (assembly GCF_041601375.1). Classification (GTDB taxonomy): domain Bacteria; phylum Pseudomonadota; class Gammaproteobacteria; order Pseudomonadales; family Pseudomonadaceae; genus Aquipseudomonas. The sequence continues at coordinate 25,060 of NZ_JBFIIG010000045.1, read as the reverse complement.
GCGCTGCGCACGCACCCAACTGGCGATGGGCTTTAGCGTTTGTTCTTCAGGCCGTAGCTTTCGTCGAGCATGCCCGGTACATCGGCGCTTTTCGGCGCATAGTCCTTGGGCATTTCCTGGGACGCCGGAGCCTTCAGGCGCTCGCGTCGTTCGCCGCCGCCGTCCTCTGCGTGCAGGCTGGCCAGCAGGCGCTGGCGGGTCAGTTCGTCGAGTGCCAGGCGGTTGGCTCCTTCGGACAGGTGTTGCTGCACGTCCTGATGGCTCTGGGTGAGCTTCTTCACCAGATTGGCAGTGGTATTGAAATGGGTTACCACTTCACTTTGGTAGGCGTCGAAGCGTTCCTGGATCTCGTCCAACTGGCGTTGTGTGCGGCCGGGGGCTGCATTGGGCGCAAGGCGGGCAATCAGGAAGCCGATGGCAATGCCGGCTACCAGGGTGATGGCCGGTAGCAACCAGGCTGTGAGCGTCTGTTCCACGAGTCCTTCCTCTCTAAACGGCTTTGCTTTACGTTAACGGCTGGAACCTGCGCTGTATACCGCAATGTAATGTCGGGCGGCGCAGACTGTCAGCTAGACGAGTCGACCCTCTACGAGGTCACGGAGTTCACCGTTGCTCACCCGCGAAACCCCCATTTTTATCGATGGCCCCTGCGGCCAGTTGGAAGCCCTGTGGCTCGACCTAAGCGACGCGCGCGGCGTTGCGCTGATCTGCCACCCCAATCCGGCGCAGGGCGGGACCATGCTCAACAAGGTGGTCTCGACCCTGCAGCGCAGCGCTCGCGATGCCGGTCTGGCTACCCTGCGTTTCAATTATCGCGGTGTCGGCGCCAGTGCCGGCAGCCATGACATGCACAGTGGCGAGGTGGATGACGCGCAGGCTGCGGCCCATTGGCTGCGTCAGCGCTACCCGCAATTGCCGCTGACCCTGCTCGGTTTCTCCTTTGGCGGCTTTGTCGCGGCCAGCCTCGGCGGGCGCCTGGAAAGCCAGGGCGTGGAACTGGCGCATTTATTTATGGTGGCGCCAGCGGTCTCCCGGCTGACGGCCGAGAATCCGCCGGCGCAGCGCTGCCCGCTGACGCTGATCCAGCCCGAGGCCGATGAAGTGATAGATCCGCAGGCGGTTTATGCCTGGTCCGCCGGCTTGGGGCGTGCCCATGAGCTGCTGAAAGTGGCAGAATGCGGCCACTTTTTTCATGGCAAGCTTACGGATCTCAAAGATCTGCTGCTGCCGCGCCTCTGACCTGCTGCGCGTCGGCCTGGCGTCGTTAAAAACAGGCCGGGACGCGGCGTCTCGGAATGCTCATTTACCCAAGTAAACGCCGCTTTCTCGCCGTTTTGACCAGCCGTAGGCTGTTACTGACGTAGGGCCTAGCCAGGCTCTAGCTCGCGAGATCATAAGATGGCCCAAGTAAAGCGAATCTGAACATGACCACTCGTATCCTTACCGGCATCACCACCACCGGCACCCCGCACCTCGGCAACTATGCCGGCGCCATTCGCCCGGCCATCGTCGCCAGCCGCGCTGCCGATGCGGATTCGTTCTATTTTCTCGCCGACTACCATGCGCTGATCAAGTGCGACGAGCCGGCGCGCATCCAGCGCTCGCGCCTGGAAATCGCCGCCACCTGGCTGGCCTGCGGTCTGGATGTGAACAAGGCGACCTTCTATCGCCAGTCCGATATCCCGGAAATCCCGGAACTGTGCTGGCTGCTCACCTGTGTCGCCGGCAAGGGCCTGCTCAACCGCGCGCATGCCTACAAGGCGTCGGTGGACAAGAATGTCGAGCAGGGCGAAGACCCCGATGCCGGCATCACCATGGGCCTGTTCAGCTACCCGATCCTGATGGCCGCGGACATCCTGATGTTCAACGCACACAAGGTGCCGGTCGGTCGCGACCAGATCCAGCACGTGGAAATGGCCCGTGACATCGCCCAGCGCTTCAACCACCTGTTCGGCCAGGGCAGGGAGCTGTTCACCCTGCCGGAGGCGGTGATCGAAGAGGACGTGGCGACCCTGCCGGGCCTGGACGGGCGCAAGATGAGCAAGAGCTACGACAACACCATCCCGCTGTTCGGCAGTGCCAAGCAGCTCAAGGATGCGATTGCGCGGATCGTCACCGACTCCAGGCTGCCTGGCGAGGCCAAGGATCCTGACAGCGCCCATCTGTTCACCCTGTATCAGGCCTTCGCCGCACCCACGCAGCAGGCGGATTTCCGCGCCGCGCTGGAGGCCGGGATGGCCTGGGGCGAAGCCAAGCAGCAATTGTTCCTGTTGCTCGAGGCCGAGTTGGGCGAGGCGCGTGAGCGTTACCACGCCTTGATCGAAAGGCCGGCCGATCTCGAGGACATCCTCCTGGCCGGTGCGGCCAAGGCGCGCAGGATCGCCACGCCGTTTCTCGGCGAGTTGCGCGAGGCGGTCGGTTTGCGGTCGTTCCGCAGCCAGCCGGTCGGTGCCGAGAGCGGCAAGAAGAAGACGAGCAAGCGCGCGCGTTTCGTCAGTTTCCGCGACGATGACGGCAGCTTCCGCTTCCGCCTGCTGGATGCGGGCGGTGAGCAGTTGCTGCTGTCCAAATCCTTTGCCGACGGCAAGTCGGCCGGGCAGGTGAACAAGCGCCTGCAGTCGGGCGAACCGCTGGAGCTGCGCGAAGAGGGCGACGCCTTCGGCGTATGGCTGGACGGCGAATGCGTGGCCCATAGCCCGAACTTTGCCGATGCCAGCACGCGTGAAGCGGCTATCCAGCGCTTGCGCGAGGCGCTGGCGCCGCAAGAGTAGGTTGTAGTGGTAGGTTGGGTTGAGGCGCGCAGCGTCGAAGCCCAACAAGCCGGTGGCAGCTGCCTCCACCATGGGCTTTGCCCTCCCGTTGGGCGTCGCTGCGCTCAACACCAACCTAGCCGATTGCCAATCCGCGGGGGCGTCGCTAAAGTTACGCCCCGTTTTACTTGCCCGGCTAACGAATATGACTCCCCTTGCGCGCTACCAGGCCGATCTCGAACGGCCCGAATTTTTCCATGATGCGGCCCAGGAAACGGCGGTGCGCCATCTGCAGCGCCTGTATGACGATCTGATTGCCGCTGACAAGGGCGGCCCCGGCGTGTTCGGCAAGCTGTTCGCCCGCAAGCCGCAGGGTCCGGTCAAGGGTCTGTATTTCTGGGGCGGGGTCGGTCGCGGCAAGACCTACCTGGTCGATACTTTCTTCGATTCGTTGCCGTTCGAGCGCAAGGTGCGTACACACTTCCACCGCTTCATGAAGCGCGTGCACGAGGAGATGAAAACCCTCAAGGGCGAGAAGAACCCGCTGGTGATCATCGGCAAGCGCTTTGCCGACGAGGCGCGAGTGATCTGCTTCGACGAGTTCTTCGTCTCCGATATCACCGACGCGATGATCCTCGCGACGCTGCTCGAGGAGTTGTTCAAGAATGGTGTAACCCTGGTGGCGACCTCCAACATCGTGCCGGACGGTCTGTACAAGGATGGTTTGCAGCGCGCGCGCTTCCTGCCGGCCATCGCCCTGCTGAAAGAACACACCGAGATCGTCAACGTCGACAGCGGCATCGATTATCGCCTGCGCGCGCTGGAGCAGGCCGAGCTGTTTCATTGGCCGCTGGATGCGGCGGCCGAGGAGAGCCTGGAGAAGAGTTTCCGGAGCCTGTTGCCCGAACACTGCATGGTGCAGGAAAACGAAGCGTTGATGGTCGAAAACCGCAGCTTGACTGCGCGCAAGGTCGGCGACGATGTGGCCTGGTTCGAGTTCCGCGAATTGTGCGATGGCCCGCGCAGCCAGAACGACTACATCGAGCTGGGCAAGATCTTCCATGCCGTGCTGCTGGCCAACGTCGAGCAGATGGGCGTGGCCAAGGAAGACATGGCCCGGCGCTTCATCAACCTGGTGGACGAGTTCTACGACCGCAACGTCAAGCTGATCATTTCCGCCGAAGTCGAACTGAAAGACCTCTACAGCGGCGGTCGCCTGAATTTCGAGTTCCAGCGCACCCTCAGCCGGCTGCTCGAGATGCAGTCCCACGAGTTCCTGTCGCGGCCGCACAAGCCCTAACAGGCCGTTGAAAAACTACCTGCGTGGGCAATACTGCGTTAAAAACGGCCTCGGCAAGCCGCTTGCGGCTAACGCGCTTCAGCGCGGCCCGTAGGGCGAGCGAAGCGAGTAATGCTCATTTACAGCCAGTAAACTCGCGTGCGAGCCCAGTCCGCTTCCTCGGCTGTTTTTGCGGGGACGCCTAGTTCTTGTCTTGCCTGCCTCGCCTACATTTTTCAACGGCCTGCTAAAGAGCAGCGGCGGGCGGCTAGCTCCGGTCGTCCTTGTGCTGAAACTGGCGGCGGTAGAGGTTGGGTGACAGCTGCGTGTGCTGGCGGAACAGGCGGGCGAAGAAGCTGGCGTCGTCGTAGCCGACCTCGTAACTGATGGTCTTGATGCTCTTGCGCGTGGCGCTGAGCAGGCTTTTGGCGGTTTCGATGCGCAGCCGTTGCAGGTAGTGCAGGGGTTTGTCGCCGGTGGCGGCCTGGAAGCGGCGCATGAAGTTGCGGATGCTCATGCCGTGTTCGCGGGCCACGTCTTCGAAGCGGAATTTGTCGGCGAAGTGCTCTTCCAGCCATTGTTGGATCTGCAGGATGGTCAGGTCGTGGTGCAGCTTCTGCCCGCCAAAGCCGATGCGCCCCGGGGCATAGCTGCGCTGCACTTCGTAGAGAATGTCGCGGGCCACGCCCTGGGCCACGCTGGCGCCGCAGTAACGCTCGATCAGGTAGATGTAAAGGTCGCAGGCCGAAGTGACACCGCCGGCGCAGTAGAGGTTGTCGGCATCCGACAGATGCTTTTCCTGATTGAGCAGCACCTTGGGAAAGCGTTCGGCGAACTCCTTGAAAAAGCGCCAGTAGGTGGTGGCTTCCTTGCCGTCGAGCAGGCCGGCCTCGGCCATCCAGAACACCCCGGTGGCTTCGCCGCAGATAGCGCTGCCGTTGGTGTGGCTGTGTTTCAGCCAGCTGAACACCTGGGGATGGCGCTGGCGGAGGGCGTCGAAGTCGTCCCAGAAGGCCGGCAGGATGATCACGTCGCTGGCGTCGAGGCCGCCGTCGACCGGGATCATGACGTTGCTGAAGCTGCGCACCGGTTGGCCGTCCGGGCTGACCAGGTTGATCTCGAAGGTCGGCGTCGGGCCGAGTCCCTGCTGTTTGCCGTAACGCAGGCTGGCCATGTGGAAGAAGTCCTTGGCCTGCATCAGGGCCGAGGCAAATACCCCTTCGGTGGCGAGAATGCTGACGCGGTGCAAGGGCGATGACTGCTGGGTAAGCATAGTTGGAGTTCTTATCAAGGCTAAGTGGTCATTGGCTGGCTGGATCGTCTTATTTTTTGGCGGTTGTGTCCAGTGTAACCAAGCGTTTGCTTGGTTAAAGTCGAGGTCTCTCCAATCCGCTTCGCCGCCAGGTGCCATCATGATCCCCAGAACCCTGTTCAGCTCCGACCACGAACTCTTTCGCGACAGCGTGCGCAAGTTTCTCGAGCAGCAGGCCGTGCCCTTTCATGCGCAGTGGGAAAAGGATGGGCATATCGATCGCCAGCTGTGGAACAAGGCGGGCGAGGCGGGCATGCTCTGCTCGCATCTCCCGGAAGAGTACGGCGGAATGGCCGCCGACTTTCTCTACAGTGCGGTGGTGATCGAGGAGGTCGGCCGTCTGGGGCTGACCGGCATCGGTTTCTCCCTGCATTCGGACATAGTCGCGCCTTATATCCTGCATTACGGCTCAGAGGCGCTGAAGCACAAATACCTGCCGAAGCTGGTGTCCGGTGAGATGGTCACCGCGATCGCCATGACGGAGCCGGGCGCCGGCTCCGACCTGCAGGGGGTGAAAACCACTGCGGTGCTGGATGGCGACGACTATGTGATCAACGGCTCCAAGACCTTCATCACCAACGGCTACCTGGCCGATCTGGTGATCGTGGTGGCCAAGACCGACCCGAAAGCCGGGGCCAAGGGCACCAGCCTGTTTCTGGTGGAGGCGAGCACACCGGGCTTCGCCAAGGGCAAGCGCCTGGAAAAGGTCGGCATGAAGGCCCAGGACACCTCCGAGCTGTTCTTCCAGGATGTGCGCGTGCCCAGGGAGAACCTGCTGGGTCAGGCTGGCATGGGCTTCGCCTACCTGATGCAGGAGCTGCCCCAGGAACGCCTGACTGTCGGTATCGGCGCCCTGGCCTCGGCCGAGGCGGCGCTGCAGTGGACCCTGGACTACACCCGCGAGCGCAAGGCGTTCGGCAAGGCCATTGCGGACTTCCAGAACACCCGCTTCAAGCTGGCGGAAATGGCCACGGAAATTCAGATCGGTCGGGTCTTTCTCGATCGCTGTCTCGAATTGCACCTGCAGGGCAAGCTGGATGTGCCGACCGCGGCGATGCTCAAGTACTGGGGCACCGATCTGCAGTGCAAGGTGCTCGACGAGTGCGTGCAGCTGCATGGCGGTTACGGCTATATGTGGGAATACCCGGTGGCCCGCGCCTGGGCCGACGCCCGGGTGCAGCGCATCTACGCCGGCACCAACGAGATCATGAAGGAAATCATCGCGCGTTCGTTGTAGGGGCAGTCGCAAGCGGCAAGCCATAAGCTTCAAGTAACAGCATGGGCGCGTGCCCATGCTGTCTTTCTTGCAGCTTATGGCGCCGGATTCGGTTGGTCCCTGTGGATCGCCTCGATGCCGGCCAGGACTTCATCGCCGAGCACCAGTTCGCTGCTCGCCAGGTCTGCGTCCAGCTGTTTCAGCGAGGTGGCGCCGATGATATTGCTGGTGACGAAGGGTTGGGCGGTGACGAAGGCCAGGGCCATCTGCGCCGGATCCAGGCCGTGCTCGCGGGCCAGGGCGACGTAGCGCGAGCAGGCCGTCTCGGATTGCGCGTTGGTGTAGCGGGTAAAGCGGCTGAACAGGCTGATCCGTGCGTTGGCCGGGCGGGCGCCGCCTTCGTATTTCCCGGACAGCATGCCGAAGGCCAGCGGCGAGTATGCCAGCAGGCCGCACTGTTCGCGCATGGCGACTTCCGCCAGGCCGACCTCGAAGCTGCGGTTGAGCAGGTTGTAGGGGTTCTGGATCGACGCTGCACGCGGCCAGCCGCGGCTCTCGGCCAGCTGGAGGAATTTCATGGTGCCCCAGGGGGTTTCGTTGGACAGGCCGAAGTGGCGGATCTTACCGGCCTTGACCTGCTCGTCGAGCACCGCCAGGGTTTCTTCCAGGGCGGTGAACTCGCTGTCCTGGTGGCGATAGCCGAGTTGGCCGAAGAAGTTGGTCGGGCGCTCCGGCCAGTGCAACTGGTAGAGATCGATCCAGTCGGTCTGCAGGCGTTTCAGGCTGGCATCCAGTGCCGCGACCAGGTGCTCCCGGTTGAATTTCAGGTTGCCGCCGCGAATGTAGTCGATGCCGTTGCCGGGGCCGGCGATCTTGCTCGCCAGCACCCAGTCGGCGCGATCGCCGTGCTGCTTGAAATACTCGCCGATGATCTGTTCGGTTTTGCTGTAGGTCTCGGCGCGCGGCGGTACCGGGTACATCTCGGCGGTGTCGATGAAATTGACACCATGCGCTTTGCTGCGTTCGATCTGGGCGAATGCCTGCTCGGCGCTGTTCTGTTCGCCCCAGGTCATGCTGCCCAGGCAGAGGGCGCTGACGCGCAGATCCGTGCGGCCCAGTTGGCGATAATCCATGTGCGGCTCCTTGATTCGCAAATCAACCATACAAGCAGGTTGAATTTATTTTCGCAATCGGCATAATTGCGCACCTCTTTCTGCAGTGGAAGTGATGCGCCGCCTGCCGAAGAATCTTGCCGTATTACGGACGCGCTGACCCGAGCCCCCGATAGCGTCTGTCTTCGGCTGCCTTTGACTTGTCAAAGTACGCACTATTCAGTAAGATCCGCCGTCTTATTTATCAGGGCGGCCCCTGAGGCTATAAAGAATGAAAACTTTTACTGCTAAACCGGAAACAGTAAAGCGCGACTGGTTCGTCGTCGACGCTGCAGGTCAGACACTGGGTCGTCTGGCTACCGAAATCGCCAGCCGTCTGCGTGGCAAGCACAAGCCTGAGTACACTCCGCACGTAGATACCGGCGACTACATCGTCGTGATCAATGCAGAGCAGGTGCGTGTGACAGGTGCCAAGACCACCGACAAGATGTACTACTCTCACTCCGGTTTTCCGGGCGGTATCAAGTCGATCAGCTTTGAAAAGCTGATCGCCAAGGCGCCAGAACGTGTGATCGAGACCGCGGTCAAAGGCATGCTGCCGAAGAACCCGCTGGGTCGCGACATGTACCGTAAGCTGAAAGTGTACGCGGGCGCTGCTCACCCTCACACTGCTCAGCAGCCCCAAGAACTGAAGATTTAACGGAATAGTTCATTATGTCGGCGACTCAAAATTACGGCACTGGCCGTCGCAAGACTGCAACCGCTCGCGTTTTCATGCGTGCCGGTACTGGCAAGATCTCCATCAACAACCGTACTCTCGACGGTTTCTTCGGCCGCGAAACTGCCCGCATGGTAGTTCGTCAGCCGCTGGAACTGGTTGAAATGACCGAGAAGTTCGATATCTACGTCACCGTGCTCGGTGGCGGCGTGAGTGGCCAGGCTGGCGCAATCCGCCACGGCATCACTCGTGCACTGATGGAGTACGATGAATCGCTGCGCCCTGCTCTGCGCAAGGCTGGCTTCGTGACTCGCGATGCTCGTGAAGTCGAGCGTAAGAAGGTTGGCCTGCGCAAGGCGCGTAAGCGTCCGCAGTACTCCAAGCGTTAATTCGCTACTTGCGTTCAAAAGCGCCCGGTTTCCTTTTGGAACTGGGCGTTTTTTTTGCGCAACTGTTTCTCTGCGACATCATGCCGCAGCCGTGCGCGCCGCGCCCTGCAAGGGATTGAGCTGTTTCCTGCAAGGTAATTACCTTGTCAGAAAAGGGGCTTTTCTTTACCATTTGGCGGATTTTTTGCGCGACTCGATTTTTACCTAGTAGAGGCCTGACAACAGGCCACAAAGCTGATGGGAGACGACTGAATGAGCAATGACGGCGTGAATGCAGGCCGGCGTCGCTTCTTGGTGGCGGCCACCTCTGTGGTGGGTGCTGCTGGAGCGGTGGGTGCCGCGGTCCCGTTCGTGGGGTCATGGTTCCCGAGCGCCAAGGCTAAAGCTGCCGGTGCGCCTGTGAAGGTGAACATTGGCAAGATCGAGCCTGGCCAGCAAATGGTTGCCGAGTGGAGGGGGCAGCCGGTGTTTATCCTGCGCCGTACCGAGGAAATTCTCAGTAACCTGACAACGCTCGAGTCGAAACTGGCCGATGCCGAGTCTCAGGCATCTGAACAGCCGAGCTATGTCGATCCGAAAACCCGTTCGATCAAGCCGGAGCTGTTGCTGCTGGTCGGGTTGTGCACTCACCTGGGGTGCGCGCCGTCCTTCCGTCCGGAAGTGGCGCCTGCCGATCTCGGTGGCGAGTGGGTGGGGGGATATTTCTGCCCTTGCCACGGTTCCCGCTATGACCTCGCTGGCCGGGTCTACAAAGCGCAGCCTGCGCCCTTGAACCTGCCGGTGCCGCCGCACACCTACGAGTCGGATACCGTGATCGTCATCGGTGTGGATCAGGAGCAAGCATGATGAGTAAGTTCATGGAATGGGTGGATGCACGCTTCCCGGCGACCAAGATGTGGGAAGACCATCTGAGCAAGTATTACGCACCGAAGAACTTCAACTTCTTCTACTTTTTCGGCTCCCTGGCACTGCTGGTGCTGGTCAATCAGATCGTTACCGGTATCTGGCTGACCATGAGCTACACGCCTTCGGCTGAAGAGGCATTCGCCTCGGTCGAGTACATCATGCGCGACGTCGAGTACGGCTGGATCCTGCGCTATCTGCACTCCACCGGTGCCTCGGCATTCTTCGTCGTGGTCTATCTGCACATGTTCCGCGGTCTGCTCTACGGTTCCTACCAGAAGCCGCGCGAGCTGGTGTGGATCTTCGGCATGCTGATTTACCTGATGCTGATGGCCGAGGCCTTCATGGGCTATCTGCTGCCGTGGGGCCAGATGTCCTACTGGGGCGCCCAGGTGATCATCTCGCTGTTCGGTGCGATTCCGGTCATCGGCGCCGACCTGACCCAGTGGATTCGTGGTGACTACCTGATCTCCGGGATCACCCTGAACCGCTTCTTCGCCCTGCATGTGGTGGCCCTGCCGATCGTGATTCTCGGTCTGGTGGTGCTGCATATCCTGGCGCTGCATGAAGTCGGCTCGAACAACCCCGATGGCGTCGAGATCAAGAAGAAGAAGGATGCGAACGGCATACCGCTCGATGGTATTCCTTTCCATCCGTACTACACCGTAAAAGACATCGTCGGTGTGGTGGTGTTCCTGTTCATCTTCTGCTTCGTGGTGTTCTTCTTCCCGGAAATGGGCGGCTACTTCCTCGAGAAGCCCAACTTCGAAGTCGCCAACCCGTTCAAGACGCCTGAGCATATCGCGCCGGTTTGGTACTTCACGCCGTTCTACGCGATCTTGCGAGCGATCCCGGACAAGCTGATGGGCGTCATCGCCATGGGTGGCGCGATTGCCGTGCTGTTCGTGCTGCCGTGGCTGGATCGCAGTCCGGTCAAGTCGATGCGTTACAAGGGCTGGTTGAGCAAGATTTGGCTGCTGGTGTTCTGTGTATCCTTCGTGATTCTGGGGGTGCTGGGCGTGCTGTCGCCGACACCGGGTCGTACGCTGTTGTCGCAGGTATGTACCTTCCTGTACTTCGCGTATTTCATCCTGATGCCGTTCTACACCAGGATGGAAAAAACCAAACCGGTTCCGGAAAGGGTGACGGGCTGATGAAAAAGCTATTTGCTGCACTAGTGTTCGCTGCACTGCCGGTCTTGGCCTTTGGGGCCGGGGGTAACTATCCGCTGGATAAAGTGGATATCGACCTGACCGACAAAGCCGGTATGCAGGATGGTTTGCGCACGTTCGCCAACTATTGCATGGGCTGTCACTCTGCGCAGTTTCAGCGCTATGAGCGGGTGGCCGATGACCTGGGTATTCCACATGAAATCATGTTGGATAACGTGGTGTTCAACGATGCCAAGATCGGCGACCACATGAAGATCGGCATGCAGGCCGACGACGCCAAGGTCTGGTTCGGGGCGGCGCCGCCGGATCTGACTCTGGTCGCTCGGGTGCGTGGCACCGATTGGCTGTACACCTACCTGCGTACCTTCTACGATGATCCGAGTCGTCCTCTGGGCGCCAATAACAAGGTATTCCCGAACGTCGGTATGCCCAATGTGCTGGTGGCTTTGCAGGGCAAGCAGGTGATCGGTTGCAAGCAGGTGCAGGTGGTCGAGGAGGGCAAGAAGCAGTTCGACCCGCTGACCGGTACGCCCATCACCCATGAGGCCTGCGATCAGTTGACGGTCGAGCCGAAGACTGGCGCGTTGAGCGAAGAAGAGTTCGACACCAAGGTCAAGAATCTGGTGACCTTCCTGGCTTACTCGGCTAACCCGGTGAAGCTGGAGAGTCAGCGTGTCGGCACCTATGTGCTGCTGTATCTGGCCTTCTTCTTCGTCTTCGCCTACCTGCTCAAGCGTGAGTACTGGAAGGACGTGCATTAATCGATTGTCGCTGCAATGCTGTCCTGCGCGCCCCTTTGGGCGCGCAGTTTTTTCTGCTTCCAATAACCTAAATAAGCGAGGAGGACCGCCATGGGCGTGACCAACCGGTTGGCCTGCTACTCCGACCCCGCCGACCACTACTCCCACCGCGTACGCATCGTGCTCGCCGAGAAGGGTGTCAGCGCCGAGATCATCAGCGTCGAGAAGGGCCGCTACCCGGCAAGGCTGCTGGAGGTTAATCCCTATGCCAGCTTGCCGACCCTGGTCGACCGTGATTTGGCCTTGTACGAGTCGACAGTGGTGATGGAATATCTGGATGAACGCTATCCACATCCGCCGTTGTTACCGGTTTATCCAGTGGCGCGGGCCAATAGCCGCCTACTGATTCACCGTATTCAGCGCGATTGGTGCACTCAGGTCGACCTGATCCTCGACTCGCGGAGCAAAGAGCCGGCTCGCGTACAGGCCCGCAAGGAGTTGCGCGAGAGCCTTACCGGCGTTTCGCCGCTGTTCGCCGACAAGCCATACTTTCTCAGCGACGAATTGAGTCTGGTGGATTGCTGCTTGCTGCCGCTGCTCTGGCGTCTGCCGGTGCTGGGCATCGAGTTGGCCAAGCCGGCCAAGCCGTTGCTCGATTACATGGACCGTCAGTTTGCCCGTGAGGCCTTTCAGGTCAGTCTTTCCCCTGTCGAGCGCGATATGCGCTGAAGCTGAGGAGGCTTTGATGAACTCCAGTCGTCCTTACCTGGTTCGTGCGCTTTACGAATGGATCGTCGACAACGACTGCACGCCGCATTTGTTGGTCAATGTCGAGGTCGCCGGTGTGCAGGTGCCGCCAGGTTTCGCCAGTGATGGGCAGATCGTACTTAACGTCTCGCCCAGTGCGGTGCGTCACCTGCACATGGATAACGATGCGGTGAGCTTCGAGGGGCGCTTCGGTGGAGCGCCACACAGCCTGTATGTCCCGACTGCGGCCATACTGGCAATTTATGCGCGGGAGAATGGCCAGGGCATGGTCTTCGACCTGGAGCCGCCGGTGCCGGATGATGAAGAGGGCGATGGCCCGGATGATCAGGGCCCGCCAGACGGCGAGCCACCGCGTCCCAGTGGGCGGCCCAGCCTGAAGGTGGTTAAGTGATACCCGGTCTCAAGCTGTAAGCCATAAGCTTCAAGTAAAAAACAGGGCGCCATGGGCGCCCTGTTTTTTGCATGATTTTTCTTGCAGCTGCCTCTAATCCGTATATTGGAACAGCTTGACGATCTTCTGCACGCCGGAGGTGCTCTGCACCAGGCTGGTCGCCCGGTTGGCCTCCGTGCGCGAGACCAGGCCGAGTAGATAGACGATGCCGTTCTCGGTGATCACCTTGATCCGCGAGCTCGGTACGGTCGCGTCGGCGACCATCTGGGCCTTGATCTTGGTGGTCAGTAACGTGTCGTTGCTGCGTGCGAGCAGCGAGGTCGGCTGCATTACCTGCAGTTCGTTGTGCACCTTGGTGACGTTCTGAACCTTGCGCGCCGCCTGTTCGGCGGCGCTTTTCAGTTCGCTGCGTGGCGTCTGGCCGGCCAGCAGCACCACGCCGTTGTAGCTGGTGATTACGATGTGCGAAGTCGGGTCGCTCAGGTCGACATGGGCGCGGGTGATGTTGGCGCGCACTTGCGGGGCGATGAACTGGTCATCGATCTTGTTGCCGATGCTGCGGCTGCCGCAGCCGGCAAGGATCAGGCTGCACAGCAGGCCGGCAAGAATCAGTGGTGAACGGGTCATTCTTCACTCCCAAACAGTTGGCGATCAATCAGGTCGCACAGGCAGTGGATCACCAGCAGGTGGACTTCCTGAATGCGTGCGGTGATCTTCGACGGTACGCGAATTTCAACGTCTTCGGGGAGCAGCAGCGAGGCCATGCCGCCGCCGTCGCGACCGGTTAGGGCGACCACGGTCATTTCACGGTCGTGGGCGGCCTGTATGGCCTGGATCACGTTGGCCGAGTTGCCGCTGGTGGAGATGGCCAGCAGCACATCGCCTGGCTGGCCGAGGGCGCGGATTTGCTTGGAGAAGATCTCGTTGTAGCTGTAGTCGTTGGCGATCGAGGTGATGGTCGAGCTGTCGGTGGTCAGGGCAATGGCCGGCAGGCTCGGGCGCTCGCGCTCGAAACGGTTGAGCAGTTCCGAGGAAAAGTGCTGGGCATCGCCTGCCGAGCCGCCATTGCCGCAGGTGAGGATCTTGCCCTCGCTGAGCAGTGCCTGAACCATGGCCAGGCTGCCCTGCTCGATGAAGGGAGCCAGCACTTCCAGAGCCTGCTGCTTGGTTTCAATGCTGGCCAGGAACAATTGGCGGATACGGTCTTGCATTTCCATCGGAGATTTAACCTTCAGTGTGGCGCCGGTTCAGGTGTCAAAGGCGTTTTGAATCCAGTTCAGCCGAGGCGTCGAGCTGCCTTCGGCGGTTATGGCAATCACGTCGAACCGGCAGGGGTGTTTGGCCCAGCGCGATTCTCGCTGTAAAAAATACATGGCGGCTTTCGTGAGCTTCTCGCGCTTGCGCGCGTCGACGCTCTCCACGGCGCCGCCCCAGGCGGAATGCCGACGGTAGCGGACTTCGACGAATACTACTGTATCGGCGTCGAGCATGACCAGATCAAGCTCGCCGCGGCGGCAGCTCCAGTTCTGCGCCAGGAGCTTCAGGCCGTGTTGCTGCAGATGCAGGCGGGCCAGTTCCTCGGCGGCTTTGCCGCTGCTTTGCGTGCTGCTGTGGTCGATCAATTGAGGGTGTCTGGCAGGCGTTCGACGCGGCCGCCGCGGAACTCGGCCCAGGGCAACTGGCGCTCGATGCGCTGTGCCGGGTTGAGGCTGAGGCTACCGGACAGACCGTCGATCCGGGTCTCCGGCAGGGCCTTGAGCTGGCCCAGGCGCGGCGCCAGCAGGTAGGCGTCGGCGCCCATGGCATAGAGCCGGCCGAGGCTGCCGCCGGCCTGCGGCCACTGGCTTTCGACTTGCTGGCGAACCGGGTCGTTGACGTTCAGCAGCCAGGGCGTTTCGCAAAAGCGGATGCCGTTCAGGTCTTGGTGCTGCGCATCGCTGTGATTGCCGGTGAACAGGTGCGAAGTGGCGTAGACGGGCACGTCGCCCGCGTACTGGAAGGCCAGGATCGGTTTGATCTGCTGGGCCTGCTGCGGGGTGGCCGCCAGGAAGATGAAGTCGATGTCCTGGCGTCGTGCCGGCTGTGCGGCCACCGCGACGCCCAGGGTGTTCTTCAGGCGCTGGGTGCGGGCCTCGCTTTCGCGCAATTGGAACAGTTCGGCGATTTGCCGGGCCAGTTCAACCGGCTGGTCGACATGTTCGGCGGCGATCAGGGTGCCGCCCTGGGCTTGCCAGCTCTGGCGGAAGGCGTCGAGTACCCGGTCGCCCCAGTCGCCACGTGGCACCAGGGCGGCTGCCCGGCGCATGCCGTCGGCCCAGGCGCGGCGTGCCGCTTCGCGCGCTTCGTCTTCGGCGGCGAGGCCGAACTGGAACAGCTGCGGCGGGCCTTCCTGGCCAGGGTCGCCGTAGTTCAGGGCCAGGGTGGTGATCGGCAATTGCTCGTGATCGCTGAGTTGCTTGACCAGTGGTTTTTCCAGTGGGCCGATAACCAGCTGCACGCCGGCAGCCTGGGCCTGGCGGTAGAACTCATCCAGCGAGTTCAGGCGCGAGCTGTCATAGAATTGGATGTTCGGCGGGTTCTGCCCGGTCTGCTGGGCCTGATAGTGGGCCGAGAGGAAGCCGTCACGCAGGGCGCGCGCGACACCTGCAAGCGGGCCTTCTTGCGGTAGCAGCAGGGCGATTTCCTGCAAGGGTTGGCTGGCCAGTTGTTGCAGCTTGCTCAGCGCTGGCGGCAATTGCAGGGCGGCGGGATGCTGGGGGTGTTGCGCCAGCCAGTCATCGATGGCTGCTTGCTGCTGTTGCAGGGTGCCCGGGGTCTTGGTGGCCCGAGCCAGGCTCAGCCAGCCGGCCAGGTCGGCGTCGTCGCTGGCTTGCAGTCGCTCGCTGGGCAGGCTGGAGACCAGGCTCCAGATGTTCTCGTGGTTGCGTTTGGCGGCTGCGCCGCTGAGCAGTGGGGCGATGTAAACGCGTTCGCGGGCGGCGGCAAGGATCTGTCCGTCGGCCTGCAGGGCGTCGGCGCGCGCCAGTTGGGTACGGACTTGCTGTTCGACCGGCAACTCGCCCAGGCGCTGCAGGCTCGGGTGGTCGAGCGCTTTCAGGGCGGCTTTGGGTTTTTCCCGCGCCAGCGCCAGTTCGGCGGCCAGGGTGCTGGCGTAGATCTGCTGGGCTGGCTTCAGGCTGTCGAGCTGCACCAGCTCGAGGATGCTGTCGGCGCGGGCGATGTTTTTCTGCTGGTAAGCCAGGTCGGCGGCGGCCAGGCGCAGCAGGGCCGCCTGTTCGGGCTTGCTCTCGGCGGCCTGCTGCAGCAGTTGCTCGATGCTGGCTTGAGGGGTGCGCGGCAGCTCTCCCAGGGTGGATGAGGGTGAGCTGGCGCAGGCGCTAAGCAGCGCTGCAAGGCAGAGGGCGAGGAGTGGGCGCAGGCAGGCGATCATGTAAGCGTTCCTGATACTTGATCAAATGAACGGCGAATTGTACCCAAGGCCTGGCCCCGGCGCGATGTCGGTGGCGTGAAACGGCTACAATGCGCGCTTTTGCGATTGAAGAGGCTGATGCTGTGATCACTCCCGGGGCATCGAACTCCACGCCTGGCACCCTTTATGTGGTCGCCACGCCAATTGGCAACCTGGACGACATCAGTGCGCGGGCGCTCAAGGTGCTCGGCGATGTGGCCTTGATCGCCGCCGAGGACACCCGCCACTCCGTGCGCCTGATGCAGCATTTCGGTATCGCCACGCCACTGGCCGCCTGTCACGAGCACAACGAGCGCGATCAGGGTGGGCGCTTTCTCGCGCGCCTGCTGGCCGGCGACGATGTGGCGTTGATTTCCGACGCCGGTACGCCGTTGATTTCCGACCCGGGTTATCACCTGGTGCGCCAGGCGCGGGCCGCCGGCGTCGCGGTGGTGCCGGTGCCGGGGGCTTGTGCGTTGATTGCGGCGCTGTCGGCGGCGGGCTTGCCGTCCGACCGGTTTATTTTCGAAGGGTTTCTGCCGGCCAAGAGCGCCGGCCGTCGTGCGCGTCTGGAGCAGGTAAAGGAGGAGCCGCGCACGCTGATCTTCTATGAGGCGCCGCACCGCATTCTCGAGTGCCTGGAAGACATGCAGGCGGTGTTCGGCGATGAGCGCCCGGCGCTGCTCGCGCGGGAAATCAGCAAGACCTTCGAGACGCTCAAGGGTCTGCCATTGGCCGAGTTGCGCGCCTGGGTGGCGGCTGACAGCAATCAGCAGCGCGGCGAGTGCGTGGTCCTGGTCGCTGGCTGGCAGGCGCCGGAAGGCGAGGCGGCGGTCAGTAGCGAGGCGCTGCGTGTGCTCGACCTGCTGCTCGAGGAAATGCCACTCAAGCGCGCCGCGGCGTTGGCGGCGGAAATCACCGGGGTGCGCAAGAACCTGCTCTATCAGGTGGCGCTGGAGCGGCAGAAAGACGCTTGAGCCTTGTTCTATCGGGCGCGTGCCGGTAACCTTGGCGGCGGAGAGTCGATCGGACAGTCGCTGCCGTGTTTCGTTCTGCGAAATGCGGGGGAGGAAAGTCCGGGCTCCATAGGGCGGAGTGCCAGGTAACGCCTGGGAGGCGTGAGCCTACGGAAAGTGCCACAGAAAATAACCGCCTAAGCGCTTCGGCGCCGGTAAGGGTGAAAAGGTGCGGTAAGAGCGCACCGCGCGGCTGGTAACAGTCCGTGGCTAGGCAAACCCCACTCGGAGCAAGACCAAATAGGGTTCCATTGGCGTGGCCCGCGCTGGAACCGGGTAGGTTGCTAAAGGCGTGCAGTGATGTACGTCGTAGAGGAATGACTGTCCTCGACAGAACCCGGCTTACAGATCGACTCTCCACCTCTCCTTTCTATCCGCGCTGTCCGTGACACCCTTGATCCTCGCTTTTCTAAGACCAAAAAAATCTTACTCTTAACAAATCACTTTAAGTTCGAAGTGCAGCTTGCTGTACATGCTCGATTTGCCTCGTGAAACTCCGTGCAGTGCTCTGTTCTTACCCCACTTAAGTTTGCTAAATCGCCGTTCTGTAAGGGTTTTTCCTTCCAGGCGCGCCTTGACGGTGGGGTGTGGGCGTTCCTATAGTGTGCGCAGGTGGTAAGAAGTGGCATGAAGTGGGTTTTTTTGGGCATGGATAGCTAATTTAAGGGGAAGCGCAGCTGTGTTTCGTGGAGCCAACGCCATCAGTCTCGACGCCAAAGGGCGGCTCGCGATGCCAAGTCGGTATCGGGACGAGCTCGTGTCGCGTTGTGCAGGCCAGCTGATCGTGACCATCGATGCCATCGACCCCTGTCTATGTGTCTACCCGCTGGCTGAGTGGGAGCTGATCGAGAACAAGCTGCGCGAACTGGCCTCCTTCCGTGAAGAAAATCGCCGTTTGCAGCGCCTGCTGATCGGCAATGCCGTTGACCTCGAGCTGGATGCAAGCGGCCGTTTTCTGGTGCCGCCGCGTCTGCGCGAGTACGCCAGGCTGGATAAGCGCGCAATGTTGGTCGGCCAACTGAATAAATTTCAACTGTGGGACGAAGATGCCTGGAATGCGGTCGCCGATGCCGATTTGGCGGCCATCAAGCAGCCGGGTGCCTTGTCCGACGAACTACGTGACTTGATCCTGTGACTATGACCAGCAGCTTTCGCCATATTACCGTGCTACTCGACGAGGCGGTCGACGGGTTGGCCGTGCGTGCCGATGGCTGCTACCTGGATGGCACCTTCGGCCGTGGCGGGCATAGCCGGTTGATCCTCGAAAGGCTCGGGCCGGACGGGCATTTGCTGGGGTTCGACAAGGACCCCTTGGCGATTGCCACGGGGAATGAGCTAGCGGCCGAAGACGGCCGCTTTGTCGTTGTGCAGCGCAGTTTTGCGGAACTTGGCGAAGAGATCGCTGTCCGCGGGCTGGCTGGCAAGATCAGTGGGGTTTTGCTGGACCTGGGCGTTTCCTCGCCGCAGCTGGACGATGCCGAGCGCGGTTTCAGCTTCCTCAACGACGGCCCGCTGGACATGCGCATGGACCCCACGCGTGGCGTCAGTGCGGCGCAGTGGATCGCCAGCGCCAGCGAAGAGGAAATCGCCAGGGTGTTCAAGGAGTATGGCGAAGAGCGTTTCGCCAAGCGCATGGCCCGTGCCGTGGTGTCGCGCCGCGCGGAACAGCCGTTCGAGCGCACCGCCGATCTGGCTCAGGTGCTGACGGTGGCCAATCCCGCCTGGGAAAAGGGCAAGAATCCGGCGACCCGCGCCTTCCAGGGGCTGCGCATCTACATCAATAACGAGCTCGGCGATCTGCAGCGTGGCCTCGACGCCGCGCTGGAGGCGCTGGAAGTGGGCGGCCGTCTGGTGGTGATCAGCTTCCACTCCCTCGAGGACCGTATCGTCAAGCAGTTCATGCGCAAGCATGCCAAGGGTGAGCGCGACGCATACCCGCGCGACCTGCCGATCATTCCCAAGGCCTTCGAGCCCCGCCTGAAGCTGATCGGCAAACCGCAGTACGCCTCCGAAGCCGAACTCAAGGCCAACCCGCGCTCGCGCAGCGCGGTCATGCGGGTGGCGGAGAAAATGCGATGAGTGCGGTCTTCGCCAAGCCATTGCCGAAGGGCAGCCTGCTGATGCTGGTGCTGTTCCTTGGCGTGCTCGGCAGTGCGTTGGCGGTCTCTTACAGTGCGCACTGGAATCGCCAGTTGCTCAACGGCCTGTATGCCGAGCTGAGCACCCGCGACCGGGCGCAGGCCGAGTGGGGCCGTTTGATTCTCGAGCAGAGTACCTGGACCGCTCACAGCCGCATCGAAACCCTGGCCAGCGAACAGCTGAACATGCGCATTCCCGAAGCCGCCGAAGTGCGCATGGTGGCGCCATGATCAGGCTCGAGGGGGCGCTCTATCCCTGGCGCTTTCGCCTGGTGCTGCTGCTCCTGGCGCTGATGGTCGGTGCGATTGTCTGGCGCATCATCGACCTGCATGTGTTCGACCATGATTTCCTCCAGGCCCATGGCGATGCGCGTAGCGTGCGGCATATCCCGATTCCTGCGCACCGTGGCCTGGTCACCGATCGCAATGGCGAGCCGCTGGCGGTAAGCACCCCGGTCACTACCCTGTGGGCCAACGGCAAGGAGTTGCAGGCAGGCAAGGCCCAGTGGCCGGCCCTGGCGGCTGCGCTGGGGCAGGAGCCAAAGGGGCTTGCCGTGCGTCTGCAGGCCAATGCCGAGCGCGAATTCATGTACCTGGTGCGGGGTCTGACGCCGGAGCAGGGCCAGCGGGTCCTCGACCTGAAACTGCCGGGGGTATATGCCATCGAAGAGTTTCGCCGTTTCTATCCGGGTGGCGAAGTGGCCGCGCACGTGGTCGGCTTTACCGATATCGACGATCGTGGCCGCGAAGGCATGGAACTGGCTTATGAGGAGTGGCTGGCCGGTGTGCCGGGCAAGCGCCAGGTGCTCAAGGATCGTCGCGGCCGTTTGATCAAGGATGTCCAGGTCATCCAGAATGCCAAGGCGGGCAAGGCGCTGGCATTGTCGATCGACCTGCGTCTGCAGTATCTGGCGCATCGCGAGTTGCGCAACGCCCTGGTCGAGTTCGGGGCCAAGGCGGGCAGCCTGGTCATGATCGATGTGAAGACCGGTGAAGTGCTGGCCATGGTCAACCAGCCCACCTACAACCCGAATAATCGCCGCGATATGCAGCCGGCCGCCATGCGTAACCGGGCGATGATCGACGTATTCGAGCCGGGCTCGACCATGAAACCGTTCTCCATGAGCGCCGCGCTGGCGAGTGGCCGCTGGAAGCCGACCGATACCGTCGACGTGTATCCGGGTACCTTGCAGATCGGCCGGTACACGATTCGCGATGTTTCGCGCAGCACTGGGCCGTTGAGCCTTACCGAGATTCTGATCAAGTCGAGCAACGTCGGCATGAGCAAGATCGCCTTCGATATCGGCGGCGAGTCCATCTACTCGGTGTTGCAGCAGGTCGGGTTGGGCCAGGACACCGGCCTCGGTTTTCCGGGCGAGCGGGTCGGCAACCTGCCCAACCACCGCGAGTGGCGCAAGGCCGAAACCGCCACCCTGTCATATGGCTACGGCTTGTCGGTGACGGCCGTGCAGTTGGCGCATGCCTACTCGGTGCTGGCCAATGGTGGTCGCAGCGTGCCCTTGTCGCTGACCCGCATGGACCGCAAGCCGGACAGCGTACAGGTGATCCCGGAAGCTATCGCCAACACCATGCAGGGCATGCTGCAGGAAGTGATCGAGGCCCCCGGCGGGGTGTTCCGGGCCAAGGTTCCGGGTTACCACGTCGCGGGCAAGAGCGGTACCGCGCGCAAGGTTTCGACCGACTCCAGGGGCTACCGGGAGAATGCCTACCGCTCACTGTTCGCCGGCTTCGGCCCGGTCAGTGATCCGCGGATTGCCGTTGCCATCGTCATCGACGAACCCAGCAAGGGCGGTTACTACGGCGGTTTGGTGTCTGCGCCGGTGTTCGGCAAGGTCATGGCCGGCGCCCTGCGCCTTATGAATGTCGTGCCGGATAACCTGGCACCGCCCGTCGAATCGCAAGCGACTGCGGTGAACGCAGTCAAGGGAGGGCGCATCTGATGCCCATGCCTCTGAATCAATTGTTGCCCGAAGCCGCCAGTGCGGTGCTGATCCGTGAGTTGACCCTGGACAGTCGCAAGGTGCGACCCGGTGATCTGTTCCTTGCCGTGCCGGGTAGCCAGCAGGACGGCCGCGTGCACATTGCCGATGCTATTGCCCGCGGCGCCGCGGCAGTGGCCTATGAGGCCGAAGGTGCGCCGGCGATGACGGCCGGCAGCGCCGAGCTGGTGGCGATCAAGGGCTTGGCCGGTCAGCTGTCGGCCATCGCCGGACGCTTCTACGGCGAGCCGAGTCGCCGGATGCATCTGGTCGGCATCACCGGCACCAACGGCAAGACCAGCGTCAGCCAGCTGCTGGCCCAGGCCCTCGATCTGCTGGGGCAGCGCTGCGGTATCGTCGGCACCCTGGGCAACGGTTTTTACAACGCGCTGGCCCTCGGTCGGCACACCACGCCGGATCCGATCGGCGTGCAAGCCACCCTGGCCGACCTGCAGAAGGCCGGCGCCCGCGCGGTGGCCATGGAGGTCTCTTCCCATGGTTTGCACCAGGGCCGGGTGACGGCGCTGGCGTTCGACGTGGCGGTGTTCACCAACCTGTCGCGCGATCACCTGGACTATCACGGTTCGATGGACGCCTACGGCGAGGCCAAGGCGGCCTTGTTCGCCTGGCCGGGTTTGCATTGCCGGGTGCTCAATCTGGACGACCCATTCGGCCGTGAGCTGGCCCGCGCCAAGCATGACTCGCGCCTGATCAGCTACAGCCTGGAAGATCCTGCGGCCTACCTGTATTGCCGCGACGCTCAGTTCGACGAGCAGGGTGTCCGGGTCAAGCTGGTCACGCCGCGCGGCGAGGGAAACGTGCGCAGCGCGCTGCTGGGGCGCTTCAACCTGAGCAACCTGCTGGCGGTGGTCGGTGCGCTGCTGGGCATGGATTATCCGCTGGATGAAATCCTCAGGGTGCTCCCGCAGTTGCAGGGCCCGGTGGGGCGCATGCAGCGCCTGGGGGGCGCTCGGCAGCCACTGGTGGTGGTCGATTACGCGCACACTCCGGATGCCCTGGAAAAGGTTCTGGAAGCCCTGCGTCCGCATGTCAAAGGCCGTCTGCTGTGCCTGTTCGGCTGTGGCGGCGAGCGTGATCGCGGCAAGCGTCCGTTGATGGCCTCGGTAGTCGAGCGTCTCGCCGATGGCGTGCTGGTCACCGACGACAATCCACGTGGCGAGGCTCCCGAGCAGATCTTCAGCGATATCCGCGCAGGTTTTGCCGCGCCTGAGCGGGTGCAGTTCGTCCATGGTCGTGGTCAGGCCATCGCCCAGTTGATCGCCAGCGCCAATGCTGACGACGTGCTGGTGCTGGCCGGCAAGGGCCATGAGGATTATCAGGAAATCAACGGCATGCGCCAGCCGTTCTCCGACCTGGTCGAAGCTGGCAATGCCCTGGCAGCATGGGAGGTGGCGCATGCTTAAAGCCCTGCGTTTGAGCGAAATCGGCGCGCCGCTGAATGCGCGCCTGATCGGTGAAGATTGCGCCTTCGATGCGGTCAGCACCGACAGCCGGGCGATTCAGCCGGGTCAGCTGTTCATCGCCCTGAGCGGGCCGAACTTCGATGGTCACGCTTACCTGGCCGAGGTCGCCGCCAAGGGGGCGGTGGCGGCGCTGGTCGAGCGGGAAGTGGCGGGCGTCGCCTTGCCCCAGTTGCTGGTGGCCGATACGCGCCTGGCGCTTGGCCGGCTCGGCGCCCTGAACCGTCAGGCCTACGGCGGCCCGCTGGTTGCGGTCACCGGTTCCAGCGGCAAGACCACGGTCAAGGAAATGCTCGCGAGCATTCTGCGCACGGCGTTCGTCGAGCAGGGCAATTCCGTGCTGGCCACCCGCGGCAATCTGAACAATGAACTGGGTGTGCCGCTGACCCTGCTGGAACTGGCGCCGCAGCACAAGGCGGCGGTGATCGAACTGGGCGCCTCGCGGGTCGGCGAAATCGCCTACACCGTCAGCCTGACCCAGCCCCATGTGGCCATCATCACCAACGCCGGAACCGCCCATGTCGGCGAGTTTGGCGGGCCGGAGAAAATCGTCGAGGCCAAGGGCGAGATCCTCGAAGGGCTGGGCGCAGGCGGGGTTGCCGTGCTCAATCGCGACGATTCGGCCTTTGCCGTCTGGCAGCGGCGCGCGGGCGACCAGCGGATTCTCAGTTTCGCCCTGCGCGATCCGGCGGCCGATTTGCATGCCAGCGACCTGGACCGCGATGCGCGCGGTTGCTCGGCGTTCACCCTGCATTGCGCCGATGGCCTGGCACGCATCCAGCTCAACCTGCTCGGCGAGCACAATGTGGCCAATGCCCTGGCGGCTTCGGCGGCGGCGCTCGCCCTGAGCGTACCGCTGGTCGATATCAAGGGCGGGCTGGAAAACCTGCAGCCGGTCAAGGGCCGCGCCGTAGCGCAGCTGGCGAGCAATGGCGTGCGTATTATCGATGACAGTTACAACGCCAACCCCGCGTCGATCTGCGCGGCGGTTGATATACTCGCCGGCTTCTCCGGTCGCACCCTTCTGGTGCTCGGGGACATGGCCGAGCTAGGGGCCTGGGCCGAGCAAGCGCACCGCGAGGTGGGCAGCTATGCCGCCGGCAAGGTGGCCGCGCTCTATGCGGTTGGCCCGCTGATGGCCCATGCGGTTGCCGCGTTCGGTGCAGGTGGCCGGCATTTTGCCGATCAAGCCAGCCTGATCGAAGCGCTGCGCCGCGAGCAAGGCGACACCACCATTCTAATAAAAGGCTCACGCAGCGCCGCGATGGATAAAGTCGTGGCGGCGCTTTGTGGCAATTCCAGCGAGAACCATCCAATGGAGAGTCATTAAATGCTGCTGCTGCTGGCGGAGTACCTGCAACAGTTCCACAAGGGCTTCGCGGTCTTTCAGTACCTGACCCTGCGCGGGATTCTCGGTGTGTTGACCGCGCTGGCGCTGTCGTTGTGGCTGGGGCCGTGGATGATCCGCACCCTGCAGATCCGCCAGATTGGCCAGTCGGTGCGCAATGACGGGCCGCAGTCGCACCTGTCGAAGAAGGGCACACCGACCATGGGTGGCGCGCTGATTCTCTCCGCCATCGCCATCAGCACCCTGCTCTGGGCCGACCTGAGCAATCGTTATGTGTGGGTGGTGCTGGCGGTGACCCTGCTGTTCGGCGCGATCGGCTGGGTCGACGACTACCGCAAGGTGATCGAGAAGAACTCCAAGGGCCTGCCGAGTCGCTGGAAGTACTTCTGGCAATCGGTATTCGGTCTGGCGGCGGCCCTGTTCCTCTATATGAGCGCGCAGACCCCCGCGGAAACCACCCTGATCCTGCCGCTGCTGAAAGACTTCAGCATTGAGTTGGGCTTCGGCTTCGTGGTGCTGACCTACTTCGTCATCGTCGGTTCGAGCAATGCGGTGAACCTCACCGATGGCCTGGACGGCCTGGCGATCCTGCCCACCGTGATGGTCGGAGGCGCCCTGGGCATCTTCTGCTACCTGTCGGGCAACGTGAAGTTCGCCGAGTACCTGTTCATCCCCTATCTACCTGGGGCGGGCGAGCTGATCGTGTTCTGCGCCGCACTGGTCGGTGCCGGTCTGGGTTTTCTCTGGTTCAACACCTACCCGGCGCAGGTGTTCATGGGCGATGTCGGCGCGCTGGCGCTGGGCGCGGCCCTGGGCACCATCGCGGTGATCGTCCGTCAGGAAGTGGTGCTGTTCATCATGGGCGGGGTGTTCGTCATG
>NZ_JBFIIG010000044.1:0-26606 GCF_041601375.1 Pseudomonas sp. | reverse complement strand
GCCGAACTTGGCCCAGCCCTGGTCGAGGCCGCGCTGCTGGCCTTCGGTCATGCGCCCGGCGCGCATCACGAAACTCTTGATAGCGCGGTGCTGGCGCTGTTCCTCGGCTGGCGCCGGGGGTTGCTGCGATTCGGTCATCGGTGGCTCTTCAAATCGGTGGCTCTTGGATCTGCCTCTAGCGCAAAGCCCTTTCGGATCTAGCGAGCTAGAGCCAGACAAGGCAAAAATGGCTGAGGAAGCGGACTGGGCTCGCATACGAGTTTACGGCTGTAAATGAGCATTCCGAAGCCATTTTTAACGCCGTATGGCCGACGCGCAGCAGATCATGCTCGGTTCAGCGGATCAGGCCGTCCAGCGGCGAAGAGGCACTGGCATACAGCTTCTTCGGCATGCGCCCGGCGAGATAGGCCAGGCGACCGGCTTCGATCGCGTACTTCATGGCCTCGGCCATCATCACCGGGTTCTGCGCATGGGCGATGGCGCTGTTCATCAGCACCGCCTCGCAGCCCAGCTCCATGGCGATGGTGGCATCGGACGCGGTGCCGACGCCAGCGTCGACCAGCACCGGCACGGTCGCCTCTTCGAGGATGATGCGCAGGTTGTAGGGGTTGCAGATGCCGAGGCCCGTGCCGATCAGGCCGGCCAGGGGCATCACCGCGATGCAGCCCATCTCGGCCAGCTGGCGGGCGATGATCGGGTCGTCGCTGGTGTAGACCATGACATCGAAGCCGTCCCTGACCAGCACTTCGGCGGCCTTGAGGGTTTCGATCACGTTGGGGAACAGGGTCTTCTGGTCGGCCAGCACTTCCAGCTTGACCAGCTTGTGGCCGTCGAGCAGCTCGCGGGCCAGGCGGCAGGTGCGCACGGCCTCGTCGGCGTCGTAGCAGCCGGCGGTGTTGGGCAGGATGGTGTAGCGCGAAGGCGGGATCACGTCGAGCAGGTTCGGCTCACCCGGATTCTGACCGATATTGGTGCGGCGCACGGCGACCGTGACGATCTCCGCTCCCGAGGCTTCGATGGCCGCTCGGGTCTGGTCGAGATCCTTGTACTTGCCGGTGCCGACCAGCAGACGCGACTGATAGGTCCGGCCGGCCAGGGTAAAGGGTTTGTCGCTACGTACTTGGCTCATTGCAAACTCCTAGCTGGACGCCTGATAACAGGCCTTTGAAAATGTAGCGAGCGATGACTCGGCTGGGGCCCTAGCCGGGGCTCGCATTCGAGGCTGATTCAACACGGTCTAGCCGAACGCAGTAATTTTCAACGGCCTGTTAACCGCCACCAATCGCGTGCACCACCTCGACCCGGTCACCGTCGCGGAGCGCGGTGGCGGCATGCTGGCTGCGCGGCACTATATCCAGGTTGAGCTCGACCGCGACCCGACGTTCAGTCAGATCCAGTCGGCCGATCAGGTCGGCAACGGTGGCGCCATCGGCCAGCTCGAATGATTCACCGTTCAACTGAATACGCATAACGGGGCAGTCACAACTTGGGAAGGGGCGGGCATTCTAGCCCGATCACGGACGATGACCAAGGCCAAAGGCTGCCATCCACCCGACATTCTGACGTGCGGGTCAGGTTACGCGATGGCGATAACGCCATGCGCCACGCCAGCCACCACCTTCAGCACCCGGGCAAGCGCCAGGCCGTCAGGCCGAGGCACAGCCAGCCGGCCAGAAAGGCCAGGCCGCCGAAGGGCGTGATGATCCCGAGCCCGCCGATGCCGCTGAGGGCCAGCAGATACAAGCTGCCGGAAAACAGCAGAATGCCCAGGGCGAAACAGCCACCGGCCAGATTCACCAGGCGGCCAGGCGCCTGCAGCGCCAGCAGGGCGACGCCGAACAGCGCCAGGGCGTGGATCAACTGGTAGTGACTGCCGGTCTGGAACACCGCCAGATGCTCCGGGCTGAGTCGATTTTTCAAGCCGTGGGCGGCGAAAGCCCCGAGGGCCACACCGGTGAAACCGGTCAAGGCAGACAGCAACAACCATAGACGCGCCATGCATCACTCCAGACAAGGGAACTGCGGCCGCTATAATGGCCGGCAAAATCAGCCTGGCCAAGCCCGCATGTTTCGCTCCATCCGCCGCCTCATGTTCAAACTGCTGCTCTGCCTCATGGCCGGCTCGGCTCTGCTGGTGCTGGTCCTGCGCTGGGTGCCGCCACCCGGCACGGCCCTGATGGTCGAGCGCAAGATCGAATCCTGGGTCGACGGCAAGCCCATCGACCTGGAGCGCAGCTGGCGCCCCTGGAGCGAGCTGCCGGACGACCTGAAGGTCGCGGTGATTGCCGGCGAAGACCAGAAATTCGCCGAGCACTGGGGCTTCGATGTCGCGGCGATTCGCGCGGCGCTGGCGCACAACCAGCAAGGCGGCTCGCTGCGCGGCGCCAGCACGCTGAGCCAGCAGGTGGCGAAAAACCTGTTTCTCTGGTCCGGCCGCAGCTGGCTGCGCAAGGGCATCGAACTCTGGTTCACCGGCCTGATCGAGCTGCTCTGGCCGAAACAGCGGATCCTCGAGGTGTACCTCAACAGCGCCGAGTGGGGCAACGGCGTATTCGGCGCCGAAGCCGCGGCGCGCCATCACTTCAATACCGGCGCGCCCTACCTGTCGACCCAGCAGGCCAGCCAACTGGCCGCCGTGCTGCCGAACCCGCGGCACTGGAGCGCCAGCCGGCCGAACGCCCACGTCAGCCGCCGCGCGGCCTGGATTCGCCAGCAGATGCGCCAGCTCGGCGGCAGCCACTACCTCAGCCGCCTGCAAGCGGCGAGCCCGGACTAAGCAGCCGCACTGGCTGAAAGCCTGACGAGGCCCCAAGCGATCCAGCACATCGCGATGACGGATGAAAAAGGCGTCATTCCACGGCCGAGCGCATACCCCGCAGGAGCGCGCTTCAGCCGCGAAGCTTTTGCCGGGCCACGAAGAGTTCGCGGCTAAAGCCGCTCCTACATAAAAACAATAATAAATAAAATCAATAACATACTTGTTATCTGATAAGCGCGGCCGGGCGGCGCTGAATGGGCTCAGCGCCTCCACGCCCGGAGGCACTCCGGGGCAACCTTGCCCATGAACATGAACATGAACATGAACATGGACGCTACGGCGTGCTCCGCCGCTCACGCAATGCGGCGCGTGGCAGCACCTGCAACAGCAGCAGCTGTTCGTCTGCGGTGTGCGCGGTCAGCCCCGCCTCGGGATAGACCCAGGCCTGGCCTTCGTCCAACTCCAGGCGCAGGCGCGGCTGGCCGACACTGCTGGCCAGCCGCTCGGCGGCCACGGCCTGCTGCGGCTTGAGGGTCAGGCTGACGATGGCCTGGCTGCCCAGTTCGGCCAGCATCTGCCCGCCGAGCGGCTGTTCGTCGTCGCGCACGCCCAAGCCTGCCGCGGCCATCAGGCTGTCGCGCGCGGCCTCGCCCAGCTCGAGTTCTGCCTCCAGCGCCCAGGGTTCGCCACTCGCCTGCCAGTCCGCGCGGTAGAGCAGGCGCGCCCCCTCCGGCCTTGGCTGCAGCCAGAGCTCGCCCTCCACCTGGGCTCGCAACATGGCCAGGCTCAGGCGATTATCGGCCAGCGGCACGAGCACCGCAGTCTGCCACTCGGCCAGCCAGGGCAGCGGCGCCGCCGCAGGTTGCGGGCGCATCAGCCAGGCGCCCCAGGCGAAGAACAGCAGGGCAACGGCAACGAAGATAAGGCCATGCTGCAGGCGCAGGGGCGGCAAATTCACAAGCATTCTCCAGACAGAAAAAAGCCGCACCTGAGTGCGGCTTGTTCGGGTAGGGTCAACTACGCGGCGATCGAGCCCTTGAGCTTGCTCATCGCGTTTTTCTCCAGCTGGCGAATGCGCTCGGCGGAGACGTTGTACTTGGCGGCCAGCTCGTGCAGCGTGGCCTTCTCCTCGGCCAGCCAGCGCTGGTAGAGGATGTCGCGACTGCGCTCGTCCAGTCCGTCCAGGGCCTCATGCAGGTTGGCGGTGGAGCTGTCGCTCCAGTCCGAGGCTTCCAGCTGACGCGCCGGGTCGTAGCGGTGGTCTTCCAGGTACTGGGCCGGCGAGTGAAACGCGCTTTCGTCATCGGCTTCGGCAGCCGGATCGAAGGACATATCGTGACCGGTCAGACGACTTTCCATCTCGCGCACTTCGCGCGGCTCGACGCCCAGGCTTTCCGCCACGGCGTGCACTTCCTCGTTGTTCAACCAGGCCAGACGCTTCTTCTGGCTGCGCAGGTTGAAGAACAGTTTGCGCTGCGCCTTGGTGGTGGCGACCTTGACGATGCGCCAGTTGCGCAGGATGAACTCGTGGATCTCGGCACGGATCCAGTGCACGGCGAACGACACCAGGCGCACACCCATTTCCGGGTTGAAGCGCTTGACCGCCTTCATCAGGCCGACGTTGCCTTCCTGGATCAGGTCGGCCTGGGGCAGGCCATAACCGGAATAGCTGCGGGCGATATGCACGACGAAGCGCAGATGGGCGAGCACCATTTGCCGAGCGGCTTCGAGGTCCTGCTGGTAATAGAGACTCTCGGCCAGCTCGCGTTCCTGCTCGGGGGTCAACAGCGGTATGCAGTTGACCGCATGCACGTAAGCCTCCAGGTTGGCGCCCGGAACTAAAGCATGAACAGGTTGCAAAGAAGTGGACATTGGGTTCCTCCGACTCACGAATCGAGCGCAGTGTAACACTGAGCATTACGACTAGGAACGCTTCTACAAGTTCCCTTACACATAGTCAATATCAATAAAAACAATAACTTACCTATCTAGGCTGTAATTCGTTCAGGTGCCGGGCCACCGCCAGCCAGGCGCCGATATAGCCTAGCAGCACTGCGCCAAGCAGCAATGACAGGCCGTCGCCTGCCGGTACGCCGGCCAGGGCGAAGTCGCTGCCGTACAGCCCGGCCAGGCGAATCACCGACGCGTTCAGCCAGCCCAGACCATAGGCCAGCACCAGCCAGGCCAGCAGCCCGGCGCCTATGCCATAGAGCGCGCCCATATAAAGGAAGGGCCGCCGCACATAGCTGTCGGTGCCGCCGACCAGCTTGATCACCTCGATCTCGGTACGCCGGTTCTCGATATGCAGGCGAATGGTGTTGCCGATCACCAGCAGCAAGGCCATCACCAGCAACAGGGTCAGGCCGAAGACGAAGCGATCGCCCAGGTTGAGAATCGCCGTCAGCCGCTCGACCCAGAGCAGATCGAGTTGCGCCTGCTGCACCCTGGGCAAATCGGCCAGCCGCAGGCGCAGGGCCTCGAGGGTGACCTTGTCGACTTCCCTGGGCGTCACCAGGACCACGCCCGGCAACGGATTATCCGGCAATTCCTTGAGCGCCTCGCCCAGCCCGGACTGCTGCTGGAACTCCAGCAAGGCCTGCTCGCGGCTGATCCATTCGGCCTCGGCGACCTCGTCCATCGCGCCGATCTGCTCGCGCAACGCCTGGCCTTCGGCCTCGCTGGCGTCGATCTGCAGGAACAGGGAAATCTGCGCGGCGCGCTGCCAGGAGCCGCCCAGGCGCTCGACGTTGTCCAGCAACAGGGCCAGGCCCATCGGCAGACTCAGGGCCACGGCCATCACCAGACAGGTGAAGAAGCTGCCGATGGGCTGCTTGGCCAGGCGGCGCAGGCTGTCGACCAGGCTGGCGCGGTGGCTTTCCAGCCAGGCGTCGAGCTGGCTGCGAAAGTCCGGACCGTCGCCCGGGGTTTTCGGATCGTGCTTTTTCGGTGCGGCGCCGACGCGCTGGGCCGGCTGCGGCGGTGGCATACGGGTCGCACTCATCAGACCGCCTCCCCGTCGCCGATCAAGCGGCCACGTTGCAGGGTCAGCATGCGATGGCGCATGCGTGCGATCAGCGCCAGGTCGTGACTGGCGATCAGCACGCTGGTGCCGAGACGGTTGATGTCCTCGAACACCCCCATGATCTCCGCGGCCAGGCGCGGATCGAGGTTGCCGGTCGGCTCGTCGGCGAGCAGCAGGGCCGGACGATGTACCACCGCGCGGGCTATGCCGACGCGCTGCTGCTGGCCGGTGGACAGTTCGCTGGGGAACTGCTCGGCCTTGTCCGCCAGTGACACCCGCTCGAGCGCGGCGCCGACGCGCTTACCGATCTCCGCCTTGGACAGGCCGAGGATCTGCAGCGGCAGGGCGACGTTGTCGAACACGCTGCGGTCGAACAGCAGCTGATGGTTCTGGAACACCACGCCGATCTGCCGGCGCAGGTAGGGAATCTGGGCGTTGGTGATCTGCCCCAGATCCTGGCCGGCCAGCAGCAGCTTGCCGGTGGTCGGCCGCTCCATCGCCAACAGCAGGCGCAACAGGGTGCTCTTGCCGGCACCCGAGTGCCCGGTGACGAACAGAAACTCGCCGCGGCGCACGCGAAAGCTCAGCTCGTGCAGCCCGACGTGACCATTGGGGTAACGCTTACCGACCTGCTCGAACTTGATCATTACGATTCCCGCGACTGGAACAGCGCCTGGACAAAAGAGTTGGCCTCGAAGGTGCGCAGATCGTCGATGCCTTCGCCGACGCCGATATAGCGAATCGGCAGGCCGAACTGCTTGGCCAGGGCGAAGATCACCCCGCCCTTGGCGGTACCGTCCAGCTTGGTCAGGACCAGGCCGGTCAGGTTCACCGTCTGGTTGAACTGCTTGGCCTGGTTGATCGCGTTCTGTCCGGTGCCGGCATCCAGCACCAGCAGCACCTCGTGGGGCGCCGTGTCGTCCAGCTTGCCGATCACCCGGCGGACCTTCTTCAACTCTTCCATCAGGTTGTCTTTGGTGTGCAGACGTCCGGCCGTGTCGGCGATCAGCACATCCATGCCGCGGGACTTCGCCGCCTGCACCGCATCGAAGATCACCGACGCCGAATCGGCCCCGGTGTGCTGGGCGATCACCGGAATCCGGTTGCGCTCGCCCCACACCTGCAACTGCTCGACGGCGGCGGCGCGGAAGGTGTCGCCGGCGGCCAGCATGACCTTCTTGCCGTCCTGCTGCAGCCTCGAAGCCAGCTTGCCGATGGTGGTGGTCTTGCCGGCGCCGTTCACGCCGACCACCAGAATCACATAGGGCTGCTTGGTCGAATCCACGCGCATCGGCTGCTCGACCGGTTTGAGCAGCGCGGTCAGCTCGTCCTGCAACGCCTGGTACAGTGCGCCACTGTCGGTCAGCTGCTTGCGCGCGACCTTCTGGGTCAGGCTCTGGACGATCTGGTTGGTGGCCTCGACGCCGACGTCGGCGGTGAGCAGGCGGGTTTCGATTTCCTCGAGCAGCTCGTCGTCGATCGCCTTCTTGCCGAGGAACAGGCTGGCCATGCCCTCGCCCAGGCTGGCGCTGGTTTTCGACAGGCCCAGCTTGAGGCGGGCGAACCAGCCGCCCTGGTTATCGCCCGGTTTGTTCTGCTCGACCTGCACCTCAGCCGCCGGGGCCTCCGGCACGAGCGGCGCAACCGGCTCGGGCTCGGCCACATGAACGACGGGATGCAGCACTTCGCTGCCGGCATTGATGCGGAACCGCGAAGGCCGCGGCGCCTGCACCGGCTCGGCCGCAGACGCGGGAGCTGGTGCCACTGCGGGCTCGGCCGGCGGAGCAACCGGCGCCTCCGGCTCGACCATCGGAGCAGCGGCCTGGTCGGCTTGCGGCAGCGTCGGCTCTGCTGCAGGTGTGGACTCAGGCACACCAGGCGCTTGACTGCTGGCGGGCTGCTGCGACTTCTTGCGCAACCAGCCGAACAGGTCTTTCTTCTCCGCGGCTTTCTCGGCGGATGGCGGCGCAGCGGGCGTGGTGCCGGGTGCGGGGGTCTTCTTGTCGTCGTTGGAACCAAACATGGAGGACGGCTATCTCAAAGGTGCGACGCGCCGGTGGGCGGGTCTGAAACTTGATCTGTGCAGCAGAATATAAAGCTGAAGGAACCGCACAGTAAAATTCAGACCGGGTACCAGACGTGGTCGCCGGTAAGGTCGGGCAACCCCAGATCATTGCTGAGCGGGAGCGCCCAAGGATCGTGCGTAGGGCTTGGACCGCACAGGGCTCAAGCCTACATCAAGCCAGTCTTGCTGACCGGCAACACACGAGAATTGCGCGCGACTTTACCACTATCAGCCGCCGGTGAGCAGGTCTATCTGTCGCTTCCGGCCGAGATCACCGCGAGCGCTACGGTGCGCGCGGGTACGTCCCCGCACTTGCCCTTGCGCATGTGCCAGGGCGGCGAACCGCGACCGTACCATTGCCTCGGTTCGCCGGCCGACAGATGATGACGCTCGGTAGACCGGCAGAGGCAGGACAGACCTGCCCGCCGAGCAGATGCCCGGGCCGCCAATACCCAGGGCGCTACCTCCTTCAACGTCCGCGCTCACGGTTGAGCCAACAGCCTTGGTCGCCGCTCATGCCCCAGCGCTATCGGCGGCGCGCCGCTGGCCCCGCATCAGTACCAGGGCCATTCCTGCGGATAGCAGCAGGCCGGGAGCTGCCGCAAACAACACACCACTCCCGCCCACCCCCAGCGCCAGGATCTGTCCCGCCAGCAGAGGTCCCGCCATGGAGCCCAGACGCCCCACCGCAACAGTCGCCCCGACTCCCGTGGCACGGATGTCCGCCGGATAAAGCATGGGGGCCAGGGCATACAGCACCAGCTGGCCGCCAATGGCGCAGAACCCGGCGGCAGCCCCCGCCAGCAACAGCAGATCGAAGCGCTGCACCAGACCGATCGCCGCAAGAGCGACCAGCATGCCCAGATAGGTGCTGAGCACCACCAGCACGGGGCTGGCACGATCCATCAGGCGGCCCGTCAGGATCGACCCGGCCGCGCCGCCGATATTGAACAGTATCTGCACGTATCCCGCCTGAACGTGGTCATAACCCAGGGTAACCAGCAATGACGGCAGCCAGTTCAGCAGCATGTAGAGCACCGCCAGGGTGAAGAAACTACTCACCCAGATCAGCAGCGTCGCCGTAGCCCGCCCCTGGACGAACAAGCCGCTGACCGCCGAACCGCGCCCGCTGGAGCTGTCGCGGCGAACCACCGGCGTCCCTCGCAAGAACATGGCCAACAGCCCGGCAACCAGAATCGGCGCGACCCCTCCCACGTAGAACATCAGCCGCCAGTCCTCCCCAACGCCCAGCACGCCCATCAGGGCAGCAGTCGCGCCGCCCAGGGGCACGCCGCAGTAGGTCAGGCTGACAACGGTGCTCTTCAGGCCGGCACCGGCGACCTCCGATGACACTGCAATCAGGATCGGCAAGGCGGCCCCCAGGCCAAGACCGGTGGCCAGTCGCGCCAACAGCAGCGTGGAATAACTGCCGGCATGGGCGGTCAACAACGAGAAGACCCCGAACAGCAACACTGCGGCTATCAGCACTCCCTTGCGCCCCAGCCGGTCCGCCAGCCAGCCGCCGAACAGCGCACCCGGCAACAGGCCGATCAAGCCTAGACTGAAGAACCAACCGAGCTGGACCGCGGTAAGGCCAAACTCCCTGGTGATATAGGGGGCGGCAATGCCGGCGGCCTGCAGATCGAAGCCCTCGATCAGCGCGACGATGAAACAGAGGGCAATGGTATGCACCGGACTTGTCGGCGATGCGGCCATACGAACGAACATAGGGACCTCAATTGTGCTGGTGTGATGGATATGGCCTTCGCCAGTCAGCGGCCCGCTCGAACCGCATCGTTTGCCGTGCGGGCACAGGACTCGAAGGAGGGGATGTGAAAAAAACGAGCGCAACCTCAGCAGCGGGCGTCTGGAGACGGCCGCCGCAAGCAAGGGTTTTCGCAAGCGCTCGGGCGCAGAGCACCAACCTGGCGTGGGAAACTCACCGGGCCGCTCGCGATAAATCCAGGAAAGTCGGCCGGGCGCCGGAACGACCCGTGCATGGCGGCCCCGGCAACCGGACTGTCGGTCGCCGACACAAGCGGTCGCTCGCGATAGCCCGCATCAGGCCATCCCTTGCCGCAACGCGCATCGACCCACACGCCGGAGGGCGCCCGCTCAGCCGCCCGCAATTTCCTTGAGCCGAAACCAGAGCATGCCCAGCGCCAGCAGCGGAGAACGCAGCCGTTGACCGCCGGGAAAGGTCATGTGCGGTACGCGGGCGAACAGATCGAAGCCCTGACTGCATTGCCGACTGATCGCCTCGGCAAGCAGCCGGGCGGCCAGGTGCGTGGTGTTGAGCCCGTGTCCGGCATAGGCCTGGGCGTAGTAGACGTTCGGTTGGGCGTCCAGACGACCGATCTGCGGCAGCCGATTGGCACCGATGCCGATCATGCCGCCCCACTGAAACTCGATGCGCTTGTCGGCCAGCTGCGGAAACACCCTGAGCATCTTCGGGCGCATGTAGGCCGCGATGTCGCCAGGGTCGCGCCCCGAGTAGCGACAGGCCCCACCGAACAGCAACCGGCGGTCGGCCGACATCCGATAATAATCCAGCCCAATGCGCTGATCGCACAGCGCACGGTTACCCGGGATCAGGGTCTCGGCCAGGGCCGGGCCCAAGGGTTCCGTGGCGATGATATAGCTGCCGGCCGGTAACACCTTGCCGCTCAACGCCGGCTCCAGATCGCCCAGGTGGGCATTGCCGGCGAGCACCAGGCTGTTGGCCAGGACTTGCCCCCTGGCGGTATGTACACGGATGCGCTTGCCGTATTCGATGCGCGTCACCGTACTGTTCTCACAGAGCCGTACCCCCAGATCCTGGGCGATCGCGGCTTCGCCCAACGCCAGATTGAGCGGATGCAGGTGACCCGAACCGTTGTCGATCAGGCCACCGACATAGCGCTCGGAACCGACCACCCGAGCCATCTCGTGCGGTTCGACCAGACTGACCTCATGCGCATAGCCCTGCCGCTCGAGCGCGTCCCGCTCGCGAATCAACCCGGCATAGTGCCGCGGCGTGTTGGCCAGGTCGCAGTATCCCCAGCGCAGATCGCAGTCGATGGCGTGCCCCCGTACGCGCTGGCGGACGATATCGACGGCCTCGAGCCCCATCCGCTCGAGGCTCTGGCACCCTTCGCTGCCGATGTACTTCTGGAACTGCCCGAGCTCATGCCCGAGCCCGCGAATCAGTTGCCCGCCGTTGCGACCACTGGCCCCCCAGGCGATATGGCGCGCCTCCAGCAAGATGACCGAGTGGCCGCGCTCGGCCAATTCGATTGCCGTGTTCAGCCCGGTGAATCCACCGCCGACAATGCAGACGTCCGCCTGGGTAGCGCCAGCGAGCGGCGGGCAATCGAGCTGGCGATTGCGAGTGGCGTGGTAATAGGTTGGCGGTGCAACGAACGCGCAAGACATGGTGAGAGTACCTGTCGACTGCCGGGCTGACGTGCCAACCCGGCATGGGGATTAACGGCCGGATTTGAGCTTGTTCCAGGAGCGCGTGGTCCAGCGCATGATTTCGGGCGGTTGCTCCGAGGAGACATACAGCCTTTGCTGGACGGCGGCGGACGGGTAGATCGAAGGGTTCCGCCGGACCTCCTCATCCATCAGCGCATCCGCCTGGGTGTTGGCGTTGGCGTAGCCGACATACTCGCTGACTTCGGCAATCACCTTCGGCTGCAGCAGGTAGTCGATAAAGGCATGGGCCTGCTCGACGTTCTTCGCGTCACTCGGGATGACCAGCATGTCGAACCAGAGGTTGCCGCCCTCGCGGGGCACCACGTATTCCAGCTCGATGCCGTTGCCCGCCTCTTCGGCACGGCTGATGGCCTGGAACACATCCCCCGAATAGCCGAAGGCGATGCAGATATTGCCGTTGGCCAGGTCGGAGATGTAGCGCGATGAATGGAAGTAGGTGATATACGGGCGCAATGCCTGCAACTTGCGCTCGGCATCCTTGTAGTCCCTGATCCGCGTACTGCCGGGATCCAGCCCCAGGTAGTTGAGCATGGCCGGGTAGAGTTCGTCGGCCGAGTCCATGAAGGACACCCCGCATGCCTTCAGCTTCGCCAGATTCTCCGGCTCGAACAGCACGTCCCACGACTCGACCCGCTCGATACCCAGCACTTCACGGACCTTCGCCACGTTGTAGCCGATGCCGTTGGTGCCCCACAGGTAGGGCACGGCGTACTGGTTGCCCGGGTCATTGGCTTGCAGGCGCTCGAGCAGCTGCGGGTCGAGGTTGTTCCAGTTCGGCAGCCGGCTCTTGTCCAGCTTCTGGAACACCCCCGCCTTGATCTGCCGACTGAGGAAGTGGTTGCTCGGCACCACCACGTCATAGCCGCTATTACCGGCCAGCAGCTTGCCTTCCAGGGTCTCGTTGGAGTCGAACACGTCATACACCGGCTTGATGCCGCTGGCCTGCTGGAATTCTGTAAGGGTGTCCTCGGCGATATAGTCGGTCCAGTTGTAGATATTCACCACGGCCTCGGCCGAGGCCTGGCCGGCCAGCAGCAGACCGACGGCGGCGAGCAGAGCAGGGAATTTCATGGCGTTCATGGGTCCGTCCTTGCGTGGGGGGGTATCAGAAAGTCTGGCTGGCACTGAAGACCAGGGTGGCGCCACACAGGTCGTCA
This sequence comes from Pseudomonas sp., assembly GCF_041601375.1. Lineage (GTDB taxonomy): Bacteria > Pseudomonadota > Gammaproteobacteria > Pseudomonadales > Pseudomonadaceae > Aquipseudomonas. The sequence goes on along the minus strand of NZ_JBFIIG010000044.1, from coordinate 14,127 downwards.
TAGCCCGCGAAGCTCATGCACTCGGCCTTCGACAGGTCGGTGTCGACATAGCTCGCGCCCCAGTTCACGCCGAACATCTCCCGCTGCAGGCCGACGCTCCAGTTGTTGTAGTCCTCCTGGCCGCGGGTCCAGTCCTTGTTGAAGAACACCTTGTCCTTGTAGTCGACATTTTCGAACTTCAGCTCCAGGCCGATATCCAGCGGCAACAGGCTGCGGTAGCCGGCGAAGTAGCTGAAGCTGCTCTCGTCGACATCGTCCGAATGTTTGCCACCGATGAAGAAGCCATAGGCATCCAGGGTCAGGTAGACATCGGCACCATTGAACTGGCTCTCGCCCGGGTAGCTGTATTTGTTGTACATGGCGTCCAGGCCGATGGCATCGCTGATTTGCCAGTAGTAGCCGGCGTAGTAGTCGACCTCCTGGCGGGTGCCGTAGTCGTCGTCCTGTTCCCAGTCATGGCCAAACTCGACATTGCTGGTCCAGACCCCGGCATACAGGCCGGTGGCATGGGCCAGCATCACATCCAGCTGAAACGCCGGATCGCCCAGGGTCTGTGAAATGCCGCTGTTGCGGTAGTCGCTGAGCACCATGGGGGTGATCTGCAGCTCGAGCTGTTCATTCAGTTGCAGCGCCTGCAGTTGGCCAAGCGGAGCCAATGCCAGAACGGCCGTAAAGAAGGCGGTTAACGAACGCATAAGGTGTTCCTTGTTTTTATAGGGGTTGGGCAGGGCCAATTGGCCACAGAGGATCAGGACTTCTCGGCGTGTACCAACTGGCCGGCGAAGTAGGTGCGCAGCACTCGGGTCTCGAACAGCTCCTCGTCGCTGACCTTGAACACGTCACGGTCCAGCACGATCAGGTCGGCCTGCTTGCCCGGTGCCAGGGAGCCTATGCGCCGATCCAGGCGCAGGGCCTTGGCCGCGTTGAGGGTGTAAGCCTGGAACATGCTTTCGCGGTCGATGCTCTCGGCGCTATTGAGCACCCCGAGCGGACCCTTGCGGGTGCTGGCCTGGGCGATGGCGTTCCACGGGTTGGGGCTGGACACCGGCCAGTCGCTGGCGCCGGCGATGGTCGCACCGGCCTTGTGCAGCGAACGCGCCGGGTACTGGTACTGGTAGGCGGTCGCAGTCACGTAGGGCTTGACCAGCTCCTCGGTGTAGCTCTCGGCCGTGGCCCAGAGCAGTTGCATGGAGGCGATCACGCCCAGCTGCTGGAAGCGCGGAAACTCCTTGGGATTGACCATCTGCAGGTGGCTGATGCTGTGCGGCACCGGCGTAGGCCTGAGCTGGCGCGCCGCCTCGAAGCCGTTCAGCGCTTCACGCACCGCCCGGTCGCCCACCGCATGCACATGTACGATCCAGTCACGCCGCTCGGCCGCCGCCACCAGCTCACCGAAGCCGGCCGGGTCGATCAGCAGCTCGCCGCGCTTGAGGCTGTTCTTGAACGGGTCGAGTACCGCGGCGGTCTGGCCGGGAAACTCCATCACCCCATCGGCGAATATCTTGATCCCGGGGAAGCTCAGGTTGGGCACGCCCTGGAACTGCCGCATGACCTTGTCCAGCACCTGCAGATCGGACGGCTGGCTTTGCGGGTGGGTCACCAGCAGCGCGGCGACGTGAGCACTGAGTTCACCCCGCTCGGCCAGTGCGCGGTACAGCGGCAGTACGCCCAGGTCCTGCTCGGTGGGGCGCAGCTCGAACAGACTGTCGCCATCACCGGCATTGGCCGCCGCATCCATCCAGGCGGTAACGCCGACCTGGTTGTTGATCTTCACCGCCTCGCGGGCGGCATCGAGCATGTCGGCTTCGCTGGGCGCGGGATACTGGCTGCGCACCCGATCCCAGCCGTTTTCCGCCAGATAGCCGGTGGGGATGAAGTCGCTATCGTGAGCGATAAAGCCGCGTTCCTTGTCCGACAGGCCGCGCACCAACTCGGCATCGATCTTCAGGCGCCTGAGCATGGCCTGGTTGGCCCAGCCGGTATGGCCGTCGATACCGTCCAGCACCAGCGGCTGCTCGGCCCAACGGCCCTGATTGAAGATTCGTCCCAGTTCATCGCTCTGCTGCCAATAGGCCGAACTGGCGCCGGAAATCACGACCAGGTCACCCATGCGCGCGGTACCGGCCCGATCCTGTTCGAGGATCCACTGCTCCAGCGCGTCCAGCGCCAGCACCTCGTCATACAGATTGGCCCGCAGGCTGGCCATGGCGCCCATGATCGGGTGGCTGTGGGTGTCGATCATGCCTGGCATCAGCACCTTGCCGGCCAGGTCGATCAACTGCGTATCGGCATCGGCGAGGGCCTTCACCTCGGCGTCACTGCCGACCTTGAGGATCTTGCCATTGGCCACCGCCACCGCCTGGAGCAGTGGCTGGCCGGGTTCGGCGGTGAACACCTTGCCGTTGAACAACAGCAGATCCGCGGCGGCCATGGCTTCCATTGAGGAAAAAGCCAGCACCCCGGCCAACACGCTTGGAATTAATCGTTGCATCGCAGCAGCCTCTGGTTTTTATTGGTCTGGCCACGAGACTAGCGGCGGATAGGCAGCGGTAGAACACCGCTACCAAGCAAAACATTTGTGCCAAACAGGAAAAACCTATGGACAAGCTCAGCGCCCTGAGCATGTTTGTCGCCACCGCCGAGCACGGCAGCTTCAGCCGCGCGGCCGAACAGCTGGACAAGACGCCTTCGGCCCTGACCAAGGCGGTCAGCCACCTGGAAGCGGAACTGGGCGCCCAACTGTTCGAGCGCAGCACCCGGCGCACCGCGCTGACCGAGGCCGGCCGGCTGTATCTGGAGACGGCCCGCCAGGTGCTGCAACGCCTGCATGACGCCGGCGAAGAGATCGGCCAGCTCAAGCACGGCCTGCACGGCCACCTCAGGCTGACCGCGCCCCTGGCCTTTGGCCGGGCGTTTCTCGATGAAGCCTGCGCAGGTTTTCTCGCCGAACATCCACAGATCTGCCTGCGGGTGGACCTGTGCGACGCCTTCGTCGACCTGGCCGAGGGCGGTTATGACCTGGCCCTGCGCGAGGGCCGCTGCGACCTGCCGGGGCTGATCGCCAAACCCCTGGGGCGTAACCAGATCGTGTTGTGCGCCAGCCCGGCCTACCTGGCGACCAACCCGCTCCCGGTCACGCCGCAGACCTTCGACCGCCATCAGTGGCTGCTTTACCAGCACCCGGCGCTGGATCAGCACTACCGGTGGATATCGCTCAACGGCGTGCGCCTGCGCTCCCCCGTGCCGCGGGCGCGCCTGGAGAGCGACAACTACGACCTGCTGCTGGCCAACTGCCTGATGGGGGCTGGCCTGCACGCCTGCCCGCTGTGGAGCGTCAAACCCTACCTGGAGACCGGTCAATTGCTCCGGTTGATGGCCGAGTATGACTTCGACCCGGACGCCTTCGGCCCGCTGATCCTCGCCGTCTACCCCAGCCATCGCCGGGCCACGCGCAAGGTGCAGGCCTTTATCGACTACCTCGCGGCTTTCTGCGACAGATGCGGCTTTGGCTTGGAAACGAACCCCGAACGACAGATTTCGCAATAAATGCACGCCCCACGACCAAGGAACGACACCACGCCCGAGCAGTCTCAGGTTCAGTTAATAGCCACTTGCCGCTAGAATCCGTCGACAACTCCAAGCCCAGGGTTCTCCTGCAGCTTGTCAGCGGCATACCCGGCGACGCACGCAGCCCATCACGGTGACCCCACTCCCATGCATAAGATCGTTCTACGCGCCGCAACCCTGTTGCTCGCCAGCATCGGCCTGCCGCTTCTGGCTACGGCAGCAGAACCCCAGCCGACCCACGAGTTCAGCCTGGCCAACGGCCTCAAGGTCATCGTCCGCGAGGATCACCGCGCCCCGGTGGTAGTCTCCCAGCTCTGGTACAAGGTCGGCTCCAGCTACGAGACGCCCGGCCAGACCGGTCTGTCCCATGCCCTCGAGCACATGATGTTCAAGGGCAGCCGCAAGCTCGCCCCCGGCGAAGCCTCGCGCATCCTGCGTGAGCTGGGCGCCGAGGAGAACGCTTTCACCAGCGACGACTACACCGCCTATTACCAGGTGCTGGCGCGTGATCGCCTGAGCGTGGCCCTGGAACTGGAAGCCGATCGCCTGGCCAGCCTTGCGCTTCCGGCCGAGGAATTCGCCCGCGAGATCGAGGTGATCAAGGAAGAGCGGCGCCTGCGCACCGACGACAAACCCTCTAGCAAGGCTTTCGAACGTTTCAAGGCCATGGCCTACCCCGCCAGCGGCTACCACACGCCGACCATCGGCTGGATGGCCGACCTCGAGCGCATGACCGTCGAGGAACTGCGCGCCTGGTATCAAGCCTGGTACGCGCCGAACAACGCCACGCTGGTGGTGGTCGGCGATGTCAGCGCCAGCGAGGTCAAGGTGCTGGCCGAGCGCTATTTCGGCGACATCCCCACGCGCGCCGTACCGCCGGCGAAAATCCCCCGCGAACTGGCCGCCCCCGGCGAGCGGCGGATCACCCTGTACCTGAAAACCCAGATGCCGAGCCTGATGCTGGGCTTCAACGTACCGGGCCTGGCCACCGCCGAGCAGCCGCGTCAGGTGCATGCCCTGCGCCTGATCGCCACCCTGCTCGATGGCGGCTACAGCGCCCGCCTGCCGACGCGCCTGGAGCGCGGCGAGGAGCTGGTCTCCGGAGCCTCCGCCTGGTACGACGCCTACCCGCGCGGCGACAGCCTGTTCGTGCTGTCCGCCACGCCCAATGTGCAAACCGGCAAGACCCTGGCCCAAGCCGAAGCCGGCCTGTGGCGCGAGCTGCAGGACCTGCAGCAGAACCCGCCCTCGGCCGAGGAACTGGCCCGGGTGCGCGCCCAGGTCATCGCCGGTCTGGTCTACGAGCGCGACTCGATCACCAGCCAGGCCACCGCCATCGGCCGACTGGAGACCGTCGGCCTGTCCTGGACGCTGATGGACCAGGAGCTGGCCGAGCTGGAAGCGGTCACCCCGGCCGATATCCAGAGTGCGGCGAAAACCTTCTTTACCCGCGATCGCCTGAGCGTCGCCCATGTTCTGCCCGAGGAGAAGCGTGATGAGTGAGCGCAATGGTTTGCGCTACGGCCTGCTCGGCCTGGCACTACTGGTGTTGTTGGCCCTTCTGCTGCTGGTGATCGATCGCCCCGACCAAGCCAGCAGCCCGTCCGCACCCGCCCCGTCGACGGCCATCGAGTCCCTCGCCAAACTCAACGGCCAGGCCCCGAGCCGGCGCAACCTGGAGATCCAGACCTGGCAAACCGCCGAGGGCGCCAAGGTGCTGTTCGTCGAGGCACGCGAGCTGCCGATGCTCGACCTGCGCCTGACCTTCGCCGCCGGCAGCAGCCAGGATGACGGCGTGCCGGGCCTGGCCATGCTGACCAACGCCATGCTCAACGAAGGCGTGCCGGGCAAGGACGTCGGCGCCATCGCCGCCGGTTTTGAAAGCCTCGGCGCCGAGTTCGGCAATGGCGCCTACCGCGACATGGCGGTGGCCAGCCTGCGCAGCCTCAGTGCGGCGGAGCAGCGCGAGCCGGCGTTGCAACTGTTCAACCAGGTGATCGGTCAGCCGACTTTTCCCGAAGACGCCCTGGCACGGATCAAGAACCAGCTGCTGGCGGGCTTCGAATACCAGAAGCAGAACCCCGGAAAGCTCGCCAGCCTGAAGCTGTTCGAACGGCTCTACGACGACCACCCTTATGCCCACCCCAGCGATGGCACCGCCGAGTCGATCCCGGCGATAGGCCGCGAGCAGTTGCAGGCCTTCCATGCCAAGGCCTATGCCGCCGGCAATGCCGTGATCGCCCTGGTCGGCGATCTCTCGCGCGCCGAAGCCGAAGCCCTCACGGCTGAGGTTTCCGCCGCATTGCCAGCAGGCCCGGCGCTGCCCATCATTGCTCAGCCGGACGCGCCGCAACCCGGCGTCAGCCATATCGAGTTCCCGTCCAACCAGACCCACCTGATGATCGCCCAGCTCGGCATCGACAGGCGCGATCCGGACTACGCCGCCCTCTACCTGGGTAACCAGATCTTCGGCGGCGGCGGCTTCGGCACCCGGCTGATGACCGAGGTGCGCGAAAAGCGCGGCCTGACCTACGGCGTCTACTCCGGTTTCAGCGCCATGCAGGCGCGCGGGCCGTTCCTGATCAGCCTGCAGACCCGCGCCGAACTCAGCGCCGCCACTCTGCAACTGGTCAAGGACATGCTGCGCGACTACCTGGCCAGCGGCCCGACCCAGGAGGAACTGGACGACGCCAAGCGCGAGTTGGCCGGCAGCTTCCCACTGTCCACCGCGAGCAACGCCGCCATCGTCGGCCAGCTCGGCTCCATGGGCTTCTACGACCTGCCCCTGAGCCACCTGGAAGACTTCATGCGCGAGGTGCAGGCCCTCAGCACCGAGCAGGTCAAGGCCGCCATGGCCAAGCACCTCGACCCGGACGCCCTGGTCATCGTCACTGCCGGGCCTACGGTGGCGCAGCAAGACCTGCCGCCGCCCAGCGACAAACCCGTCGAACAACCCTCTGCCGTACCGGAGCACTGATGCGCAAGCCAAACAAAGCGGCAACGGCCCACGGCGGCGACGGCCAACTGCGGATCATCGGCGGACAGTGGCGTTCACGTCAGTTCAACTTCCCCATGGCCGCCGGCCTGCGCCCCACGCCCAACCGCGTGCGCGAAACCCTGTTTAACTGGCTGGCGCCCTACATCGAGGGCGCCAAGGTGCTCGACCTGTTCGCCGGCAGCGGCGCGCTGTTCCTCGAGGCGCTGTCGCGCGGCGCCGGCAGCGCCCTGGCTCTGGACCTCAACCCCGGCGCCGTCGCCAGCCTGCGCGGTCACCTGCAGACCCTGGGCTGCGACAACGGCCAGTTGCTGCAAAGCGATGCCCTCGTCTACCTGCAGAGCCAGGCCGCCACGCCCTTCGACCTGGTGTTTCTCGACCCGCCGTTCAGCCAGGATCTGCTCCTGCCGGCCTGCAACCTGCTGGAGCAACACGGCTGGCTGGCGGCGGATGCCTGGGTCTACACCGAAAGCGAAAACCCGCCCTCCACTCTCGGCCTGCCCGGCAACTGGCGCCTGCACCGCGAACAGAAGGCCGGCCAGGTCTACTACGCGCTGTGGCAGCGCAGCGCGCGGGCCAGCTGAGGCACCGCCCATTCATCCATCCGGCGAGCCGGGTGGATGAAAACGGCGGCGATTGGTCTTGAATACATCTATGAACCCGACCTTCAAACCCGCCTGGTGGCTGCCCGGTCCGCACCTGCAGACCCTGTGGACTTCGCTGTGCCGCAAACCGCCGCGACTGCAACGCCGGCGCGAGCGCCTGTGGCTGGAGGACGGCGACTTTCTCGACCTCGACTGGCACGGCCCGCATTCAGCCGAAGCGCCGCTGGTGCTGGTGCTGCACGGCCTGACCGGTTCGTCCAGCTCGCACTATGTGCTCGGCCTGCAGCAGGCCTTGGCCACACGCGGCTGGGCCAGCGTGGCGCTGAACTGGCGCGGCTGCTCGGGCGAACCCAACCTGCTGGCGCGCGGCTACCACTCCGGCGCCAGCGACGACCTGGCCGAGACGGTGCGCCACCTGCGCGCACAACGGCCGCTGACCCCGCTGTATGTCGTCGGCTATTCCCTGGGCGGCAACGTGCTGCTCAAGTACCTCGGCGAAACCGGCGGCGACAGCCAGGTACAGGGCGCCGCGGCGGTGTCGGTACCGTTTCGCCTGGATCAGTGCGCGGATCGCCTCGGCCTGGGCTTCTCGCGGATCTATCAGGCGCACTTCATGAACCAGATGGTCGCCTACGTGAAGACCAAGCAGCGCCTGTTCGCCCATAAAGGCATGGCCGACCGCCTGTCCACCCTGGATCGGCTCGGCACGCTGGACGGCATGCGTACCTTCTGGGACTTCGACGGCCGCATCACCGCGCCGCTGCACGGTTTCAGCGATGCCCAGGACTACTACACGCACGCCTCCAGCCACTACTTCCTCGGCCGCATCGCGACCCCGACCCTGATCATCCAGGCCGCCGACGACCCCTTCGTGTTCCGCCACAGCCTGCCGGAACCGGCCGAACTGGCACCCAGCATCCAGTTCGAGTTGCATGAGCATGGCGGCCATGTCGGCTTTATCGACGGCTCGCCGCGCCAGCCTGGCTATTATCTGGAACGGCGTATCCCGCAATGGTTGGCGGCGTTGGCGTAGGGAGGGTTAGCCGCGCAGGAAATCGTCCCTGTAAGGCAGCTCAATTTCTCCGCGCGGCGTAACCCGCCAAGCGCAATCCCGGCCACCGCAATGGCGGGTTACGCGGCGCGCAAAGGCAGCCGTATCCAGATAGATCGTAGCCAGCGCCGCTAACCCGCCCTACGCCTAACCCACCCCGGTTTCGCATCAAATCACCTGCTCCAACGGCACATGCAGCTTGCGGTACAGGGCATCCACCGCCTCCCGCGCCTGCGGCGCGATATAGCCGCCCTCCAGCGCCAGCACCTGGTAGATGCCGCGGCGCAACATCGCTTCGCTGAGGTCCCCGGGCTGGCCGCGTGTGGTGCAGAGAAAGCGCACCCACGAGGTCATGATGATCCAGGCATTGAGCGTCAGCGCCTCGATCTGCGCCGGGTTCATCCGCAGGATGCCGGCCTCGACGAAGCCCTGGTAGATGCCTTGCGCACCCTGCAGGCAGCGCCGGGCGAACAGCCGATAACGCTCGGCCAGTTCGGCATCGCTGTCGAGCAGGTGCTCCAGATCGCGGTGCAAGAACCGGTAGTGCCACATGGCCGCGAGCAGCGCCTCCAGGTAGAAGGTCTTGTCGTCTATGGTCATGGGCCGGTCGGGCGGCAGGCGCAGAAAGCCGTCGACATGGCCTTCGTACTGGCCGAACAGCTCGGCGACGATCGCCTGCTTGTTGCGAAAGTGGTAGTACAGGTTGCCCGGGGAAATGCCCAGGTGCGCGGCGATGTGGTTGGTGCTGACCGTGCGCTCGCCCTGGGCGTTGAACAGCTCGAGGCTGGCCTGGATGATGCGCTCGCGGGTTTTCGGTGGAATGGCCATGACTGCTCGATCTCGACTCAAAAGCCCGGCAAAGGTACAGGCTGAAGCGCCTGCGGTGCTAGCCGGCCATCGGCCAATAGCTGCCCGACAAGCCTTCAACCCTCAGGTGATTTGACAGATTAGAGCAATTGCTCTAAAAATCCAGCACACCTTTTCGCAGCACCCACACCGCACGGTGAAGGGACTGCACGCTGGAACGTCGAGGAAATAGCCATGGCCGCTGACATCGCCCACCTGGAGCAGAGCCTGCAACACAGCCAGGACCAGCTCACACAACTGGAAACCAGCTTCGCCCTGCAGCGCGCGGCCTTCCAGGCCAACCCCATGCCGCCCGCCGAGCAACGCCTGCAGTGGCTCAAGGCCCTGAGCGAGCTGCTGAGCGCCGAACGCGAAGCCCTGATCCAGGCGATTTCCCGGGACTTCAGCAACCGCAGCGCCGACGAAACCCTGATCGCCGAACTGATGCCCTGCCTGCACGGCATCCATTACGCGGCCAAACGCCTGAAGCAGTGGATGAAGCCCTCACGGCGCAGCGTCGGCCTGCAATTCATGCCTGCATCGGCCAAGGTGCTTTATCAGCCGCTCGGCGTGGTCGGTGTCATAGTGCCCTGGAACTACCCGCTGTTCCTTGCCATCGGCCCGCTGGTCGGCGCACTGGCCGCCGGTAACCGGGTGATGATCAAGATGAGCGAATTCACCCCGGCCACCTCGCAGCTGCTCAAGGACTTACTGGCCAAGGTGTTCCCCGAGGATCTGGTGACCGTGGTGCTGGGCGAAGCGGAAGTCGGTATGGCGTTTTCCAAGCTGCCGTTCGACCACCTGCTGTTCACCGGGGCCACCAGCATCGGCAAACACGTGATGCGCGCCGCCGCGGAAAACCTCACCCCGGTGACCCTGGAGCTGGGCGGCAAGTCGCCGGCCATCGTCTCCGCCGGGGTGCCGCTGAGCGATGCCGCCGAGCGCATCGCCTTCGGCAAGACCCTCAACGCCGGGCAGACCTGCGTGGCGCCGGACTACGTGCTGGTGCCAAAAGACCGCGTAGAGGGCTTCGTCGAGGCCTACCGCCAGGCCGTGCTGAACTTCTACCCGACACTGGCGGATAACCCCGACTACACCGCGATCATCAACGAGCGCCAGCAGCAGCGCCTCAACGGCTATCTGCAGGACGCCGAAGGCAAGGGCGCGACCATCATCGCGCTGTACCCCGAGGCCCAGGGCCGGCGCATGCCGCAGGCCGTGCTGCTGAATGTCACAGACGAGATGAAGGTGATGCAGGACGAGATCTTCGGTCCGCTGTTGCCCATCGTGCCCTACGACAAGCTGGACGATGCCTTCGCCTATATCAACCGACGCGCCCGCCCGCTGGCGCTGTACTACTTCGGTTACGACAAACGCGAGCAGCAGCGGGTGCTGCACGAAACCCACTCCGGCGGCGTGTGCCTCAACGACACCCTGCTGCACGTGGCCCAGGACGACCTGCCGTTCGGCGGCATCGGCCCGTCCGGCATGGGCCACTACCATGGCCACGAAGGCTTTCTGACCTTCAGCAAGGCCAAGGGCGTGTTGATCAAGCAGCGCTTCAACGCCGCCAAGCTGATCTACCCACCCTATGGCAAGACCCTGCAGAAGCTGGTCTACAAGCTGTTCGTGCGCTAAGCCTCCCCCTGTCTTGGTGATGACAATAATGCACAACGCCACGATTGATTTGCCGCAGCTGTCACGCCGCAGTCTGCTCAAGGTCAGCCTGCTGGGCTCGGCCTTGCTCGCCGGCGCCGGGCTCACCGCCAGCCTCAGCGGCTGCTCGGCGAGCATGCCGCTGGCGGGTTTCGCGGTGATCCGCGCGTCCGATCTGCCCTTCCTGCACGCGCTGATCCCAGTAATGCTGGAGGGTGCTGTGCCGCCGCAGCAAATGCCCCAGGCGCTTGCCGGCACGCTGGAAAGCCTCGACTACAGCCTCGATCACCTGTCGCCGGAAATGCTCAAGCTCACGGTGCAGCTGTTCGACGTGCTCGCCCTGCCGCTGACCCGCGGCCCGCTGACCGGGGTCTGGGGCAGCTGGCAGAACGCCTCGACAAGCGAGGTGCGCGCCTTTCTCGAACGCTGGCAGCACAGCTCCATCGGCCTGCTGCAGATGGGCCATGCGTCCTTGCTGCAACTGGTGATGATGAGCTGGTACGGCCGCGCGGAGTCCTGGGCGCACTGCGGCTACCCCGGGCCACCAACAGTCTGACGGCTGGCTGCGACCGCCATGCGTAGGGTGCGCCGCGCACCGACTGAGCGTAATTCTGCTGCGCACGGCGCACCCTACGGGTACAGCCCGTTTCACGCTCAGTGGCGATAGCCGAACCCAACAGGCCATAGGGACACCGTTACAAGATTAAGTGCAGCGCTACCCATTACCCAGCCGCCAAGCCGGCCAGAACAAGAAAGAGAGCCCGCAATGCCCGTACCCGACATCTTCAAGCAAGGCCTGGCCAACGGCTGGAAGACTTACGACGGCTCGCGCCTGGACAGCGACCTGACCCTGGAAGCCGATGTCGCCATCGTCGGCAGCGGTGCGGGTGGCGGCACCACCGCGGAAATCCTCAGCGCCGCCGGTTTCAAGGTACTGCTGATCGAGGAAGGCCCGCTGAAGACCAGCGACGACTTCAAGATGCTCGAGGCCGAGGCCTACGCCAGCCTCTACCAGGAAGGCATCGGCCGCATGAGCAAGGACGGCGCCATCACCATCATGCAGGGCCGCGCGGTGGGCGGCACCACCCTGATCAACTGGACCTCGAGCTTTCGCACCCCCGACCCGACCCTGCAGCACTGGGCCAGCGAGCATGGCGTCATCGGCCACAGCCCCGAGGACATGGCGCCCTGGTTCGAGCGCATGGAACAGCGCCTGGGCGTCGCGCCCTGGGCCGTGCCGCCGAACGCCAACAACCAGGTGATCCGCAGCGGTTGCGACAAGCTCGGCTACCAATGGAACCTCATCCCGCGCAACGTGCGCGGATGCTGGAACCTCGGCTACTGCGGCCTGGGCTGCCCGACCAATGCCAAGCAGTCGATGCTGGTCACGACCATCCCGGCGACCCTGGAAAAAGGTGGCGAGCTGCTCTACCTGACCCGTGCCGAACGTCTGCTGCTCGACGGCGAGCGGGTCAGCGGTATCGAATGCCTGGGCATGGATGAGCGCAGCGTGGCGCCCAACGGGCGCAAGATCCGGGTCAAGGCCAGGCATTACGTGCTGGCCGGGGGCGGCATCAACACACCGGGCATCCTGCTGCGCTCGAACGCCCCGGACCCGCACCGGCGCAGCGGCAGGCGTACCTATTTGCACCTGGTGAATTTCTCCGCCGCGCAGTTCGAGCAGGTGATCAACCCCTTCTACGGCGCGCCGCAGTCGATCTACTCCGACCATTTCCAGTGGGACGACGGCGTTGCCGGGCGCCTCTCCTACAAGCTGGAAGTGCCACCGCTGCAGCCGGCCCTGACTGCCACCCTGCTCGGCCGTTTCGGCATCGACAACGCCCTGCGCATGGAACAGCTGCCACACACCAACGTGATGCTCGCCCTGCTGCGCGACGGCTTCCACCCGGACAGCGCCGAGGGCAAGGTCGAACTGCGCGGCGACGGCAGCCCGGTGCTCGACTACCGGATGACCGATTACACCTGGGACGGCGTGCGCCGCGCCTTCCACAGCATGGCCGAGATCCAGTTCGCCGCCGGGGCCAAGGCGGTATTGCCGCTGCATGCCGACGCCGGCTACGTGAGGACCCTGACCGAAGCCAGGCGCCTGATCGATGGCCTGAGCCTGGAAATCTACCGCACCCGCCTGGGCAGCGCCCATGTGATGGGCGGTTGCGCCATGGGCGAAGATCCGCGCCAGGCGGTCTGCGACAGCCTCGGCCGCCATCATCAGCTGAGCAACCTGTCGATCCACGACGGCTCGCTGTTCCCCACCAGCATCGGCGCCAACCCGCAACTGTCGATCTATGGCCTGAGCGCGAAGCTGGCGACAGCACTGGCCGAGCGCCTCAAGCGCGCCTGATGACCGAACATTCACCCGCCCCGCCGGGCTCGAGGGTCAACACGCCTGACTTGGCCGCAGTTCCTCGCTGCGCTACCATCCGAGTCCCCAACGGATCCGCCAGGACGTCACGATGAATCGAGTGTTATACCCGGGCACCTTCGACCCCATCACCAAGGGCCATGGCGATCTGGTCGAACGCGCCGCGCGCCTGTTCGACAGCGTGATCATCGCGGTGGCCGCCAGCCCTAAGAAAAACCCGCTGTTCCCCCTCGACCAGCGGGTCGCACTGGCTCGCGAAGTGACCAAGCACCTGCCGAATGTCGAGGTGATGGGCTTCTCCATCCTGCTCGCGCACTTCGCCCAGGAGCAAGGCGCCAATGTGTTTCTGCGCGGCCTGCGCGCGGTCTCGGACTTCGAATACGAGTTCCAGCTGGCCAACATGAACCGCCAACTGGCGCCGGAGGTGGAAAGCATGTTTCTCACTCCGTCGGAAAAATACTCCTATATTTCCTCGACCCTGGTCCGCGAGATCGCCGCGCTGGGTGGTGATATCTGCAAATTCGTCCATCCTGCCGTGGCCGACGCCCTGCACGAGCGTTTCAAGCGCTGAGCGGCCCCCTTGCAGGAGCACACCATGCGTGCGATCGCTATCGCGGGCAGCGCCGGTTCGCAGGCATGGCCTGCTCTCATCAAACAAAATATATCTCATTGATTTTATTGATTATTGTAGGAGCGGCTTTAGCCGCGAATTCTTCGTGGCACAGCAAAGCTTCGAGGCTGAAGCCGCTCCTACAGGTACCCACAAGCCGACAGACACGATTGCCCCCCGTTTGCTGCGCGACAGCGCGGCGTCTGGACGACGGGCGATCTCTTATCAAATAACCCATATGTCATTGATTTATGGATTATTTCGTTTATGTAGGAGCGGCCGGGCGGCGTTCCGCTTCAGCCGCGAATTCTTCGCGGCACAGCAAAGCTTCGCGGCTAAAGCCGCTCCTACGACAGCGGGAAGCCTCCAGTTTGCTGCGCGACAGCGCGGCGTCTGGACGACGGGGGATCTCTC
>NZ_JBFIIG010000043.1:0-26996 GCF_041601375.1 Pseudomonas sp. | reverse complement strand
GCACTGTCGAAGGCGCTGAGCAATTTGCGAAAACGCCGCGGCCCAAGCTCCGGCAGGCTGTGCAGGCGCAGGCGGGCTTCGAGTTCGGCAGGGGAAATACAGTAGCCGGGGCTTTGCGCCATGGCGATCATCCTTGATCGGTCGCGCCCGGGAATCTCGAGGAGTTGCGGGCGGCGGGTAGCGATGCAGCAGAAACACCAACCGCGCCATCGCGCGGCTGGTGTCGGGGGCGCTACGGGTTACGTACCTTGTCCATCACGGCGAGCTGGCGGTTAGCGCCGAGGATCAGGCCATAACTGAGCTTGTCGTAGGTGCGGAACACCATCAACAGACCGGCCCGCTCATCGGGGATCTTCACCGCTTCGCCAGTGACCCGGTCGCGCACGGTTTCACCGGTCTTGTACACCGCCAGCACGTTGCCCTCGGCCAGGCCATCACGCGCGCCCTTGTTCAGGGTGACCACGTCGAACTGGCCGATCTGGGTCACGCCGCGCGGGACGTCGAGGATCAAGCCGTTGATTTCGCTGCTCGGCTCGCTGGGCATGAAGGTCGAGTTGATCGCCCGTTCTTCGGTGGCGAACAGGCGGTCGCCGAGGCGCACTTCCTGGGTCGTGCGGGTCAGGGTCATGGTGCCGATATCGCCTTCTTCGGCAATGATCTCGCCGCCGCCGATGTCATCGGCGTTGATCCCGAGGAACTCCTGGGTGTCCGGGTCGACGTAGGTTTTGCCCTGGCGGAAGATGCCGTATACCGGTGCGCTTTCGTCGAACACCCCGCGGGCATAGACCCGATCACCGGCCCCACTGACCACGCGCTCGGCGTCGCCGGCGACTATATAGGGTGCGCCCTCGAACTGTTCAGGGGTATCGACGATGCGGTTACTCAGCAAAAAGCTGTTGATCGCGCCCAGCGGAATGGTCGGAATGGCTTCGGCCATCGGCGTGCTGCGGATCTTCGGCGACAGCTTGATGGTGCCGCGCGACTGGCCACGATCGAGCATCAGGCGCGGCTGGCCATCGACATAGACCAGGCTGAGCAGGTCGCCGGGATAGATCAGGTGCGGGTTTTCCACTTGCGGGTTGGCGTGCCAGATTTCCGGCCATTTCCATGGCTGGCGAAGAAACCGCCCGGAAATATCCCACAGGGTATCGCCCTTGACCACGGTATAACGGTCTGGGTGACCGTCCTTGAGTTGCACTTCGGCCTGGGCCAAGCCGCTAGCGGCAAGCAATAGCAGGGCGAGTAGTGATTTCCTCATGCGGTGAATCCCTTTATTATGTGTCTTCACGTGGAGCGCCCTAGCGCCGCGACTAAACCCAGTAGTACTGCGGCGTGAAGCCGTTTTTCAATGCTGCTCATCATCTTAGCAGCGGATTTTGACTTTATTCCACAAGTGCATCACAAACGCATATGGCTATCTTGAACATCCTCGAATTTCCCGATCCACGCTTGCGCACCATCGCCAAGCCGGTGGACACGGTCGACGACGCCTTGCGTCAGCTGATCGACGACATGTTTGAAACCATGTACGAAGCCCCCGGCATCGGCCTGGCCGCGACCCAGGTCAACGTGCACAAGCGCCTGGTGGTGATGGATCTGTCGGAAGACAGAAGCGAACCGCGGGTGTTCATCAACCCCGAGTTCGAGACCCTTACCGACGAGGTGGAGCAGTATCAGGAAGGCTGCCTCTCGGTGCCGGGCTTCTACGAGAACATCGACCGCCCGCAAAAGGTCAGGATCAAGGCGCTGGATCGCGATGGCCAGCCCTATGAGCTGATCGCCGAAGGCCTGCTCGCGGTGTGCATCCAGCACGAGTGCGACCACCTCAACGGCAAGCTGTTCGTCGACTACCTGTCCAACCTCAAACGCGACCGCATCAAGAAGAAGCTGGAAAAGCTACATCGCCAGCAGGCTTGAGCCACACCTTGATAGAAGGCTTGCCGCGGCAAGCCTTTTTCTTTTTCAGTAGTGATTAGCGAGCATCCATGTCCGAGTCTTTGCGCATCGTCTTTGCCGGCACCCCGCAGTTCGCCGCCGAACACCTCAAGGCCCTGCTCGACAGCCCTCACCAGATCGTTGCGGTGTATAGCCAGCCGGATCGCCCGGCCGGTCGCGGGCAGAAACTCGCCGCCAGCCCGGTCAAGCAACTGGCCGAGCAGCACCAGATACCGGTTCTGCAGCCGCAGACCCTGCGCGACCCGGCGGCCCAGGCCGAGCTGGCAGCGCTCGCGCCCGACCTGCTGGTGGTGGTGGCCTACGGCCTGATCCTGCCGCAGGCGGTGCTGGATATCCCGCGTCTTGGCTGCATCAACAGCCACGCCTCGCTGCTGCCGCGCTGGCGTGGCGCCGCGCCGATCCAGCGCGCCATCGAAGCCGGCGACCCCGAGTCCGGGGTCACCGTGATGCAGATGGAAGCCGGCCTGGACACCGGGCCGATGCTGTTGAAAGTGCGCACGCCGATCGCCGCCGACGACACCGGCGGCAGCCTGCACGACCGCTTGGCCGGGCTCGGCCCGCAGGCGGTTATCCAGGCCATCGCCGGGCTGGCCGCCGGTACGCTGATGGGCGAGGTGCAGGACGACAGCCTGGCAACCTACGCGCACAAATTGAACAAGGACGAAGCGCGCCTGGACTGGACACGCCCGGCCGTGGAGCTGGAGCGGCTGATCCGCGCCTTCCATCCCTGGCCGATCTGCCACAGCACGCTGAATGGCGAAGCGCTCAAGGTGCATGCCGCCGAACTCGGCGAGGGCAGCGGTGCTCCCGGCAGCCTCTTGTCGGCCGACAAACAGGGCCTGACCGTGGCCTGCGGCCAAGGCGCACTGCGCCTGACCCGCCTGCAACTGCCCGGCGGCAAGGCGCTGAATTTCAGTGACCTGTATAACAGCCGCCGCGAGCAGTTCGCCGTCGGCCTGGTGCTCGGCCTATGAACCCGCGCCTGGCTGCCGCCCGCGCCCTGGCTGTGGTGCTCAATGGCAAGGCCTCGCTGGGTAGCAGCCTGCCGCCGCTGCTGGACAGGGTCGAGCAGCGCGACCGCGGCCTGGCCCAGGATCTGGCCTTCGGCACCGCACGCTGGCAGCCGCGCCTGGCGCTGATCGCCGACAAACTGCTGCAAAAACCCTTCAAGGCGGCCGACCGTGACGTCGAGGCGCTGCTACTGATCGGCCTGTATCAGCTGTTCTACACCCGTATTCCGGCCCACGCCGCCATCGGCGAGACGGTGGCCTGTGTCGACAAGTTGAAGAAGCCTTCGCTCAAGGGCCTGCTCAATGCCGTGCTGCGCAACGCCCAGCGCGACAGCGAAAGCATCATTGCCAGCCTGGACCGCGATCCGGTGCTGCACAGCGCCCATCCGCGCTGGCTGCAGAAAGCCCTGAAAGCCCAGTGGCCCGAGCATTGGCAGGCCATCTGCGCGGCCAACAATGCCCATCCGCCGCTGATCCTGCGGGTCAATCGGCGCCTCGGCAGCCGCGATGACTACCTGGCCGAGCTGCACGCCGCCGACATTGCCGCCGAGCCCTGCCGCTATAGCCGTGATGGTATCCGCCTGGGCCAGGCCTGCGATGTCACCGGCTTGCCGGGCTTCGCCGCAGGCCGGGTCAGCGTGCAGGATGAAGCCGCGCAACTGGCCGCCGACCTGCTCGAACTGGCGCCCGGGCAACGGGTGCTGGATGCCTGCTGCGCACCGGGCGGCAAGACCTGTCACCTGCTCGAAGCCGAGCCCGCTCTGGCCGGCGTGGTGGCGGTGGACCTGGAAGAAAAGCGCCTGGTGCGGGTGCGCGAAAACCTCAAGCGCCTCAACATCGAGGCGGAGCTGATCGCCGCCGATGGGCGTGATACCGCGGCCTGGTGGGATGGCACGCCGTTCCAGCGCATCCTGCTCGACGCACCGTGCTCCGCCACTGGGGTGATTCGCCGCCATCCGGATATCAAACTGACCCGTCAGGCCACGGATATTCCAGCGTTGGCCCAGCTGCAGGGCGAGTTGCTCGATGCCCTGTGGCCGACCCTGGAAGTCGGCGGCATCCTGCTGTACGCCACCTGCTCGGTGCTGCCCATGGAAAACAGCGACAACATCGCCGCCTTTCTCGCCCGCACGCCAAGCGCACGCGAATTGGCGATAGACGCCGACTTCGGTCTCCAGCCAGCCCATGGTCGCCAGCTCCTGCCGCAAATCGACGGCCACGATGGTTTCTACTATGCCAAGCTGAGCAAGATCGCCGCGTCTCCCCACCCTATAGGAGTGATCGCTTGAAAATCATCATTCTCGGCGCCGGTCAGGTCGGTGGCACCCTGGCGGAAAACCTGGCCAGCGAGGCCAACGACATCACCGTGGTCGACACCGACGGCGATCGTCTGCGCGACCTCGGCGATCGCCTGGATATCCGCACCGTCCAGGGCCGCGGCTCCTTTCCCACGGTGCTGCGCCAGGCCGGTGCGGACGATGCCGACATGCTGATCGCGGTGACCAACAGCGACGAGGTCAACATGATCGCCTGCCAGGTGGCCTACAGCCTGTTCCATACCCCGACCAAGATCGCCCGGGTGCGCGAGGCCGCCTACCTGACCCGCTCCGGCCTGTTCTGCAATGAGTCGATCCCGGTCGACGTGCTGATCAGCCCGGAACAGGTGGTGACCAACTACATCAAGCGCCTGATCGAATACCCCGGCTCGCTGCAGGTGATCGACTTCGCCGAGGGCAAGGCCCAGTTGGTGGCCGTGCGCGCCTATTACGGCGGCCCGCTGGTCGGCCAGCAACTGCGCCAGCTGCGCCAGCACATGCCCACTGTCGACACCCGGGTGGCGGCGATCTTCCGCCGCAACCGGCCGATCATTCCCCAGGGCGATACCGTGATCGAGGCCGACGACGAGGTGTTCTTCATCGCCGCCAAGGGCCATATCCGCGCGGTGATGAGCGAGATGCGCCGCCTCGAAGTCAGCTACAAAAAGGTGGTGATCGCCGGCGGCGGGCACATCGGCGAGCGCCTGGCCGAGGCCATCGAGAGCCGTTACCAGGTGAAGATCATCGAGATGAACCCGGCGCGCTGCCGCTACCTCTCGGAAAACCTCGACAGCACCGTGGTCCTGCAAGGCAGCGCTTCGGACAGGGATCTGCTGGTCGAGGAGAACATCAACGACGCCGACATCTTCCTCGCCCTGACCAACGACGACGAGGCCAACATCATGTCGTCCTTGCTGGCCAAGCGCCTCGGCGCGCGCAAGGTGATGACCCTGATCAACAACCCGGCCTATGTCGACCTGGTCCAGGGCGGCGAGATCGACATCGCCATCAGCCCGCAGCTGGCGACCATCGGCACCCTGCTGACCCACGTGCGCCGCGGCGATATCGTCAGCGTGCACTCGTTGCGCCGCGGCGCCGCCGAAGCCATCGAGGCCATCGCCCACGGCGACGCCAAGTCGAGCAAGGTGGTCGGTCGCGCCATCCAGGACATCCCGCTGCCGCCGGGCACCACCATTGGTGCGATCATCCGCGCCGAGGAAGTGCTGATCGCCCACGACGCCACCGTGATCGAATCCGGCGACCATGTGATCCTGTTCCTGGTGGACAAGAAATACATCCGCGATGCCGAGCGGTTGTTCCAGGTCGGTCTGACGTTTTTCTAGACAGCAAGCGGTAAGCTGCAACGAATCAGCGCGCTGTCCGCCCAGACCGCATCAGGCTTTTTGCTCTTACTTACGGCTTATAGCTTGCCGCTCGTAGCTCTCCGAAGGAGTCCCCATGCTCGAATCCCTGGAAAAAATGCTGGCCAAGGGCGTGGACAACGCCCTGTTGCGCTTCGGTCTGGGCAAGGGCTACCTGGATGCTGGCGAACCGGCGCGCGCCGCCGACCACCTGCAGCGCTGCGTCGAGTTCGACCCCAAGTATTCGGCCGCCTGGAAGCTACTGGGCAAGGCGCTGCTGGCCGCCGAGCAACCGCTGGCGGCCCGCCAGGCCTGGGAACAGGGCCTGCAAGCGGCCCGCGAGCATGGCGACAAGCAGGCGGAAAAGGAAATAACGGTATTCCTGCGCAAGCTGGACAAACGCCAGCAGCAACCCTAGCAGCCGTCGATCACCCGGCTTGCGCCGCCGTCAGACTCGGGAAGACAGCGCCGCGCGCTTGGGCACGGCCCGGGCGATGGCGCTGAGCAGCATGCCGTAGAGCGGCACGAAGAGCAGCAGGCTGACCGCCAGCTTGATCGCATAATCCACGCTGGCGATCTCGACCCAGTGCTCGGCCATGAACGGCTCGCTGCTTTGCCAGAAGGCGATGGAGAAGAAGGCGAAGGCATCCAGCAGGTTGCCCAGCACCGTCGAGGCGGCCGGAGCCACCCACCATTGCCGCAGGTTGCGCAGGCGCTCGAATACCTGGATATCCAGCAGTTGCCCGAGGACATAGGCGATAAAACTGGCCAGGGCGATGCGCGCGACGAACAGGTTGAACTCCTGCAACGCGGCAAGGCCGGCGAAACTGCCGCTCTGGAACAGCACGGACACCATATAGGACGCGACCAGCGCCGGCAGCATGACCCGGGCGATCACCTGGCGCGCGGACGTCTTGCCCAGCAGGCGCACGGTCAGGTCGGTGGCCAGGAAGATGAACGGAAAGCTGAACGCGCCCCAGGTGGTCTGCCAACCGAACAGGGTCATGGGCAGCTGCACCAGGTAGTTGCTGGCAATGATGATCAGCATGTGAAAGGCGATCAGGCCGGCCAGAGCCGGGCGCCAGACCGTCACAGGGACTGTTGGCATGGCATGTCCTTTTTCAATGAAATGGGGTTAGGGAACCCATTGCCGCGGCGGGAACTATCAACCGCGCGGCATTCTAACGTTTTCTTGACCGCCTGGATAAGTTTTCCAGCGCCGCAGGCGGCGGGTCAACGCTCAATAAAGCGCAGGCCAATACCCTCGGCGTCGACCCGCATCACCTCCATCTGCAGCACCGGCGCCTCGATCGGCAGGTCCTGCACCTGGCCCGTGACTATCGTGCCCTGGGGCAGGGCCAGCAGATCCGGATGTTTGACGTAGACGCCACCATCGGACAGGTCACGGGTCTGCGCCACCACTTCGCCGAAACTCGGGTGGCAGATCTTGATCCGGCACTTAATCGAGGTACGTGGATGCTCGCGCTGACTGGGCATAGCGGTGACCGTCCTAAGCAGGTGAGGTGCGATTAATAACGCAAAATCCTGGAAACACCCAGCAGCAATGGGCAAAAGGCGTCGATGGGGCGCCTCGGTTCAATACCACTTCTGCTCGCCTGGCGGGCGCTTCTTGAAGCGTTTCATGCTCCACATGTACTGGCTCGGGTAGGCCCGCACGTATTTCTCGATGACCGCGCTCATCGCCGCCACCGCGGTCTCCACGTCGTCGCTGTACATCTGCGCCGGCGCCGCCTCGAGGATCACCTTGAAGCCGGAACCATCGGCCAGGCGCAAGGCATGCAAAAATACGCCGCGGGCCTTGCCACCGACCAGCATGCCGGCCACGAACTTGCTGGTCAGCGCCTGGGTGGCCAGGAAGGGCACGAACACGCCAGCGGAGAGACTCGGTTCAGGGTCGGCGGGAATGCCCACGGCGCCACCTTTGCGCACTTCCTTGATAACGCTGAGGATGCCTTCACGGGTCGAGGGCGCCACCCGGTTGCCCAGTTGGACCCGCTGCTTGCGCAGCAACTCGTCGACCGCCTTGAGCTTGGGCGGCCGGTAGAAAATGATCGGCTTGCACTGGGCACAGTAGAAGTGATTGAGCACTTCCCAGTTGCCCAGATGGCTGGTGATACCGACCACGCCCTTGCCGCTGGCCAGGGCCTCCTCGAGGACTTCCAGGCCCTCGACCTCACGGATCAGACCGATGGATTTGGGTGCCGGCCAGATCCAGGCGCAGGCGCTTTCGGTGAGGGTCTTGCCGATATCCTTGAGGCTCTGACCGACCAGGCGCTCGCGATCGGCCTCGTCCAGCTCGGGAAAGCACTTGGCCAGGTTGATCCGCACCACATCGCGCGAGCTGTTCGGCAGCTTCCACATCAGCCAGCCGATGACATTGCCCACCGCCTGCACCGCACGCCAGGGGAGCAGGGCGAACAGGCGCAGAAAACCCACCACCAAGGCACCTTTGAGCTTTTCCACAGACAACTCCACAAGGGCAAAAGGTGCCTAGTGTAACCAAGAGTGGCCCGGGTCGAGCAACGCCAAGGACCTAGGGCGGGTGCAACCCACCATTCACGCGAATGATCCAGGCGGGTTGCCCCGCCCTACGGGGTCGCTACCGACCGGTAAGCGGATGTTGGGCTTCGTCGCTACGCGGCTCAGCCTACGCGCCCCGACCCAGCCTACGCACCGGCCAGTTCGGCATAGCGGTCGCAATCGGTGGTGTGGTCCATGACCATGCCGGTCGCCTGCATATAGGCGTAGCAGATGGTCGGGCCGACGAAGGTGAAGCCGGCCTTCTTCAGCGCGCGGCTCATGGCTTCGGCCTCTGCGGTGACGGCCGGCATCTGGCTGCGCTCGCTGAAGTGGTTGATCTTGGGCGCGCCGCCGACGAACGACCAGAGCAGCACCAGCGGATCCTCCAGGCGCAACCAGGCCTGGGCGTTCTGCCGCGCGGCCTTGAGTTTCAGGCGGTTGCGGATGATCCCGGGGTCCTGCATCAGGCTTTCCAGGTACTCATCGCTCATCACGGCCAGGCGGTGGGGATCGAAGCCGAACAGCACCTCGCGGTAGCGTTCGCGCTTCTTCAGCACGGTTATCCAGGACAAGCCGGCCTGGAAGCCCTCCAGCAGCAACAGCTCGAACAGGGCCTGGGGATCGCGCTGCGGCACGCCCCATTCCTGATCGTGATAGGCCTGATAGAGCGGGTCGTCGGTACACCAGAAGCAACGCGGCATAGGGCCTTCCAGGGCGGTGGAGGCCGCGTCGATTGGGGTATACTCCCGCCCTTTCTGTCGCAGCCCCAACAGGTGAATTTTCCGTGAGCCAGACTACGCCTGCCGTGCGCACCTTCCAAGACTTGATCCTCACCCTGCAACAATACTGGGCCGAGCAAGGTTGTGTGGTGTTACAGCCTTACGATATGGAAGTGGGCGCCGGCACCTTCCACACCGCCACGTTCCTGCGCGCCGTCGGCCCGGAGACCTGGAACGCCGCCTACGTGCAGCCTTCGCGTCGTCCGACTGACGGCCGCTATGGCGAGAACCCCAACCGCCTGCAGCATTACTACCAGTTCCAGGTGGTCTTGAAGCCGAACCCGGAAAACTTCCAGGAGCTGTACCTCGGCTCGCTGCAGGCCATCGGCATCGACCCGCTGGTCCACGACGTGCGCTTCGTCGAGGACAACTGGGAATCACCGACCCTCGGCGCCTGGGGTCTGGGCTGGGAGATCTGGCTGAACGGCATGGAAGTCACCCAGTTCACCTACTTCCAGCAAGTCGGCGGCATCGAGTGCTACCCGGTAACCGGCGAGATCACCTACGGCCTGGAACGCCTGGCCATGTACATTCAGGGCGTCGATTCGGTCTACGACCTGGTGTGGACCGACGGCAAGTTCGGCAGGGTGACCTATGGCGACGTGTTCCATCAGAACGAAGTGGAGCAGTCGACCTACAACTTCGAGCACGCCAATGTCGAGAAGCTCTTCGAGCTGTTCGATTTCTACGAGTCGGAAGCCAATCGCCTGATCGAGCTGGAACTGCCGCTGCCGACCTACGAGATGGTGCTCAAGGCCTCGCACACCTTCAACCTGCTGGACGCCCGTCGGGCCATTTCGGTGACCGCGCGCCAGCAATACATCCTGCGCGTACGCGCCCTGGCCCGCGCCGTGGCGCAGAGCTACCTGCAAGCGCGGCGCAAACTCGGCTTCCCGCTCGCCGCCCCCGACCTGCGTGATGAAGTACTAGCCAAGCTGGAGGCAGCAGAATGAGTGCGCACGATTTTCTGGTAGAACTGGGCACCGAAGAGCTGCCGCCGAAATCCTTGAACAGCCTGGGCCAAGCCTTCCTCGCCGGCATCGAAAAAGGCCTGAAAGGCGCCGGCCTGAGCTATGGCCAGGTGCGCTATTACGCCGCGCCGCGTCGCCTCGCGGTGCTGGTCGAGCACCTTGAAGAACAACAGGCCGATCGCACCCAGAACCTCGATGGCCCGCCGCTGCAAGCGGCCTTCGACAAGGACGGTAACCCGACCCAGGCGGCGCTGGGCTTCGCCAAGAAATGCGGCGTCGACCTGGCCGAGATCGACCGCAGCGGGCCGAAGCTGAGATTCAGCCAGCGCATCCCCGGCCAGGCCGCCGCCGGCCTGCTGCCGGGCATCGTCGAAACCTCGCTGAACGAGCTGCCGATTCCCAAGCGCATGCGCTGGGGCGCGCGCAAGACCGAATTCGTCCGTCCGAGCCAGTGGCTGGTGATGCTGTTCGGCGACCAGGTGATCGATTGCGAAATCCTCGCCCAGACGTCCGGCCGGGTCTCCCGTGGTCACCGCTTCCACGCCAATCAGGAAGTGCGCATCTCGGCGCCGGCCAACTACGCCGAGGACCTGCGCAGCGCCTATGTGATCGCCGATTTCACCGAGCGTCGCGCACAGATCGCCGCACGCATCGAGCAACTGGCCAGCGAGCAGCAGGGCACCGCGATAGTGCCGCCGGCGCTGCTCGATGAAGTCAGCGCCCTGGTCGAATGGCCGGTGCCGCTGGTCTGCTCCTTCGAGGAGCGCTTCCTCGACGTGCCCCAGGAAGCCCTGATCATCACCATGCAGGACAACCAGAAGTACTTCTGCCTGCTCGATGCCAACGGCAAGTTGCTGCCGCGCTTCATCACCGTGGCCAACATCGAAAGCAAGGATCCGCAGCAGATCATTTCCGGCAACGAGAAGGTGGTGCGCCCGCGCCTGACCGACGCCGAGTTCTTCTTCAAGCAGGACCAGAAGCACAAGCTCGAGGCCCTCAACCAGCGCCTGGCCAATGTAGTGTTCCAGGCCCAGCTCGGCTCGGTCTACGACAAGGCCAAGCGGGTTTCCGCCCTGGCCGGCTTCATCGCCCAGCGCGTTGGCGGCGACGCTACGCGCGCCGCGCGCGCCGGCCTGCTGTGCAAGTGCGACCTGGCCAGCGAGATGGTCGGCGAGTTTCCGGAAATGCAGGGCATCGCCGGCTATTACTACGCCAAGCACGACGGCGAGGCGGAGGACGTCGCCCTGGCACTGAACGAGCACTACATGCCGCGCGGTGCCGGCGCCGAACTGCCGAGCACCCTGACCGGTGCATCCGTGGCCCTGGCCGACAAGCTCGACACCCTGGTCGGCATCTTCGGCATCGGCATGCTGCCCACCGGCAGCAAGGACCCCTATGCCCTGCGTCGCGCCGCCCTCGGTGTGCTGCGTATCCTGATCGAGAAGCAACTGGACCTGGATCTGGCGGCCACCATCGCCTTCGCCATCGAACAGTTCGACGGCACGGTCAAAGCCGGCGACCTGGCGTCTCAGGTGCAGGACTTCATCTTCGACCGCCTGCGCGCGCGCTATGAAGACGAGGGCGTCGAGGTCGCCGTCTATCAGGCGGTGCGCGCGGTCAATCCGGTCTCGCCACTGGACTTCGACCAGCGCGTGCAGGCCGTGCAGGCCTTCCGCACCTTGCCTGAAGCGGCGGCCCTGGCCGCCGCCAACAAGCGCGTGTCGAATCTGCTGGGCAAGGCCGAGGGCCAGGTCGCCGCGAGCATCCAGGCCCACCACTTCGATACGCCGAGCGAGTTCACTCTCAACGCCGCCATCCAGCAGGCCGAACAGGCCGTGCAGCCACTGGCCGAGGCGCGGCAGTACAGCGCCGCCCTGGCGCAACTGGCCGGCCTGCGCGAACCGGTCGACGCCTTCTTCGAGTCGGTGCTGGTCAACGCCGAGAATCCAGCGGTGCGGGCCAACCGCTATGCCCTGCTGGCCAAGCTGCGTGGCCTGTTCCTCGGCGTGGCCGATATCTCGGTGCTGGGCTGAGGCCCAGCAGGGAGCGATGAGCTGCAAGCTTCAAGCGGCATGCCGTCCGCTTTGACTTGCAGCTTGAGGCTTGGAGCTTGCAGCTATGAAGTTACTCATTCTCGACCGCGACGGCGTGATCAATCATGACTCCGACGCCTATATCAAGACCCTCGACGAGTGGATTCCACTGCCCGGTGCCGTCGAGGCCATCGCGCGCTTGTCCAAGGCCGGCTGGACGGTCGCGGTGGCCACCAACCAGTCCGGCCTGGCGCGTGGCTATTACGATCAGGCCGCGCTCGACGCGATGCACGCGCGCCTGCGCCAACTGGTCGCCGAACAGGGCGGCGAACTGGGGCTGATCGTGCATTGCCCGCATGGCCCGGACGACGGCTGCGACTGCCGCAAGCCAAAGCCCGGTATGCTCCGGCAGATCGCCGCGCATTACGGCGTAAGCCTGGCCGGGGTGTGGTTCGTCGGTGACAGCGGCCGTGACCTAAAAGCCGCACTGGCCGTCGGTTGTCAGCCGGTACTGGTCAAGACCGGCAAGGGCCTGCTGACCCTGGCCCAGCCATTGCCCGCGGGCACCCTGGTATTCGATGATCTGGCGGCGGTCGCCAGCCAACTTATCCACTGAATGAAGCAGGCTCAGCCTGCTGACGGTAAACGCTCCCATGTCGACAATGCAGACCATCAGAACCTTCCTTTTCTACCTGTTGCTGTCTGTCAGCGCCTGCGTCTGGTGCATCCTCAGCGTATTCGTCGCGCCCTTCCTGCCGTTCCGGGCGCGCTACCGTTTCGTCAATCAGACCTGGTGCCGTTGCGCCGTCTGGCTGGCCAAGGTAGTGCTGGGCATCCGCTATGAAGTCAAAGGCCTGGAGAACATCCCGCAGCGGCCCTGCGTGATCCTCGCCAAGCACCAGAGCACCTGGGAGACCTTCTTCCTCTCGGCGCTGTTCGAGCCGCTGAGCCAGGTGATCAAGCGCGAACTGCTCTATGTGCCGTTCTTCGGCTGGGCCATGGCCATGCTCAAGCCCATCGCCATCGATCGCGGCAACCCCAAGGCCGCCCTCAAGCAACTGGCCAAACAGGGCCACGAGCGCCTGGAGCAGGGCGCCTGGGTGCTGATCTTCCCGGAAGGCACGCGGATCACCACCGGCCAGATCGGCAAATTCTCCCGTGGCGGCGCCTCCCTGGCGGTCAACGCCAACCTGCCGGTATTACCCATCGCCCATAACGCCGGCGAGTTCTGGCCGAAGCAAGGCTGGGGCAAGACCCCCGGCACCATTCAGGTGGTGATAGGTCCGGCCATGCAGGCCGAAGGCACAGGCCCGCGGGCGATTGCCGAACTGAACGAGCGCGCCTTCGCCTGGATCAGCCAGGCACAGCGCGATATCGGCGCCCTGACCGGCGAAGGCGCCGCCTGCGACCTGCACGAAAACGTCTAGGAGCCTGTCGGACTTAACACTGTTCTACTGCGGAAAAGCCGGACTTGGTCATTCCTGCTGCTTTCCCTCGTTAAATAGCCAGCTATTCGCCTCGGAAAAGCCCCAGAACTGCCTCAAACCGAATTGTCGGACCACGGACTTTCCCTCGCTACGAACGGTCAAGCCCGACAGGCTCCTAGAGCACTGGCGGACCGGTCAGCCTTCCGAGTCCTCCCAGCTTTTCGAGAAATTGTGGATAAGTTGTGTATGAAATATCTGCAACTTCCTTTTATCCGGCATAACCAGCTGATTAGTAATGCCTTTATCCCGTGCATGGAACGCTCGCCCCCTGGGTATAAGTTTTCACCCGTTGCGCTAATCGGGCACTGACGCACGATCTTCGTCGACAACGGGACAGACAAAGCGGCTAAGCTATTCGCCTCTCAATTTGCACTGAAAGGGACTTCAGGCCGATGCTGTCCATATATCAACTCAAACCACACTTCCAGAACCTGCTGCGCCCCGGCGTAAAACACCTCCATGACAGAGGCGTGAGCGCCAATCAGGTAACCTTGGCGGCGGCCTCGATTTCGCTGCTGCTCGGCATCCTCCTGGCGACCTTGCATCAACACGCCTGGCTGTTCGCCCTGATCCCGCTGTGGATGCTGCTGCGCATGGCGCTCAACGCGGTGGACGGCATGCTCGCCCGCGAGTTCGGCCAGCAATCCACGCTTGGCGCCTATCTCAACGAACTCAGCGACCTGATCGCCGACAGCGCCCTGTATCTGCCTTTTGCCCTGCTGCCCGGCGTCTCGCCGCTGCTGGTGGTATTGGTGGTGCTGTTAGCCCTGATCAGCGAATATGCCGGGGTACTCGGCCCCATGGTCGGGGCCTCGCGCCGCTACGACGGGCCCATGGGCAAGAGCGATCGGGCCTTCTGCTTCGGCGTGCTCGGCGCCGGCGTGGCCAGCGGCCTGTTAGCGCCGATCTGGATCGACAGCCTGCTCGCCCTGGTTCTCGCCCTGCTGCTCTACACCCTCTACAACCGCGTGCGCCAAGGCCTGGCCGAAGCGGCACAACCGACCGATTCGAAATAGGGATATCTCGATGCGCGAAGCCCAGGAACTGCGGTTTACCACCCATGACGGCGTCGAGCTGTTCTACCGCCACTGGCCCGCCGAGGCCGCCGAGACTGCCGCGCCGAGGCGGGCGATCGTGATGTTCCACCGCGGCCACGAGCATGGTGGGCGCATGGCCCACCTGGTCGAGGAACTGGACATGCCCGGGTCCGCTTTCTTCGCCTGGGATGCCCGCGGCCATGGCCTGTCGCCGGGCGAGCGCGGCGACAGCCCGAGCTTCGCCACCAGCGCGCGCGACGTGCAGACCTTCATCGAGCATATCGGCGACCAGCATGGGCTGGCCGAGGAAGAGCTCGCCGTACTGGCGCAGAGCGTCGGCGCCGTGGTGGTCGCGGCTTGGGCCCATGACTACGCGCCGAAGATCCGTGCCCTGGTGCTCGCCTCGCCGGCCTTCAAGGTCAAGCTCTATGTACCCTTCGCCCGCAGCGGCCTCAAGCTGATGCGCGCCTGGCGCGGCAATTTCTTCGTCAACAGCTACGTCAAGGCCAAGTTCCTCAGTCACGACCCGGAGCGTATCGCTTCCTTCGACAACGACCCGCTGATCACCCGGGCGATTTCGGTGAACATGCTGCTCGGCCTGTACGACGCGGCCGAGCGGGTGGTGGCCGATGCCCAGGCGATCCAGATCCCCACTCAGTTGCTGATCTCCGGCGCCGACTTCGTGGTACAGCGCAAACCCCAGGAGCAGTTCTTCGAACGCCTCGGCAGCCTGCGCAAGGAGAAGCACATCCTGCCCGGCTTCTTCCACGACACCCTCGGCGAACGCGAGCGCAGCCATGCCCTGAGCCGCGCCCGACGCTTTCTCCTGCGCTGTTTCGAGGAGTCGGTGGCGCCTCCTTCCTTGCTCGATGCCGACCGCCTGGGCGCGACCTGCGCCGAGGCCGAAAGCCTGGCCGCACCGCTGCCGCCTAGCTCGCCGCGCGATCTTTACTGGCGCGCCACCCGCGCCGGCCTCAAGTTCGGCAGCAGCCTGGCCGACGGGGTCAAGCTGGGCTTCGACACCGGCTTCGACTCTGGCAGCACCCTCGACTACGTCTACCGCAACCAACCCAACGGCAAGTCGGCGCTCGGCAAGCTGATCGACCGGAACTACCTGAGTTCCATCGGCTGGCGCGGCATCCGCCAACGCAAAGTGCACGTCGAGGACCTGCTGCGCCTGGCCATGGCCAAGCTGCGCGTACAGGGCGAAGCCGTGCGCATCGTCGATATTGCCGCCGGCCATGGCCGCTATATCCTCGAAGCCCTGGAAGGCATGCAGCAACGGCCCGACTCGATCCTGCTGCGCGACTACAGCGACATCAACGTGCGCGACGGCGCTGCGCTGATCGAACAGAAGGGCCTGGGCGATATAGCCCGTTTCGTCAAAGGCGACGCTTTCGACCGCGACGACCTCGCCGCGCTCGACCCCCAGCCGACCCTGGCGGTGGTCTCAGGTTTGTACGAACTGTTCAGCAGCAACCAGATGGTCGGCGACTCGTTGGCCGGGCTGGCGGCGGCGGTGGAAGAGGGCGGCTATCTGGTCTACACCGGGCAACCCTGGCATCCGCAGCTGGAACTGATCGCCCGCGCCCTGACCAGTCACCGCGGCGGCGAAGCCTGGGTCATGCGCCGGCGCAGCCAGGCGGAGATGGACCAACTGGTCGAGGCCGCGGGTTTCCGCAAGCTGACCCAGCGCATCGATGAATGGGGCATCTTCAGTGTCTCCCTGGCGCAGCGGGTGTCCTGATGGAAGGCACCGCAGTTAGCCGTGAAGCGGGGCTGTGGAAACGCGGGATATTGTGGCTGCTGTTGTTGGCGCCGCTGTTCTTCGCCAGCTACGGCTTCGCCAATTGGCTGAGCGCTCAGCGGACGGATGTCGGCACCCTGGTATTCGCCTGGGAAAGCCAGATGCCACTATGGCCATGGACTATCGTGCCTTACTGGTCGATTGATCTTCTATATGGCTTGTCCTTTCTCCTGCCGGCAACTCGGCGGGAAATGGACCGCCACGGCCTGCGATTGCTCAGCGTGCAACTGCTGTGCATCGCCGCCTTCCTGCTCTGGCCGCTGCGTTTCACCTTCGAGCGGCCCGAACTGGAGGGCCTGTTCGGCACCCTGTTCGATGTACTGATGGGTTTCGACAAACCCTTCAACCAGGCGCCGTCCCTGCATATCGCCCTGCTGGTGGTGCTTTGGGTGTGCTTCGCACGTTATGCCACTGGGCTGTGGCGGATGCTGCTGCACGGCTGGTTCCTGCTGATCGGCGTCTCGGTGCTGACCACCTGGCAGCATCATTTCATCGATGTGCCCACTGGTGTTCTGGCCGGCTGGCTGTGCGTCTGGCTCTGGCCACATCGAGGCCCTAGCCCGCTGCTGCATTGGCAACTGGCGCGCGACCCGCAGCGTAGGCGCCTGGCGTTGCGCTACGGCTTAGGCGCGGCCCTGATGGCGGCGTTGGCGGTCAATCTCGGTGGCGTCTGGTTGTGGCTGTTATGGCCTGCTTTCTCGTTACTGCTGGTGGCCCTCAACTACTCGCTGTTCGGCGCGGCAGGCTTTCAGAAAGATGCCAATGGCCGCCTTAGCAGCGCCGCCTGCTGGCTGCTCGCACCTTACCTGGCCGCTGCCTGGCTCAACTCGCGCCTATGGACACGTGGCCATCCCCAGGCCGATGAAGTAGGCGAGGGCGTGTGGCTTGGGCGTATCCCCGCAGCAGGGCAGGCCGAACGCTTTCATGCCCTGCTCGACCTTTGCGCCGAGCTGCCAAGGCGAGCATCGGCCAAGGCCTATCACTCGCTGCCGGTGCTCGATCTTAGCGTACCCAACGCGCCCACGCTGCTGGCCGCCGCACAGGCAATCGAAACGCTACGTCTGCAGGGCCCGCTGTTGGTCTATTGCGCGCTCGGTTATTCGCGTAGCGCCACTGCTGTAGCCGCCTGGCTGTTGCACAGCGGCCGTTGCCAGAGCCTACCGGAGGCGCTCGCGCGCTTACGCCTGACGCGTCCACAGGTGGTACTGAGCGAGGCCCACCAGCGCGCGCTGGAAGACCTGCTGCAGCTCGGCAGCGGCGACGCTTCGATATTGGCGACTGCCCATGGCTACTGAGATGCAGCTGTTCACCGTGGCCGGCCTGCTGCGCCGGGGCAAGGCCCTGGATGGGCTGTCCAGCGCACTCACCCTGCTCGGCCTGGCGATCGGTCTGGCACCGCTGCTCGGTGCCGTGGCGCAGCCCTTGGGTGCATTGTTCTGCGCGCTGTTGGTGCTACTGGGGCTGCTGGAAAAATATTGGGCGCTACGGGTGGCCCTGGACGCCGAGCTGTTCCAGCGCCTGGCGAACGACGCCGAGCGTTTGCCGCTGCGTACCCTCGATCTCGATCAGGCGCTAGTCCGGCTCGGCCTGCAACCGGCCAACAAGGCGGCGCGCAGCTGGGATGAGCGCAGTTGCGGCGCGCTACGTTTGTTGCGCCTGCAGGCACTCTCGCTGTTCACGCAGTTGTTGCTGGCCGTGGCGATCGTGCTCGGCCTGCCTTGGCTTTCAATCACTGGATAAGGAATCGTCATGCTCGCTGCCCTGACCGCCTTTGCGATTACTTCCGCCGCGCGCCTGCTAACCGGCGCCCGCGCACTCTGGCTCGGCTGCACCGCGCAACCGGTGCAACGGCTGTACTACGCCAACCACAGCAGCCATGGCGACTTCGTCCTGCTCTGGGCCTCGTTGCCGCCAGAACTGCGGTGCACGACCCGCCCGGTGGCTGGTGCCGACTACTGGCAGCGCGACCGCGTGCGCCGCTACCTGATCAACCGGGTGTTCAACGGCGTGCTGATCGACCGCGAGCGCAGTTCGCCCGACGCCAATCCGCTGCAACCCATGCTCGACGCCCTGGATGACGGTGATTCGTTGATCCTGTTCCCCGAGGGCACGCGCAATCTGGAGGAGGGGTTATTGCCGTTCAAGAGTGGCCTCTACCACCTGGCCCAGGCACGACCACAGGTCGAGCTGATCCCGGTATGGATCGCCAACCTCAGCCGCGTCATGCCCAAGGGCAGGGCGCTGCCATTGCCGCTGCTGTGCACCCTGAGTTTCGGCGAGCCGCTGCAGCGACTCGAAACTGAGAATAAGCACGCGTTCCTCGAACGCGCGCGCAATGCCCTGCTGGCCATGGCACCCGAGGAGGCTTGAGATGGATCACAACACCCTGTTGCTGTTCGCCGGCATCGGCGCCCTGCTGTTGCTGGCCTCGGCCATTGGCTTATTGCTCAAGCGCCGCAGCGCCGACACGCCCAATCCGGTGATCGACAACCTCAATGCGCGGATCAACGCCTGGTGGGTGATGGTGCTGGTGATAGGCGCGGCCTTCGTGTTCGGCGATATCGGCGTGATCCTGCTGTTCTACTGCGTCTCCTTCTACGCCCTGCGTGAATTCATGACCCTGACGCCGACCCGGCGCAGCGACTACCCGGCGCTGGTGGCGGCCTTCTACTTCGCCCTGCCCATGCAGTACCTGCTGATCGCCGTTGACTGGTATGGCCTGTTCTCGATCTTTATTCCGGTTTACCTGTTCCTCCTGCTGCCGATTCTTGCCTCCCTGGGCGGCGATACCACGCGCTTTCTCGAGCGAACCTCCAAGGTGCAATGGGGACTGATGATCGCGGTGTACTGCATCTCCGCGGTACCGGCATTGCTGACCCTGGACATCCCCGGCTATGCAGGGCGCAACCTGCTGCTGATCGCCTGGCTGATCATCGTGGTGCAACTCTCCGACGTGCTGCAATACGTCTGCGGCAAGCTATTCGGCAGACGCAAGATCGCCCCGCGCCTGTCGCCGTCGAAGACCCTCGAAGGCTTCGTCGGCGGCGTGTCCCTGGCCTGCCTGGCCGGCGCCCTGCTGTACTGGATCACCCCGTTCAACTTCTGGCAGGCCGCGCTGATGGCCCTGACCGTCAGCCTGCTGGGCTTCGCCGGCGGCCTGGTGATGTCGGCAATCAAACGCGACCGCGGGGTGAAGGACTGGGGCCATATGATCGAAGGCCACGGCGGCATGCTCGACCGCCTGGATTCGGTGTGCTTCGCCGCCCCGATCTTCTTCCACTTCGTGCGCTACTGGTGGGTGCCGGCACTGGCCTAGATTCGCTGAGTCTGCCGCCAGAACACCCCAGGAATAGAACAGCTCCAGGTCTGCTGGGGCTGTTCTATTCGGCTGCAGCCAGGCTCCATATGCCGTTCAGCTCATCGGCTCTTCAGCCATTGATAGAGGCCAGCGCCGGCCGGTGGCGCCACAGGATGGTCGCGATGGTCGCGGCATACAGGGCAATCACCACCAGCCCCACCGACTGAATCTCGAACGGAGTGAATTTGAACAGCAGGACCAGGGCGGCCAGCACACTCACGTTGAGCAAAATGAACTTCGGCCGCCCCAGTTTCTCGACCTTGATCCCCAGATTGTCGGTGTACAAGCGCACCAGCGAATCGACCGAATTGATCACGAAGATGATCCCCACCGTGACCATCGCCAGCTTGAACAGCAGGCTGATCTCGATGGCATTGGCGAAGTAGTAGTACAGCACGGAGAACCATATCGCCAACGGAATGGAAGGGATGATCAGCAGCGCCAGCAGCAGCTGATAGGTCTTCAGGCCGCCGACGAACCGCGAGACGAACTGGCCGATCATCACGCTCCAGGCGAACCACCAGAACAGGTAGAAGGCGTGGTAGTCGCTCAGCGGCAGGACGAACTCATGCAGCTCGGCGAAATAGCCGGTGCCGATCGCAGCAGCCGCCTCCGCCACGTAGCCGGCATCGGCATCCATCAACCACCACATCCCGGCGATCAGGGCGAAGAACAACCAGGTCGACGCCACGCTCAGGATCTTCAGGTACTTGATATCGGTGCTCGAATAGACCGCCGCCAACAGAATCAGGAAGACCACCAGGTAACCCCAGGCTTCGTCGACTTCCGGTGCATACCAGGCGATATTCACCAGGAACAGGTAGGCCGTGAAGGCGCAGGTCGAGATGATCACCAGATTGTTGATGAACTTCACCGGTTTAAGCTCGAAGAACTTCACCCGTGGCTCGATCACGCAGAAGTAAAAGGTGGTGATGAAGTAGAACACCCAGATCAGAAAGCCCCAGAAACCGAACTCGACGGCCAATGGGTTGGAGAACTGATACTCCGCATCCTTGGCATAGACCGGGAACTCGGTCAGCGGAAAGATGATCAGGCCCATGTCCAGGCCAGACGTGAACAGGATGGCCATGAAGGTCAGCAACCCCACTGGTTCTGTGCCATGGCAGCGTTGATTGCCCCAGCGCATCAGGACAAACAAGGTGGCGAGCAAGAGCGTGATGATTGCGCCGGACAAAACAATATTCATAAGGATCCCATGCCTAGCGCCGTGCCTGGTGCTGTGGATCGGCGGCACCTTTCAGGTCGGCTTAAGCCTTGTGTTTGTAGTTGTAATGGCGTGTTGGACAGCTTGTGGATCGCTCCCTGGCTGCCTGGTGACAAGCACCGCGCTCTGGCGGCTATGCGCGGCTGATCCAGCCTCTTTGAGCTTCCGGATAGGCTGCGTCATAAGCACGCTCAGGTGCCGCCGTAATCCTGTCGCGGCCTGCAATCCCACGCATTCCCGTAGGCGACGTCTTCTATCCTGTCTCCGGCCAGGGTCCCGCCATTGTGCGAGCGATCAGTTGAGGGGGAGGGCAATCATCGGCTTGACTCAGGCGACTCCGGAGGCAGGATCCACTGTTGGGCTCGTTGGAGCGTCTGCGTGGCGACAGGTTCCAATGGCCGACTTGTTCGCTCAGCTACACTACCGGTACTAGCCCGACTCTTTGCCGACCGTCCGCCCGAAGCGCCATGCATCCGGGCGTCCTGTGTTACGCGCGCTATCCACAGGTAACGTAACTGAGTGATACGGAAACAGATCAGCCACATTACTGCCCGGCAGAAGAACCTTAATTTTATTAATTTATTGATTTATAAGGATATTTTAAATATGGCACGGGCTGTGCAATATTAATGGCAGAACAACAACAAAAACAGTAAGAAGAAAAACATCTCGACTCTGGCAAAACAAAAACAAGACCGCAGAGAAGTAGCAAACAGATTTTTTTGGAGAGGGTAGGCTTTTCGGGTTTCATCCCGGCAACCAGTTTTAGAAGAATAAAACTACCTTGAGGTAGCTCGTTCTGGTTGGATCACCTAGTGACAAAGGCTGTACCAGCAACCAAAAAAATACGTTTGCCCTTGATCCCTTCTGGGGATCTGATGAATGACTGGTCGATCACCAATAACAACAACAGATCGCTAAATAACAAAAACAAAGCACACATACCTATTCGAGGGGAGCCCATGGCTCCCCTCAGTGCTTTCTGGCTTCCCCTCCTCGGCAGGATCAGCCACTGGTCTTCCCCTCTCTAATCGGTCTCAGCTTGCTAGGGCGAGCGAACGACAGGATGAAACTGGGTAGGGGGTCCCGCACTAGCTTCCGCGTCGAACAACTGCATGCCACTGGACGACTCTACCAGCCGATATCCCATCGCCTGGTAGCCACTTTGCCGCTTGTGCCACATTCGCAACAGGGCTGGGTGTCCGGCATCGATGAAGTCGATGAAGCGCACATCGGTCTTGCCCGCATGCTCACGATGCAAGCGTCCCGCATATTGCCGAAGGGTACCCTTCCAGGAAATCGGCATGGCCAATCCTGGTGTATCCAGCGCCGGATGATCGAAACCTTCACCCACCATTTTTCCCAAGCCAATAACAGCCGCGGCAGC
Organism: Pseudomonas sp.; assembly: GCF_041601375.1. Taxonomy (GTDB): domain Bacteria; phylum Pseudomonadota; class Gammaproteobacteria; order Pseudomonadales; family Pseudomonadaceae; genus Aquipseudomonas. The sequence continues at coordinate 4,728 of NZ_JBFIIG010000043.1, read as the reverse complement.
TCCGGTGTGAGTGCTACCAGTTCTGTCCGCTGTTTCTTGGATGCGGATTCCGCGCCCACTCGGACATCTGCTCCATCAGCATCCGGACGCAGATTCGACAACCATCCGCTCCTCGGCAGGAGTGATGCAGGATTTCGTCTACTAGCAGCGGCCTCATTTTCGGTTCAGCGAAGTCGTTGAGGAGCATCTATTCATGCACAAGATTCGCGAGGCGTTACGCCTCAAGTTCGACTACGGGTTGTCCACTCGCCGGATCGCCGCAGTCCGGGCGTCGGCCACAATAGGCGGGCGCTTATCTCTGTCGCGTTGCCGCCGGCGCCTCGTCTGCTCCAGCGGGTCCTTTAATGTGAAAAAACCCCTGCTAACGTTGTTAGCAGGGGTTTATCTTTTCATGCTAATAGCCAATAACCTTGATCGAAACGGCAACTAACTTCGCCCGGCTCCAAACCATCAGAAGTCCAGGTTGGACACCGCCAAGGCGTTGGCCTCGATGAATTCCCGGCGTGGCTCTACGGCGTCGCCCATCAGGGTGTTGAAGATCTGATCCGCGCCAATCGCGTCCTCGATCGTCACCTTGAGCATGCGCCGTACTTCGGGGTCCATGGTGGTTTCCCACAGCTGGTTCGGGTTCATTTCGCCGAGTCCCTTGTAGCGCTGGACGCTGTGGCGCTTGGTGCTTTCGCTCATCAACCAGCCCAGGGCGTCCTTGAAGGTGGCAACGGCCTTCTTGCGCTCGCCACGCTGCACGTAGGCGCCTTCTTCCAGCAGACTGTTCAGCTGGTCGCCCAGGCTGGTGACGGTCTTGTAGTCGTTGCTGGCGAAGAAGTCGCGGTTGAAGGTGATGTAGCTGGAAACCCCGTGGGAAACCAGTTCGACCTGCGGTAGCCAGATGTGGCGCTCCTGGTCTTCGTGCAGGCTGGTCTTGTACACCAGGCCGGATTTCTCCATGCCTTTCAGGCGGGCATCGAGCAGGCCCAACCAGGCTTGCATGGCCTCCCTGTCCGCCAGTTGTTCGCTGCTGACCCGTGGGATGTAGACGAAGTGCTCGGTCAGTTCTATCGGGTACAGGCGCGACAGGCGATTGAGGGTCTTCATCACCAGGCGGTAGTCGTTGACCAGGCGCTCGAGCGACGTGCCGGACAGGCCGGGCGCGCTTTCGTTGACGTGCAGGCTGGCGTCTTCCAGGGCCGACTGGGTCATGTATTCCTCCATGGCCTCGTCGTCCTTGATGTACTGCTCCTGCTTGCCCCGCTTGACCTTGTACAGCGGCGGCTGGGCGATATAGATGTAGCCGCGCTCGACCAGCTCCGGCAACTGCCGGAAGAAGAAGGTCAGCAGCAGGGTGCGGATGTGCGAACCGTCGACGTCGGCGTCGGTCATGATGATGATGTTGTGGTAGCGCAGCTTGTCGATGTTGTACTCATCGCGGCCGATGCCACAGCCGAGCGCGGTGATCAGGGTGCCGACTTCCTGGGAGGAGATCATCTTATCGAAACGGGCTTTCTCGACATTGAGGATCTTGCCCTTGAGCGGCAGGATTGCCTGGGTCTTGCGGTTGCGGCCCTGCTTGGCAGAACCGCCCGCGGAGTCACCCTCCACTATGTAGAGTTCGGAAAGGGCAGGGTCCTTTTCCTGGCAGTCGGCCAGTTTGCCGGGCAAACCGGCGATATCCAGGGCCCCCTTACGGCGGGTCATTTCCCGGGCTTTGCGCGCGGCTTCACGGGCGCGGGCGGCATCGATCATCTTGCCGACCACGGCCTTGGCTTCGCCTGGATTCTCCAGCAGGAAGTCGGAGAAGTGTTTGCCCATTTCCTGCTCGACCGCGGTCTTCACTTCGGAAGAAACCAGCTTGTCCTTGGTCTGCGAGCTGAACTTGGGATCCGGCACTTTCACCGAAATAATCGCGGTCAACCCTTCTCGGGCATCGTCACCGGTGGTGGCGATCTTGTGTTTCTTGGCCAGGCCTTCCTGCTCGATATAGGCATTCAGGTTGCGCGTCAGCGCCGAGCGGAAACCGGCCAGGTGGGTGCCGCCGTCGCGCTGGGGAATGTTGTTGGTGAAGCACAACAGGTTCTCGTTGAAGCTGTCGTTCCACTGCAAGGCCACTTCGACACCGATGCCATCTTCACGCTGGATGCTGAAGTGAAACACCTGATTGACCGCGGTCTTGTTGATATTGAGGTACTCGACGAAGGCGCGCAGACCGCCTTCGTACTTGAACAGCTCTTCCTTGCCGCTGCGCTCGTCCTTGAGCACGATGCCCACGCCCGAGTTGAGGAACGACAGTTCGCGCAGACGCTTGGCCAGAATGTCCCAGTTGAAGTGGATATTGGCGAAGGTTTCCGACGACGGCTTGAAGTGGATATTGGTGCCTGTGCTGTCGGTATCGCCGACGATGCGCATGGGCTCTTGCGGCACACCGTGCACGTAGGTCTGCTCCCAGACGTGACCGCTGCGGCGTACTGTGAGCAGCAGGTGCTCGGAGAGGGCGTTGACCACCGAGACCCCTACGCCGTGCAGACCGCCGGAAACCTTGTAGGAGTTGTCATCGAACTTACCGCCAGCATGCAGCACGGTCATGATGACCTCGGCGGCGGACACACCTTCCTCCTTATGGATGTCCACCGGAATGCCACGACCGTTGTCGCTCACGCTGATGGATTCATCCGGGTGGATGGTGATGATGATGTCGCTGCAATGCCCCGCCAGGGCTTCGTCAATCGAGTTGTCGACCACCTCGAACACCATGTGGTGCAGACCGCTGCCATCGTCGGTATCGCCGATGTACATGCCAGGTCGCTTGCGTACGGCATCCAGGCCTTTCAAGACCTTGATGTTATTGGAGTCGTACGTTTGGTTTTCGCTCATGCTTCACTCCCGGTGGCGTGGGTCTGGGTGATACGGCCATGTTCCACGTGGAACATGGCGACGGGCGTATCCGTGCGCCAGCCTTCCCTCAACAATTGATGATCTACGCAGGTGATGAACACCTGGCAGTGCAAGTCTTGCAACAAACGGCACAAGGCGCGGCGGTGCTGTTCATCCAGTTCTGACGGCAAGTCATCCACCAGATAAATGCACTGCCCGCGCTTGGCCTGATTAACTAAATGACCCTGGGCGATACGCAGGGCGCAAATGACCAGTTTCTGCTGACCTCGCGATAATATCTCTGCAGCACTATGCGCAGCCAGACGCAACCTGAGATCGGCACGCTGAGGACCGGCCTGGGTATGACCCATCTGCTGATCGCGGAGAAGGGAAGTGGCCAGCACCTCACTCAGCCCGCGCTCCTTGTCCCAGCCGCGGTAATAACTGAGGGTCAAACCTTCCAGCTCCAGCAGCTCGCTCAGCGTGCGCTCGAATACCGGTTTCAGGGCCTGGATATAGGCCCGGCGATAACCATCGATCTCGTCGCTCGCCAGGCATAGCTCACGGTCCCAGGCCGCCTGCGAAGCGGCATCAAGTGTACCATGCCGCAGCCACGAGTTCCGCTGCCGCAGGGCCTTCTGCAGGCGCTGCCAGGCCGGCATAAAACGAGGTTCCACGTGGAACACTCCCCAGTCGAGAAACTGCCGACGAACCTTGGGCGCGCCCTCGAGCAAGCGGAAACTGTCCGGGTTGATCAATTGCAGTGGCAGCGCTTCAGCCAGCTGAGCAGCACTGCGTGCATTCTGCCCATCGATGCGAATCTGCAACTCGCCCTGACGAACACGGGAAACACCCAGGCTGCTTTGCCGGCCATCGCCCAGCCGAACTTCGCCAAAAACCGTACAGGCCAGTTGCTCGTACTGAATCATCGGCAGGAGCCGTGTGCTGCGAAATGAGCGGGCCAAGCCGAGCAGGTGAACGGCTTCCAGGACACTGGTCTTGCCGCTGCCGTTGGCGCCGTAGAGGATATTGATGCGCGGGGAGGGGGAGAGGGTCACCGGGTGCAAGTTGCGCACCGCGGTGACCATGACGCGGGTGAGGGACATTCAGCAGTTACAGGCGCATGGGCATAACGACATAGGCGGAATCGTCGTTATCGGCCTCCTGCACCAGAGCACTGCTATTGGAGTCGGACAGAATCAGGCGCACCTGATCGGTGGTCATCACGCCCAGTACATCGAGCAGGTAGCTGACATTGAAACCGATCTCCAACTGATTGCCGTTGTAGTCCACGGCGATCTCTTCTTCGGCCTCTTCCTGCTCCGGGTTGTTCGCCTGAATTTTCAGCAGGCCGGCAGCCAGTTGCAAACGTATACCGCGGTACTTTTCGTTGGACAGAATAGCGGTGCGGCTGAACGCTTCGCGCAGACCCTGACGATCGGCGACCACCAATTTGTCGCCACCGCGCGGCAGCACTCGCTCGTAATCCGGGAACTTGCCGTCGACCAGTTTGGAGGTGAAGGTGAACTCACCGGTGGTCGCGCGAATGTGATGCTGGCCCAGGATGATGCCGACGTCGGCATCCTGCTCGGTCAGCAGACGCGCCAGCTCGAGAATGCCCTTGCGCGGCACTATCACCTGATGCCGTTCGGTTTGTTCGATCTCGGCGGCCATCGAACACATGGCCAGTCGATGACCGTCGGTGGCGACGGCACGCAGGATGCCGGTCTGCACCTCCAGCAGCATGCCGTTAAGGTAATAGCGCACGTCTTGTTGTGCCATGGCGAAGCTGGTGCGCTCGATCAGGCGACGCAGCCGGCTCTGGCTCAGGCTCAGGCTCAACGAACCCGGGCCTTCCTC